>CACWLT010000133.1 GCA_902761695.1 uncultured Ruminococcus sp.
GTTGACAAACTGCTCCGAACGGCGTCCGTTGAACTCCTCCCGGGACACAGCCGCGCGGACCTCCCCGCCCTCGTTGCGGAACAGGCCCTTTTCGCAGAGCCGGCGAAGGACCGTATAGGTGGTGGATTTCTTCCAGCCGAGGGCCGCCTCCGCCAGCTTCACCAGCTCCCCCGAGGGAAGCGGCTCGTTCTCCCAGATCAGGTCCGCGAATTTCGCCTCGATTTCGCCCAGCGTGATGTCGTTCATGCCTGTTCCCTCCATTTTACAGTTTACATAAAGTAGACTTTCCGAGCATAGTTTACATCACCTAAACCGATATGTCAAGGGGCTGCTAGGGAGTTTACATTCTGTTCAAAAAAGCCGGAATCGGGCGGGGGAATGAAAATCCCCGATCATGCCGATTCCGGGCGGTGCCGTGCGGTTTTAGTATTTATCCGATTCGTGTCAGCTCCCGCTCCAGGGCAGTCTTCGCCATCCACCGGTTGGTCGACGCGGAGAGGTGGCAGCCGTCGGCGTAGAGGCCGTTGTTGAAGTAGTCTCCGGGATCGTAGGCCGGGCAGTCCCGGGGATCCGCCGTGCACACATCTGCCTCCGTCAGGGAAAGCGTATCGAAGCAGGCGTTGATGGTCTCGATGCAGCGGGGATCCTCCCCCATGGACGCGCTTCGGTCCGTGCAGCGCAGCTTCCAGAGTACCACCGGCACCCGGCATCCCGCCGCCTCCCGCCAGCCCCGGATCAGCACCCGGTGAAGCACGGGCAGCACGTCCAGCTTTTCCACGGGCACCCCGGTCTCCTCCTCCGTGCCGAACCAGTGCAGGCCCAGCACGACCGGCTCCATGCCACGGGAGCGCAGATCGTCCAGCGCCCGCCGGATCACGTCGCAGGAGAAGGGAAACAGGGCGATATCCGCCGTGCCGCGGGGGCCGGGGATCATGCGCCGAGGGTGGAGCGGGTGCCACATCTGCCCCTCCGTGACGCCCTGTGCCCCGATGGAGATCCGGACAATGTGCAGATCCGGTAGGCGCTCCGCTTCGGCGCGATCCTCCCACAGCCGGGCGTACTCCGTGGGGAAGCAGGCGGTGTGGTCCTGGGTCTCCCCGAGATTGGTGCCCGCCGAGGTATAACCCCGCCACACCACGGGATGGGGGGAGTAGGCCTGATTCTCCGCCCGGGGCAGGGTCAGGACGTGCTTCATGGGCGTCTTGATCCGCTCCTCCTCGGGCAGAACGACGCCGCTGGCATGGGCGTTGGACTGGCCGAACACAAACAATACAGGGGCTTTCGACATGGTTTTTCCTCCCGCGGGTCAGGGGATGATCGTTTACAGCCTAATTCTACCACAGACCGGGGCCGATTGCAACCATTCGGGATAAACCCGGGACAAAAGCGAAAAAAACGGCTTGCGCAAATCCCGGCCCGGTGGTACAATGTGGGCAGAGCAACCCCATAAAGGAGGATTATCCATGAACCAATCCATACTTTCCGCGGCGGACTTCATGCCCACGGACGGATCCCGCGACGTGGCGGAAGACCTGCAGCGGCTCATCGACGAAAATCCCAACCGCACCCTGTATCTCCCCGACGGCCTGTACCGGATCGGAAAACCCGTCTGCACCCCCGCCGATCCCAAAAAGAGCGTGTCCCTCGAGCTGGCAAACTACGCCGTGGTGCAGGCGTCCGAGGACTGGGATTCCGACGAGGCCATGATCCGGCTGGGCGGCGAGGAACCCTTTAATTCCATCACCATCAACGGATCCAATTATTCCCTCTCGGGCGGCGTCATCGACGGGGGCGGCAGGGCGAAGGCCGTCTCCATCGATTCGGGGCGGGAAACGGCAATCCGGAACGTCTCCGTCAAGCACGCGAAGGTGGGCATCCACATCAAGCACGGGGCCAACTCCGGCTCCTCCGACGCGGACATCTCCTCCGTCAACATCGTGGGGACGGGGGGAACGGATTCGATCGGCGTGCTGGTGGAGGGCTACGACAACACCTTCACAAACATGCGCATCGCCAACGTCTTCATCGGGGTGGATCTGCGCTCCGCGGGGAACAGCCTCCGGAACCTCCATACCCTGTATACCTCCGACAACACGGATTATGAGAACAGCTGCGGCTTCCGGGATCTCTGCGGCAACAACTGGATGAACTTCTGCTACAGCGATCAGTTCGGCTCCGGGTTCCGCTTCGGCGACAACGTGCGGGACATCCTGACGGACTGCTTCGCCTTCTGGTATTCCGACCGGGGCGGCCCGCAGACCCTGATCCGCTGCGACGGACGCTTCGGCAGCCTGGTGAAGAACCCGAAGGTGGGCTTCAAAACGAAGACCAACCGCAACACCGTCCTGTCGGTGACCGAAGGCGGCGGGCGCGGCGTAATTGAAAACCTCTGCCTCAACCACGGGGACGAATCCTGGTTCTCCGACGAGGTCTGGCGGGAGTACTTCGAGGGCCGGGTCCTGTGATCCGGAGAAAGGAAGAGGCCATGACACCCGTCCGATTCGGTCTGTTTTCCGACCTGCACGCCAATCTTCCGGGGCTTCCGGAACGGGGCTTCGGCGGCCGGTCCATGGAGGATCTCGCCCGGGGGCTGGAGCGCTTCCGGGAGGCGGGAGTCTCCTTCGCCGTCTCCCTGGGGGACAATCTCCAGCCCGCCCGGGACGCGGAGGAAGAGGCCGGACAGCTCTCCGACATGATGACCCTTTGGAGCGGATACGGCTTCCCCGTCCATCCGGTCACGGGCAACCACGAGTTCCAGCAGCTCACTTACGAAGCCTGCCTTGCCGTCCTTGGCAGGGAACGGGCATACGGCAGCTTCACGGAGGGCGGCGCTCGGTTCATTCTGCTGGACACCAACGTCAACCCCGACGGCAGCCATTATTCCGCGGACAATTTCGACTGGCGGTACGGCATTCTGGACGAGGCGCAGGTCCGCTGGCTGGCAGAACTCCTGAAAACGCCCGTCCCCACGGTGGTCTTCACCCACAACTGCGTCCACTGGGACACGGGAGATCCCGCGGACGAATGGTTCCGGCTGCAGAACGCGGAGAAGGTCCGCCGGCTGCTCGCGGAATCCGGCTGCGTCCGGGCTGTGTTCCAGGGCCACCACCACACCTTCCGCGCCGACCGCCGGGACGGGATCCTCTACGTCAACGTCCCCAGTCCCGAGCAGTATCCGGCCTACTCCGACGACTGCTTCCCCGTCGTCACGCTGACGGAGAGCGGGATCAGCTACAACGGCGTTCCCGGCGGGGAGCTGTAACCAAAGGATCCCGAACCGGACAAAAATGCCCCGGCCGTCCTTTCTCGCAGGACAGCCGGGGATTGTTATGACAGGATCGCGCAGGAGTGCGGGATCAGTGATCGATCTTCTCGACCTTCTCCACCAGCTTGCTCATCATCTTCGCGAAGGCCTTCTGCTTGGACTTGTAGACAGAAGAGAAGTTGGAGCTCTTGGAGTTGTAGAGGATCTCGCGGAGCAGGCCCTGGGAGCAGGAGCCCAGAGAGTAGGTGTGGATCCAGCCGAAGTCGATCTTGACGCCGGCCATGGCCAGCTCCAGCATTTCGGAGGAGTCCGCGTCGCGCAGGTACTTTCCGTTCAGGACCACGTCGTAGTAGGCGGGAGTCACATAGCGGTAGGATTCGGCAGCCATGGCTTCCATCACGGCGGAGGTCATGGCCGGATCCTGCACGGACACCGGGATGCCGCCGATGGAATACTGGTCGTGCACAAAGGTGTAGTAGTTGCTCTGCTCCTCGTTCCACTTCGGCAGCGGGATCAGGCCGTAGGGGCTTTCCATGTCGCGGATCTGGTCGGTGTGCATGATGCGCAGGGGCGTGAATAGGATGCGGTCCTCCGCCAGCATCTGGGCAACCTCGTCCTGTTCCTTGTCGGAATCCGGGTTCGGCGGGCACCAGCAGTATTCGCAGTCGATGTAGTAGCTGTAGAGCTTCTCGAGGACGGCGGACATCTTCTCCTCGTCCACGGAGAAGGAGGGCACGTCGTTCTGGTCCTTCTCGCAGATGGTGAGGTCGAAGGCGGACCAGTAGACGTCCAGACCGATCATGCCGGCCAGGGTCATGCCGTAGCTGTCGGCCTTGTCGCGGACGCCGTTGCCGTTCTTGTCCTCATGAACCAGGGAGGCCATCTCCATTTCCTTGTCGAAGGTCCACTGGCCGGAGCGGACGAGTTCGTAGGGGCTCTCCAGCTGATAGTCGTTCACCAGCTTCATGTTGGCGTAGGTGACAAAGGACAGCTTGATGAGGGAGGTGAACAGGTCGCCGGTGGCAAAGAAGGCCTTGCCCATGACGGATTCCTGCTGGGTGTAGTACTGGCTCCACCAGGGCTGGCTGAGGTTCAGATAGATCGGGTGCTCGCCGAGCAGGTTATAATAGTTGCCGTTCACGCCGTACTGGACGGTGTCCACGGCGGAACCCACATGGATGGCAACCTCGTCCGCGCCGGCGGTGACGTTCTTGTTGACCACGCCGTTGGTGTCATCCACCAGGGAGTAGTCGATGACCACATTCAGCCGGTTCTCTACCGTAATGTCCCGGTTGTAGACCGCGTCGTTGAGAGTCTCGCCGTTGAGCTCCTCCACGTACATTTCGCCGGTGAACCAGGCCTTGGTGCGGGCCAGGACCAGCTGGGACTGTCCGCCGAAGTCCAGATCGTCCGGCAGGTCGTCCTTCACCATGGCGCGGGTGAACTCGGTCTCGGCGGTGTCGCCCGCGTCCACAGAGCCGTTGTCCGCGGAAGCCGTGACGCCGCCGGCATCCTTGGTGTCGGTATTGTTCTCCGAGCTCTCGGAGCATCCGGCGGCAAAGGCGGGAAGCACCATCAGAAGAGCCAGCAGAAGGGAGGTCAGCTTCTTTTTCTTCATTACACACACTCCTGTTTTGATTCCGTCCTTTCCGCAATGAGCACAGGGGACATGATATCATGGGTATTATATAAAAAGCGAAAAACAATTTCAAGTGGTAAATTATATAATCTTGTCAGTTGTTTTTTGACGAATCGCACAACCTGCGATTTCAGCCAACCCCGGTCGGCAGAGCCCTGCACAGCTCACCCAGGGCAAAGAGAAGAAGACCCGCGTCCGGTTCCGGGAGAAGGGCCAGCCTCGCCGCAGCCAGCCACAGAAGTCCCCGTGCTGCCGCCGATACCCATGACGCCAGACGGGATGCCTTTGCGGGGTCCGTCCGGGAGAGAAGGACGCAGAGCAGCGCGCCGCCGCCGTCGAAGCCGTCGAAGGGCAGCAGGTTCACGAAGGCCAGTCCCGCGTTCACGGCGGAAAAGGCGGGATCGATCCGGGAAAAGACCGCCGCTGTAAAAAAACCCGCTCCGGGTCCCGCAAGGTGCACCGCCGCCTCCCGCCCCCAGCCCGCCCGGGAGAAGTCGAAGGTCAGGCGGATCCCGAAAGCCCCGCCCCGGCCTCTGCGCATGGGGATTCTGAAAAACCGGGCCGCCGCGAGATGTCCTCCCTCGTGGAGCAGCACCGCCGCAGTCAGCCTGCAGAGTGTCCCCAGTCAGCCGCCGGTGATGAGGCCCGCGAAAAACCGGCCGATGATGTCGAAAACCGATTCCTCCGCCTCCGCCGACGTCTCTCTGTCCCCGGTCTGATCCCGGACTTCCTCTTCCCCGGTGTCCTCAGCCGTGCTCATGACCGCCACCGCCGCCCGGGGATCCGCCGTTCCTTCCGGGTGGGATCCGCCGCTCCGGTTCAGGGGAACGGCCAGGCACAGAGCTACGGCCAGGATCCCCAGGGAGAAGAGCAGCCGCTCCCCGTCCGGCCTCCGCTTTGGGATCGCCTTCGCGTCCTCCCCATGCTCCGGGATCCTTTCTTTCGTCCGATTCGCCGCGTTTCTGCGGTATCCGCCGGTATAGCGCATATCTTCCTCCTTCCGCACGGGTCCGCCCATGCAACCGGTTCCCGCCGGTCCAAATTTGCCGTTTTCCGCAGGGATTCAATTCTTTTTCCCCGCCGTCCTTGACAGAGGAACGGGGACGGGATTATAATATAATTTGTATGACTATGGAAAGGCAGGACTATGCTTCATGGGGGACAACCTCACGCCGTATCTCTCCCGCGCCGGCGCCGCCTCCCGCATGCGGATCACAGGCTCCCGGCCCGCGGTCTTCTGGATGACCGGTCTCTCCGGCTCCGGCAAATCCACCGTGGCCGCCCTGACGGAACAAAAGCTCCTGGAAGCCGGACACGCCGCCCTGATGATCGACGGAGACACCGTGCGCACGGGCCTCTGCCGGGGTCTGGGCTTCTCCCCCGAGGACCGGCACGAAAATCTCCGCCGCATCGCGGAACTGGCGAAAATCGCGGCGTCCTCCGGCATGACCGTGATCGTCTGCACCATCTCCCCCACCGAGGCTGACAGGAAGATGGCCCGGGAGATCATCTCCCCCGCCGCCGCTTTCTTTGAGGTCTGGATGGCCGCGGACGTGAAGACCTGCGCCGCGCGGGATCCGAAGGGGCTCTACAAAAAAGCCTATGCCGGGGAGATCCGGGACTTCACCGGGGTGTCCGCTCCCTACGAGCCGCCCGTCGCCCCCGACATCACCTTTCCCGCGTCCCACCCCACCGAGCGCTGCGCCGACATTCTGGTCCGGGTTGCGCTCGAGGTTGACTGGGATCTGGAACGGCTGCTCCGTGTGATGCTGGACGCGGGCCGGGAGGCCTCGGAGCGGATCATGGAGTACTACGACGGCGTCTATTCCGTGGAGTACAAGGAGGACAAGTCCCCCCTGACCTCCGCCGACGTGACCTCCAACGACTGCATCTGCGCCATGCTCCGGAATGCCTTTCCCGAATACGACATTCTGTCGGAGGAGGCGGAGGACACCGGGCAGCGGCTCTCCAACCGGGCGGGGGTCTTCATCGTGGATCCCCTGGACGGCACGAAGGAATTCCTCTCCCACAACGGGGAGTTCTGCGTATCCATCGGCTTTGCCCAGGATCGGAAGGTCCGGGCGGGGGTCATCGCGGTGCCGGCCCGGGAGATGCTGTACTACGCCGCCGAGGGGATCGGGGCATACCGGCTGTCCTTCGGCGAGCTGACGGAGGATTTTTCTCCGGGACTGGGAGATGAGCTTCACGTGTCCGACCGCACGGACGGGCTGGTGGTCACCGTCAGCCGCTCCCACCTGGACGCGGACACGGAGGCGTTCCTCGCGCTGAACCGGGACCGCATCGCCGAGGTCGTCACCACGGGCTCCTGTCTCAAGGGCTGCATGATCGCCGAGGGACGCGCGGATCTCCACTGGCGCACGGGTGCCTTCATGAAGGAATGGGACACCGCCGCCATGCAGATCATCACGGAGGAGGCCGCGCTGGAAGGACTTCGTTTTCCTGAACATCAATAAACCGCAGAGGTACGAAAATATATGCAATACAGCCATCTGGATATGCTGGAATCGAGGAGCATCCACATTCTCCGGGAGTCTTACTCGGCCTTCCGGAATCTCTGCATGCTCTGGTCCATCGGCAAGGACTCCACGGTTCTGCTCTGTCTGGCGCGGAAGGCGTTCTACGGCCACGTCCCCTTCCCGCTGGTCCATGTGGACACCCACTATAAAATCCCCGAGATGATCGAATACCGGGACCGGCTGGCCATGGAATGGAACCTGGACATGATCTACGGCGAGAACCGGGAGGCTCTGGACAAAAAGGAGACCTTCCCGGACGGCAACGCTACCCGGATCGAATGCTGCCGCCGCCTGAAGACCGAGGCCCTGACCCACACCCTGGCGGGAGACTGGCCCCGGTACCGGCTGAACCACAGGACCGGTCAGTACGAGGTCGACGAAAACCGGGAGCCCTTCACCGGCGTCATCGTGGGCGTACGGGCAGACGAGGAGGGCAGCCGTTCCAAGGAGCGGTACTTCTCTCCCCGGGACAAGGCGGGAGACTGGGACGCGGACGATCAGCCCCCGGAGTTCTGGGGCCAGTACAAGACGGACTTCGCCCCCGGCACCCACGTGCGCATCCATCCCCTGCTGGACTGGACGGAGGTGGACATCTGGGAGTACATCCGGCGGGAGGGTGTTCCCGTGGTGTCCCTGTATTTCAATCAGGGGGACGGCAAACGGTACCGCTCGCTGGGCTGCTGGCCCTGCACGAAGCCGGTGGAATCCGAGGCCTCCACGCTGGACGAGATCATCGAGGAGCTGAAATCCGGGAAGTTCGCCCGGGTCGCCGAACGGAGCGGCCGGGAGCAGGACAAGGAGGACGGCGGCGGACTGGAAGAGCTGAGACGGGGAGGGTACATGTGATATGGCTGCCGAAAAATCGCATATGAACATCGTGGTGGCCGGCCACGTGGACCACGGCAAGAGCACCGTGATCGGCCGTCTGCTGGCGGACACCCACACCCTGCCCGACGGCAAGATCGAGGGGATCCGGGAGCTGTGCCGCCGGACGGGAAAGCCTTTTGAATACGCCTTCCTGCTGGACGCATTGAAGGACGAGCGTTCCCAGGGCATCACCATCGACACGGCCCGCTGCTTCTTCGAATCCGAGAAGCGGAAGTACATCATCATCGACGCGCCGGGCCACATCGAGTTTCTGAAAAACATGATCACCGGGGCATCGCGGGCGGACGCGGCCCTGCTTGTCATCGACGCGGCGGAAGGGATCTGCGAGAACTCCCGCCGTCACGGCTACATGCTGGAGATGCTGGGCATCCGGCAGATCGCGGTGCTGGTGAACAAGATCGACCTGGTGGGCTACGACAAGACCGTTTACGACGGGATCTGCCGGGACTTCACGGAATTTTTGTCCTCCATCGGCATCGAGGCGGCCCGCTACATCCCGGTTTCCGCCATGGAGGGGGACAACATCGCCTCCCATTCGGCAAGGACCCCCTGGTACGACGGGCCGGACGTGCTGGAGCAGCTGGATCTCTTCGAGGGCGGACGCCACGAGGACACCCTGCCCCTCCGGATCCCGGTGGAGGACGTTTACAAGTTCACCGAAGGCGGGGACGACCGGCGCATCGTGGCGGGACTCTGCGAATCGGGGACGCTCCGGGCGGGGGATCAGGTGGTGTTCTATCCCTCCGGCAAGACCACGACGGTGAAGACCCTCGAGGAATGGTTCATGGACGCGGACTCCTCAAGAAAGCCGGAGCTCTTCGCGGCCGGGAAGTCCTGCGGCTTCACCATGACCACCCAGATCTACGTGCGCCGGGGCGAGATCGCCTGCCGGGCCGGGGAGGAGCCGCCGAAGGTAGGGCGTACCTTCCGGGCCAGCATGTTCTGGCTGGGGCGGGAACCCCTTGTGCCGGGGAAGGAATACGTCATCAAGTCGGGGACGGCGCGGACGGCCTGCCGGGTGACGAAGATCCACTCGGTGCTGGACGCCTCCTCGCTGGAGAAGAACACGGCGGCGGAATGCGCGGGAAAGCACGACATCGCGGACTGCACCTTCGTCTGCGAGCACGACATCGCCTTTGACATCGGGGCGGCCCTGCCCTCCACCGGCCGGTTCGTCATCGTGGACGGCTACGAGATCTCCGGCGGCGGCATCATCACGGAAGCCCTGTCCGACGAAGGGATCGGCGCGGGGTCCTCGGCGGCGGTGTCCCCGGAGGAAAGAGCCCGGTATCTGCGCCAGAAGCCCCTGACGGTATCGGTTCCCGGCGAGGAATACGGCAGGATCCTGGAGCGGAAGCTCTTCGAGGAGGGCCGGATCCCCTTCTATGCCGCGCACCTCTCGGACGAGCAGAAAAACGCCCTCCGCTCCGCAGGGCTTGTGGTCCTGACCCTGGACGACGGGGAATACGAGGCCGCGGGCGATCTGACGGCGGACGTCACGGCGGTCCTTCTGGCTTCGGACAACGCGCTGGAGGTGTGAGGCAGAGGGGCGTAACACTAACTATATGTGATAAATGAAAAAAAAAAAAAAAAAAAACCAATGTC
>CACWLT010000134.1 GCA_902761695.1 uncultured Ruminococcus sp.
TCCGCGATCACCTGCTCGATGATGTCCTGCTTGGCCTTTAAGGTGCGCTGGCGCGTCATCATGCCGATCTGCGAGCGAATGCGCGCGGCGTAATCGTCCGCGTCCTTCGACATACTCCGCAGATTCAGCGAGGCCCAGTACCCGTCGTTGATAGAGGTGTCGCCCGCCATACGGGTGACGTAGCCGAAGCGGTCTTCGTCATCCTTCTCTCCGTTGCCGTTCAGGTCCTGATAGAAGCCTTCAGCGAGGGTATTCTGAACATCCAGCGTCCATTTTCCGTCAAGCACCGTCTGATAGGGCATTTCGACCTCTGCCGCAGCGAAAAGATTCTTGTTGAAGAGATCCACCATCATGTACCGGTAAAAGCCCAGGGACATGGGACCGGTTGCGATGTACTGCTTCCCGCCCATCGAGACCGCTTCGTTCAGTCCGTTCGCCCAGTAGGGCTTCGAGAGATCGACGTATTCCAGCCCGGCGAGATTCAGCAGATACCCTTTGTAGGCGGATTCGGCGGTCCTGTAGGAGTTGGAGCAGAAGAGATCGTAGTCTGCTGATCCGGCCGTGACGTTCCGCTCCAGCTCGGCGGTTGCCGCGTTGTCGCCGCCGGAGATTTCAGTGTTCTCGAGGCTTGCGTTGAGACGGGCCTCCAGATTCAGATTGCGCTGAAAAATGGCGTCGTTGATGACCTCGCCCGTCATTTCGTCCGTGACGAATTCATTGAAGATCTCCCCCTCCACCCGGGAGAGGATGTTGAAGGTCCGACCGTTCAAATCGATCGAATCCGGAAGGTCGTCCAGCCACGGATCGACCGGTTCCGGCTCGGTTTCGGGCGCGGACGGCGCGGCGTTTCCGGCATCGGAGGATACGGAGGATGCGGCCTCATCCGTTCCGGATGCACAGGAGGCAAAGGCGGGGAGGAGCATGAGAAGAACCAGAGCGAGTGAGAGTCCTTGTTTTGCGTTCAGCGTGCGCATGGTGTCTGCCTTTCTGCGGGGATCCGCGTGGATAGTTCATCCGGCTCCGTTCCGGGGAGCGTTTTCGGTATCATTATACAATAAAACAGTGGCTAAGTCAATCGCTCTGTTCAGAAACACATCTTGAAAGCGCATGTGTATTTCTGCCTAGTCGATAACAGGTTAAGGGGTAAGCGATCTAAGGGGGTACATTGTCTTTTGAGATCAGTCAGATAGAATGGGATAGAGTGATAGAAGGAGGCGTGATTTATATGGAGGACGAGAAGTTTTCCCAAAGTTTATCTGAAATTGGAAACGCTCAGGATTTGACGGAGATTTACGATAGGGAGAATGAATTTGCCGAGAAACTCAATGAGCACCGGGAGTGGCTTCGCAATATCCGGCATGAGCGTCCGAGCAATGGAAGAGTTTGAGAGTGAATTGTATAGCGCGGCCTCCATCGGACTGGAATCTCAGAACACCACGTTTGTGGTGAAAAGATCTTTCGGTGCATATACCGGTCTGATTTCACCACGTGCACGGTATTTTTGCGCCACCCTGCCGGGGAAATTGCGCCACCCTTAACGGTGAAATAGCGCCACTTTGCCACTAAAATAGAGCCACCTCGCCGGAGAAGAGAGCCACTCAAATCGTCCGCTTCGTACTTCCGTACCCTCCCGCCGAGACTTTTCCACCGCAAAAGCGGCGCGAAGCGCAGGCGTAAGCCTGTGATGAGAAGAATAAAAAAAGCCCGGGAGCCCATTGACTGAGCACCCGGGCGGATCTGCGTACATGGCGGGGAGTCCTTATTCCCCTATCCCCTCCGTCCTCCAGACGAATTTCACTGTTCCCTCAGCACCGTCCGCGAGTCCGGAGAAGGTCTGACAGGACTTCGCCGCTTCGACGAGGGCTTTGAGGCGGTCCCCGGAAACCCGGCTCAGAAGATCCGTCAGCTTCGAGATTCCCTCTTCATCGAGCTTCACGATCCCGTCCGCGAGATCATGGGAACCGTCCCGCAGCTCGGCGATGCCGTCGAGGAGTGCCGGAAGGTTTGAGCTGAGCGAATCCATCCCGTCGTCGAGTGAAGCCGCGCCGTCCGAGAGCTGTCCGAGACCATCCCTGAGGGTGCCGAGCCCGTCCCCGAGCTGTTCCGCGCCTTCGGAAAGCGCTTCCGCGCCGGACGAAAGCTGTGCCGTTCCGTTTTCAAGCTCCGCGGCGCCGTCCGATAGACGCTTCGTGCCGTCCGCCAGAGAGGCCGCGCCCGTTTGGAGCTGCCCCGCTCCCGCCGATGCGGAAGAGACAGCAGCCGTATAGGCGAGCAGGCCCTGATAGAAGGTTTCGTATCCTTCGAGGGAGGCCTTCAGCGCGAGGACGGACTGCCTTCCGCTTTCCGCCGCCGCGAGCTTTTCCTGCACTTCCGCACCCTTCATGTTGTCCTCGATTGCTTTTGCGATCTGCGCCTCCGTGTTGGCCTCAACAAGAGCTTTCACCTCCGCCGACTGCATCTGCGCGTCCGTATTGGCGGCAATGAGCGTCTGCACCTCGTCCGACTGCATCTGTGCGTCAAGCTGTCCGGCGGCGGCGGCTTTCATGGCTTCGGACTGCATTTCAGTCTCGACCGCCTGGGAGACCGCCGTCTGTGTCGCTTCATCGATCCGTCCGGCTGAAACGGCGGTCTTGTAGTCTGCGGGATCCATGCCGGCCGCCGCGCGGATCACCTGCTCCGCAACCGTCTCGCGGACCGCTTCTTCGACCTTTGCGCGCACCTCTTCCCGCACCGCGGCAGTTACCTTTTGTTCCACTTCGGCCCGGACAGCCTGCGTGACGGCGGATTCGACCGCGCCTCTCTGTCCGTTCACCGCGGCGGTCACCTGAGCGAGCGCAGACCGATAGACCGCCTCCGCATCGAGCGACGACGCCGCCTCGTCGAGGACTGTGCCGTAGGTTTCGACAGTCAGCGCGGGGAGCTCAAGTCCCGCGGCGGCGATCTGCGCCTGAGCCGTCGAGAGGAGCGTTTCGAAGATCTGCCTTGCCCCGTCCGTCAGGCCCGCGCTGTTCTCGTCGAGGGTTTCCAACCCGTCCGTCAGAGCGGATATGCCATCTGCGAGGGCAGCCGCGCCCTGATCGACCTCCGCCGTACCGTCCGCAAGGGCTTTTGCGCCGGCGTTCAGGGTGTCCGCGCCGTCCTTCAGCGTTCCGATCCCTGCGGAGAGCGTGTCCGCTCCGGTTTTCGCAGCTTCCGCGCCGTCCGCGAGAGCTGCCGCGCCGTCCTTCAGCGTTTTTGTCCCGTCCGAAAGCAGGTTTACGCCGTCCGCGAGATCCCCCGATTTGTCAAGGAGCGTGTCCAGCCCCTCTGCCAGGCGGGACGAGCCGTCCTTCAGCCGGTCCATCGCGTCGGTGAGCGCGTCCGCCGTATCCGCGAGACCGGAGAGATCGGGCAGATTCCCCTCCAGGTTGGCAAACAGGCCAGTCGACGCGGCGGTGAATGTCATCCCGAGGGAGAAGTTCACCGCGTCCGCCGAAACGGTCACGTGATCCGGGATCCGGGGCAGCTCTTCGCCTTCGGGGGCAAGGGAATCGAGCTTCAGCGCGCCGCCGAGACTCGGGAACGCCAGACCGACGGCTATGGTCCGGTCTCCGTCGCTGAGCGCGCGTCCGTTCTCCACCTCCACGTTTGAGAAGACCTCGCCGTCCAGAAGAACCGCGGACAGCACGGCGAACGGAACGGGGATTTCTTCCCGCTTTCCGTCGATGGAGACGGTTTCCGTCAGACGGTTCACATAATCAAACCGGATCGTGACCCGTCCGCTCTTTCCGGCCAGCGCCTCGGGAGCGATCTCCTCCCCGTCGAGGGTATAGGTGATCGAGACGGTTATGGGGAGTTCGGCCTCTGAATCGCCGCGATAGGTGATGTCCCCGCCGTCCGCCGCCCAGACGATTTCACCGTCCTCACCGGTCAGAGTGAAGGTCTCGTTCCCCTTGACGTTCTCGATGTTCGTTAAGTTCGATCTGTCGGTCAGCGCCGCCTGTCTCCCCGGGTTGCTCAGCCGGTCGCTGACGATCACGCGGTTCGCCGTTCCGTCCGGGGAGGCGAGGATGTAGACGACCTCATCCTTCCGCGAGACGGCGTCCTCCGATTCGGTTTCATTCACGACAGCCGCCGGGACAGCCGGTTCCGCCTCGTTTTCCGGCTGACGTTCCGCTTCCGCCGCACCGAGGGCAAGCGTCGCCGTCGAGGTGAGCAGTACAACCGCCAGAGAAGCGGCCAGGAGTTTCAATCCTTTTTCTTTCATATTGCAGAATCCTCCGATGGTTTGTTTTACGATTTTTCCCGTTTCCGGACCGCCCCTAAGCCCCAGGTCGTATGAAGGATGATCCTGTCAGAGAGCAGGAGCAGGGCGGGCAGGAAGAAAATCACGGCGAGCATGGACACGACGGCGCCCCGGGCGAGCAGCATGCACATGGAGCCGACGATGTCGATATTCGAGTACAGCGCGACGCCGAAGGTTGCGGCGAACAGTCCGAAGCCGGAGACGAGAATGGACGGGATGGAAGAGGACAGCGCGGTCATGACGGCGTCCGTGCGGGATGCGCCCCTCGTCCGCTCCGATTTGTACCGCGTTGTCATGAGGATGGCGTAGTCCACCGTCGCGCCGAGCTGGATGGTGCTGATGCAGATGGGCGCGATGAAGGGCAGGCTTGTGCCGAGATAGTGGGGCAGGCCCAGGTTGATGAAGATGGCCAGCTCGATCACCGCGATCAGAAGCACGGGAAGCGTCAGGCTCCGCGTCACCAGCAGGATGATCACGAAGATGGCCGCGATGGAGATGGAATTGACGACGGCGAAATCCCGGTCGGTCGTTTCGATCATGTCCTTCATGCACGGGGCCTCGCCGATGAGCATCCCGCCCGCGTCGTACTTCTTCAATATCGCGCCGAGGGCGTCGATCTGTTCGTTTACAGCGTCGCTTGCGGGGTGGTAGGCGGAGTTCACAAGGAGCAACTCCCATTTGCCGCTTTTGAGGATCGACGTGAGCGATGCGGGGAGGATCTCCTCCGGGACCGCAGAGCCCACGACGGATTCGAGACCGAGCACCGCCTTCACGCCGTCGACCTTCTCCATCTCGCGGATCATCGCGCGCACGTCCTTCGGGCTCGTGTCTGCGTCCACGAGGAGCATGTGGGTCGAGGCGATGTCAAAATTCTCCTGCAGCTTCGCGTTGGCGATCACAAAGTCGATGTCCTCCGGCAGGCAGTCCGCCATATCGTAGTAGACCTCGCCGTTCGTCCTCCGGTAGCCGGAATACGCCGGAGGGATCAGGGCGAGGAAGAGGACGAGAAACACCGGGAAAATCTTCACCACCCCGGCGGAGAAGCTCTTCATGTCCGGGATGAGGGATTTGTGCCTTGTCTTCTCGAGGGGCTTGTCGAAAAGAAGAATCAGGGAGGGGAGGACGGTCACGCATCCGACTACTCCGAAGAGCACGCCCTTGGCCATGACGATGCCGAGGTCGCGGCCCATGGTGAAGCTCATGAAGCAGAGCGCGATGAAGCCGGCGATCGTTGTGACCGAGGAGCCGACGACGGAGGACAGCGTTGCGGACACCGCCTCCGCCATCGCCTCGCCGTGATCGGTCAGGACGGCCTTTTTCTCGTTGTAGCTGTTCCAGAGGAAGATGGAGTAGTCCATCGTCACGGCCAGCTGGAGGACGGCGGAGAGAGCCTTCGTGATGTAGGAGATCTCCCCAAGAAGAAGCCGGTTCGTGCCGAGGTTCAACACGATCATCATGCCGATGGAGGCGAGAAATACGAACGGAACGAGCCACGAATCGAGCAGGAGCAGCATAGCCGCCGTCGCGCAGAGCACTGCGATGGCCACATAGACGGGCTCCTCCTTTTCGCAGAGGTCCTTGAGATCGGTCACCAGCGCGCTCATGCCGGTCACGAAGCACTGCTTTCCCGCGAGGGACCGGATCTCCCGGATCGCGTCCATCGTGACGTCCGCCGAGGTGGAGGAGTCGAAAAAGACCGCCATCATCGTCGCGTTTTCCGTGTTGAAGGCGTCGTAGAGCTTTTCGGGCAGGATCTCGGGCGGCACCGAAAGATCCAGAACGGAATCGTACCACAGAACGGACTCGACGTGTCCGACCTCTTCGATCTTTGCTTTGAGGGCGGCGGCGTCCTTCGTCGGCATATCCTCCAGAATGAGGAAGGAGAAGGCCCCCTTGCCGAACTCTTCCATCAGTTCGTTCTGTCCGATCACCGTGTCCATGTCCGCGGGCAGATAGTCCAGCATGTCGTAGTTGATGCGCGTGTGACGCATTCCGTACACGGCGGGGATGAGGAGCAGAAGCACGGCGATCAGAATGGGGATCCTCGCCCGGACGACGCCCCGGCCAAAGGCCGGTCCGAAGGCTTTCACGGCTTTCATCGCGCGTCACGCCCCTTTTCCGTATATTCTCCTTCGATCACGTCCGGGTATTGATTCTTCACGATCTTCACCGTGGAGAGGGCGACGGTCAGGTTCAGGCCCCCCTCCGCCAACAGGGACAGCCCGAGCAGAACGGTCATGGTCTCCCGGCTCTCCGTGGGGCGGAAGATGAGCACCAGCCCGACGGCGGCGGTGAGAACGGCCAGGAGCATGGTGAGCCACCAGCTGCCGATTCCGAAGACCCGCGCTTCCGCCGCGATCCGGATCTTGAAGAGCCCGTCCGTGAGAATGGCAATGCCCAGCGCGATGAAGAGGAAGTTCATTACGTTGTCCGGCTTCAGAAGGATGATGATCCCGAGCGCGGCGAGCAGGACGCCGAACTCCAGATCATACTGGAACGCCAGCCGGAACAGGTCCTTGGAAAAATAGCCGATCAGCTTGACGACGCCGAAAACGGTCATGGCGATGCCGAGCGCGCGTCCGATGAGATTCGACGAGACGGCGGGGAAGGCGATAAACAGGGCGCCGGCGGCGATGAAGAAGACCGAGAGAGCGATATACCCGGTTTTCGCCACCCACATGGGCGCGGTGGAACGCATTTTCATTGGGATGCCTCCTTTTGCTTTTGAACGGCACAAGTATAGCGCAGGCGGCGGAAGAAGAAAACGGACAGGCGGGGCGGGGATGACCGAAATTCAGACAGTCGGGCGTGAATGTCAGAAAACCGGTCATCGGACGCGTTCTGTCCGTTGCGTTCGGGACGGGAGAAGGGTAAGCTGGCGGCACAGTCTCTTATCCCTCCGTAAGAGCTGCAAAGAAAAAACGCCGTCTTTTGCCGGATCAGGCGTTTTTTATGGTTTGACAGCGGTCACTATTCGTCCGCCCGGCGGATCGTTCTCTTCGACAACGGTCACTATTCTTCCGCCCGGCGGATCGTTCTCTTCGACAACG
>CACWLT010000135.1 GCA_902761695.1 uncultured Ruminococcus sp.
GACAGGGTCATGTCGGTGGTCAGATACGGTTCTGCGGCAGCGACCAGATCGTTGATCACCGACGAATTCGTCAGGACCATGGACCGCACCTTTTTGCCGAAGGTGTTCAGGTAATTCCGCTGCCGTTTCATGCGGTTGGTGTTCGTTCCGTCCGCGACGGTCATGCGGCCGCGCACATAGGTCAGGGCCTGCTTTCCCTTCAGGGTGAGGGTCTCGCCCTTGACGAGGGAGGGGTCCGAAGCGGAGAAATCGTCCTCGATGGTCACCTCGATCCCCCCGACGGTATCGTTGAGATCCGGGATGGCCTCGTACAGGATGGCCGCGTAGCCGTCGATGGGAATGTCAAGGAGCAGTCTGGATACCGCGCGGACCGTATTTTCACAGCTTTTTTCGTCGCCGGGTCCGTACGCGTGGGAGATGCAGATGGGCTGCACCCGGGTGATGCCCGTGGACTTGCCGCGCAGATCCAGGATCTCCACCTCGGTCATCGTATCCCGGTCCAGCTGGAGGATCGTCTGGGTCCTGTTCTTCCCGTCCAGCACCAGAAGCAGCAGCACGTCGCACTGTCCGCCCTGATCCTTCCGCGTCGTCTCCAGATCCCCGCTCTTGTCGATCCCCATCAGCAAGAGGGTGGTCAGATCCTCCCTCCGCACATAGCCGACGCCGTCCACAACCATGTCGGGCTCCGTCGGATGCTTCATGGAGATGATCTCCCCGGCGGTCATTCCCTCCATGGAGGCGTTATCCGCGTTCGCTTTCTTCCGGAAGCATCCGGTGAGGAGGAGCAGTCCGGCGAGGGTGGCGGAGAGGATGCGGACAAGTGTTTTTTTCATTTGTCGCCCCTTCCCGGCTTCAGGCCAAGCAGCAGGGCGGCGGCGCTGCGGTCGACCCGATGCAGGACGTCCTCGCCCAGCTTTTTCCGGATCACTTCTCTGCCCCGGTCCAGATCAGGCGGTCTGGATTCCATGTTGTGGCAGTCGCTGCCCAGGATATGGGCGCTGCCATTTTTGAACATTTTCAGCCACTGTCTCGAATGCCATCCGCCCGTCAGCGATCCGGCGTTGATCTGCACGTACAGCGGCAGCTCCAGCACTTCCTCATACAGACGGTTGTCCTTCTGAGACTCGGCGAACCGCTCGTAGTGGGCCAGAATAACGGTCAGTCTGCGGTCGTAGCAGAGGGAGGACAGCGTGTTGATCTCATAGGTCCCCCAGGACTGGAAGGGCATTTCCACAAGGATTGCCCTCGTATCGCCCACGCAGAGGCCGTCCAGACGGGGATCCTCGTCCATGCCGAAGTAAAAGGCTACCTCAGCTCCGGGGACCACGCCGCAGCAGGTCGAATCCAGACAGGGCAGAAGTTCCTCCAGCCGCTTCGTTCTGCGCTCCAGGAACGCGTCGATTTCCTCTTTCCGCTTATAATAATGGGAAGTGGAAACCATGATGTCCACGCCCGCTGAACGCGATGTGCGCAGCATGGCCAGGGACATTTCGAGCGAAGCGCTGCCGTCGTCCATATGCGGCAGAATGTGGGAATGAAAATCAACAACCGGCACGTCCGGCATGAATCAGCCTCCCGACTCGGATCTGCAGCAGGACAGTATCCCCCGTTATTTGTAGTTCATTATACCACAAGATTTTCGGGATTGCAATAGGAAAAACGCGAAAAAAACATCATGGAAAGAATAAACTTGCACGCTCCGCGAAAGCATTTTCCGGCAGATGCCACAAGACGGCCACGGCTGATAAGTACGGTCCGCTCCCCTTTTGTTCGGGAGAACGGACCCGGTTCCAGGCGCAGGAACCTTACCCGGCGGAGGCGAACATATTGTCGATGAAGACGCCGTAGCCCTCGGCGGGATCCCCCACCAGCACGTGGGTGACGGCCCCGACAAGCACCCCGTCCTGCAGGATGGGACTGCCGCTCATGCCCTGCACGATGCCGCCCGTCCGCTCCAGCAGCGCGGGATCGGTCACCACGATGGTGAAGCTGCGGTTGTCCCGGCTGCGCCGATCGATGTCCGTGATCAGGATCTCGTATTCCTCGGGCGTCTCCCCCTCCACGGTGCAGCGGATAGTGGCCCGTCCGGCATGAACGTCCTCCCTGCTCCCCACGGGCACGTCCGGGCCGCAGCGGAAGGGCGCCGCGTCCAGTTTGCCGAAGACGCCGCAGTCCGTATTGTCCCCGACGGAGCCCATGACCTCCCCGGTGAACACGCCCCGCAGCTCGCCGGGTTCTCCGGGAGATCCCTTGGTGACGCCGGTGATGACCACGGCCTCGGCGGTCCCGTCCGGGATGGAGGCCAGATCCCCGCTCCCCTCCCGGCAGATCCCGTGGCCCAGTCCGCCGAAGGTCAGCGATTCCGGATCGACCCAGGTGACGGTGCCGATGCCGGCCACGGTGTCCCGGATGAAGAGACCGGCCCGCCTGCCCTCCTCCGATTCCGAGGGGCAGAGGATGGCCACCCGCTCCCGCTCGTCACGCCGGTAGGTGATCTCCACGGGGCCCTCGCTCTCGCCGATCCGCCGGGACATCTCCTCGGCAGACGCGACACCCTCGCCGTTCACCGCCGTGATGACGTCCCCCTGTCTGAGGCCCGCAGCCCAGGCCGGATTCAGCGCGCCGCCCTCCGTTTCCGCGAAGCCCACCACCACAATCCCATCCGCCATGAAGCGCACGCCGAAGGGGATCCCGCCCACAAGAACGGTCTCCGGCATCCCGGCCTGCGCGGAAACCGGCATCAGCCACAGCGCCAGAAGGATCAGGACCCCGATCCGCCCCTTCCATTTTCTTCCCATCATCGCATAATCTCCTCCCCGCCCGTTCATAAACGCGCCGCAGATTACTATGTCCTCCGACGCGTCCGATTATGTGCGGGATGTCTCTTCAAAATCCGGGAAGCGATGGATGGGGATGGACGGATGAAGAAAAAAGAAGAAGCCGCATCTCATTTCTGAAACGCGGCCCGATCCGGAACAGGCACATACTATTTCCATTCTGAATCTGTGATTCAGAACGGAATTTGTATCATTCGCCGGCGTAAACGCTGACCTGTCTTCTGCCGTTCGCGATGTTCTCGAACTTCACCTTGCCGTCGATGAGGGCGAACAGGGTATCGTCGGAACCGCGGCCGACATTGTTGCCGGGATGGATGTGGGTCCCTCTCTGGCGGATAATGATGTTACCGGCCAGAACAGCGGAACCGTCGGCACGCTTGACGCCGAGTCTCTGGGCACGGCTGTCGCGGCCGTTCTTGGTAGAACCAACGCCCTTCTTGTGGGCGAAGAACTGCAGGCTGAGTCTGATCATGTTATTCCTCCCTATTCTGCGCGTCATTCCTCGGTTACGTCAACTTCCAGAAAATCATAGTACTCGTCCGTCAGGTCGTTCAGCTGGTAAAAATACCCGCGGATCAGACCCTCGGCCGCAAAACGCTTTTTCTCCTCCGTACCGGATTCCGGCAGGGCGGCGGGGCATTTTACGGTGATGAACGTGGTTTCCTCGTCGATTTTGTAGTCGATGGGGCATTCGAAGGACAGCTCCAGGGTGTTGAGAATCAGCATGGTCATGGCGGAGATGGCGGAGCAGAGGACGTCGTCCCCTTCCTCGCCGAATCCCGTATGGCCGGATTCACGGAACCCCCAGAACACGCCCTTTCTCTGCAGAAATGTGATTTTCGTCACGCTGCGTCTCCCGGGCAGATGCGCCTCTCAATTCAATTAAAACGCGATCTTCTCGATCTGGACCTTGGTATAGGGCTGTCTGTGGCCCATTTTTCTCTTCTCGTTTTTCTTGGACTTGTAGGTCATAACGTAGATCTTCTTCGCCTTGCCGTTCTTGACCACGCTGGCGGTGACGGTCGCGCCCTCAACCACCGGCTTGCCGGTCTTGATCCCGTTGTCGTCGGCTACGGCCAGAACCTTGTCAAAGGTGACCTTGTCCCCTTCGGCAACGTCGAGCTTCTCAACGAAGATAACGTCGCCTTCGTTGACCTTGTACTGCTTTCCGCCTGTTTCGATCACTGCAAACATGTCCGAAAAGCACCTCACTTTCTTCTGTGAACTCGCTGAGTGGGGTAGGAGACGCGCTCCGTTTGAGACCCGGCATCATGCGGCAGTTTTTATTATAGCACAAATAAAGAACTTCGTCAAGCAAAACTTTTCCGGGGAACGCCGCGTGATACGGAAAACTTTTCCGCCCGGCGGCTCCGTTTTTCGGTCATCTTCAACAATTGCCGGATTCAGCGCTTCCCTGCGGCGGCCTCGGCGGCACGAACGGTGTTTTCCAGCAGCATGGTGATGGTCATGACGCCCACGCCGCCGGGGACGGGAGTGATGGCGGACGCCTTTTCTGACACCGCCGCGAAATCCACGTCGCCGCAGAGCTTTCCCTCCGCGTTCCGGTTCATGCCCACGTCGATGACCACGGCCCCCTCCTTCACCATATCCGCGGTGACGAATCCCGCCCTGCCCACGGCGGACACCAGGATGTCGGCCCGGCGGGTCACCTCGGCCAGGTTCTTCGTCCGGGAGTGGCAGATCGTCACGGTGCCGTTGGCCTGGAGCAGGAGCATGGCCATGGGCTTGCCCACGATGTTGCTCCGGCCGATGACGACGCATTCCTTTCCGGAAACGTCAATCCCCTCGGTCTCCAGCATCTTCATGACGCCGGCGGGGGTGCAGGGCAGGAAGCGGTAGTCGCCGATCATGATATGGCCCACGTTCTCCGGGTGGAAGGCGTCCACGTCCTTCTCCGGGGGGATGGCGGCGATGACGGCGTCGGGGCTGATATGGGCGGGCAGGGGCAGCTGCACCAGGATCCCGTGGATCTTCGGGTCCGCCTTGATCTCCCCGATCCGGCGGAGCAGCTCCTCCTCGGGCGTCTCCTCGGGCAGCTCGGGAACCCCGCTTCCTCGCAGGCCTTCTTCTTGTTCCGGACGTAGACCTTCGACGCGGGATCCTCCCCCACGATAATCACGGCCAGACCGGGCACAACCCCTGTCTCTTCCGTCAGCTTCCGCGCTCTCTCCGCGATTTCGGCTCTTGCCGCCGCGG
Organism: uncultured Ruminococcus sp.; assembly: GCA_902761695.1. GTDB lineage: Bacteria > Bacillota > Clostridia > Oscillospirales > CAG-272 > UMGS1696. Next base: position 5,055 of record CACWLT010000135.1, read on the forward strand.
AGATCCGTTTTCCGTCGATGATGTGGGCCATGTTATTCTCCTTTTTCCTCGTCGGGGTTCCCGTCGGCACCCTTCTCTTCCCCGTTCTCACGGTCAGCTTCCGCCTCGTCAGCGGCTTTTTCTTCATCGGTCTGCGGCTCGGCGGCGGGCTCCTTATCGGTTCCCTCGGCGTAGACGGGTTTGTATTCCGCGCCGGCCGTCTGCGCCTTCTTCGCCTTTTTGAGGAGGGCGACCATCAGCATGACCCCGACGACGCAGGAGAGGAAGCCCACGCCCTGGGACACCCGGAGATTGCCCAGCATGAGGCTGTCGGTGCGGAGGCTCTCGATGAGCATGCGCCCGAAGCCGTACCACATGAGGTAGAAGCAGAAGATCTCGCCGTCGAATTTCTTCCTCGGGTAGAGGCCCAGATGGATGATCAGCAGGGCGCAGAGGTTCCACAGGGACTCGTACAGGAAGGTGGGATGGACGTAAAGCTCTTGGGTCAATGCGAGATTCCCGTTGTCCAGGAGGGCGGGGCCGTAAGTGAGGATGCCCATGCGCCACGGCAGGGTGGTCTCCGCGCCGTATGCCTCGATATTGATAAAATTGCCCCAGCGGCCGATGACCTGCCCGATGAGCACCACGGCGGCCAGAATGTCGAAGATCTTCAGGAAGGAAATCTTCTTCCGGCGGGCGAAAATGAAGCCGGTCAAAAGGCCCGCCAGAACGCCGCCGTAGATGGCCAGACCGCCCTCCCAGACCGCGACGCAATTGTAGAGGGTCCGGCCCAGGTTATGCCAGAAGGAGCCGTCCGTCACCAGATAGCCGAACTCGTTCCAGGTGAAGATCACGTAATAGGCCCGGGCGCCCACCACGCCGGCCAGAATGACGATGAAGGCGAAGTCCGTGATGTCGTCCGCGGAGATGCCCTCCTTCTTCGCCAGCCGGATGGCCATGAGCACCGCCAGAATCATCCCCAGGGTGATGAGGATGCCGTACCAGGCCACGTCCCGGCCCAGTACGGAGAAGGCAATGCGGTCTATATGAAAGGGAGCGATCCCCAGCCCGGGGAAGGACAGGTATTTGATCATCTCGCGAACCCCCGATATCTGTTTTCGCCTATTGTATCACAGATCGGGGAGAGAATCCAGTACAGAAAATGAATTTTTAGAAGAAAGCTCCGATCTTTCTTCTATCCCCCGGCAGGCGGGCGGCGCGCCATTCACCGGTTGTTTTCAATTGCGCAACCGATCTTTGCTTGACCGGGGCGGGGATGGGGTGTATAATGTGGATGAAATCAACCGGACCGCGCCGTCCGGGAACGAGGGAGGGGAGCGGATGTTTGATCCCGTGAAGTTCGGCGGCATGATCGCCCGGCTCCGCAAGCGTGCGGACATGACCCAGTCCGAGCTGGGAGACCGTCTGGGCGTCACCCGGCAGGCCGTCTCGAAATACGAGGTGGGCACCAGCTTCCCCGATCTCTCCATGGTGGCCTCCATCGCGGAGGTATTCGGGGTTTCCGTCGACGAGCTGATCGCGGCGGGGGATCCTTCGGACGGGGAGAGGCGGATTCTCGGCAATCTGGCGCGGGGTGAGGAAAGCGAGGCTGACAATATGGAAGACGTTGAAAATCTGGCGCCCCTTCTCCGGCCCTCGACGCTGGAGCGGATCTCCGACAAGCTGCTGGCACAGGGCGTGGACATCACGAAGATCGTGGAGCTGTCGAAGTACCTGGACGACGCGGGGACGGCCGACATGATCCGCAACGCCACCTTCGACTCCCTGGACGGCAAGACCGAGACGGAGCTCATGGAGCACCTGATCCCGCTCCTTGACGAGAAATCCAAGACGGCCCTCTTCGGCAAGGTGCTGGAAGGCGAGCTGGACTGGCACTACCTCAAGGCCATGATGCCCTACATCACCTATCTCGGCTCCCAGATCGAGAGCGCCTACGTGGAGGGCGTGTTCCCCCGCGAGGTGGTGGAATGGCTCAACGAGGCCAACCGGGCGGAATGGCAGCGGTGGTACGAGGATATCGAGAACTGAACGCAAAATGAAAAACGGCTGCGCGGCAATCCGGAAAACCGGAAATCTGCACGGCTGTTTTTTTGCTTTTACGGAATTTCGGAATAATTTCGGATTTACGTATTGACAAACCGGAGGCGGTGTGGTATGATGGGGATGCTGAAATCCGGAATTACGGATTGTCGGAAAGGAGAATGCCATGGAGCGGGATTACGGACAGGAAATCGACCGGCTGGAAAAAGAACTTGAAGAGATGAAGGCACAGCTCACCTCGGTGATGGAGCTTCTGACGGCGTCGGCGTCCGAGCTGAAGGGGCTGGGGGACCAGAAGAAGCACGACTTCGACGGGCGCGACTATGTGGGCCACGTGCAGAAGATGAAGCACATGCACCCGGACGCCCACGTCAACGCCCTCATGGACGACTGCGAAAACGCCTGCGGACAGGGCGGCGACACGGGCAGAATCACCTATCTCGGGGTCTTCGCGTCCGGGGGCAATCAGTCCAACTGGGTGAAGAAGAACGTCTCGGGAAACGAGCTGCTGGAGCTGGCGGAAAACGGAACGGCCAGAAGCGTTCTCGCCTGCATCGGGAGCCAGGAGAAGCTGAACATCCTCACCGCCCTGCTGCGCAAGCCCTCGAACGTGGCCCAGCTGGTGGAGAAATGCGGCTTCGGGTCCACGGGGCAGGTCTATCACCATCTGAAGCCCCTTCTGGCGGCGGATCTGGTGCGGGAGATGAGCGGCGGCCACCAGAAGGGCTACTACGAGGTGGTCCCCCACCGGGTACAGGGCATTGTCATGATCCTCTGCGGCATCGCGGATCTGACGGCCTCCCGCTACGGTTTGTCGAGATTTGAGAAAGCGGCGGAGGAGGCGGAGACCGGCGAACCGGAGGCATGAAAAAGAAAAGCGGGAGCAGGTCCGACGATGGATCCCTCCCGCGTTCTGCTTTACCGTATCTTCCCTTCCGCCGCCATCCGGGCCAGCGTCATGAGCTTCGGGGCGGCCCAGGGGAAGAACTCCAGATAGCTCTCGCAGTATTTGTTGAGGCGCAGTCCGTCCTCCCCGGCGGGCTCCCTGTACCTGGCGCAGCCTCCGCGGCACAGGGCGTACCAGCGGCAGGCGCGGCATTTTTCGTCGATTTTCCTTGCCCGGGCGCGGAACCGCTTCGCCGTGTCCGATTCCAGAAGAGACCGGATGGAGGCGTCCCGTACGCTGCCCAACTTCCATTCGTCCAGCACGTAGAAGTCGCAGGGATAGGCCCCGCCGTCCGCCTCCACCACCAGATTAGCGGGACAGACGCCGTTCATGCCGCAGCACTCCGCCGGCCGTCCGGCAGCCAGCATCACGTAGTTGTCGAACTCCCGCACGCTCATGTACTTCCCCGCCATAATGTCGTCGTAATAGTACCCGAAGGCGGTTTTCAGAAAGTTGGTGTACCGCTTCGGGGTCAGGGACCATTCCGTGGGGTCCTCCGCGTCGCCGAAGCCGTCCACGTGGCGGATGAACTGGACGAATTTGTACCCCCGGCTCCGCAGATAGCGGTAGACCTCGGCGGTGTTCTTCGCCGTCTTCTCCGTCACCACGGAGAGGATGTTGAAGTCGATGCCGTATTTTTTGAATTTCGCGATGGTTTCGTTGACCCTGCGGAAGGTCCCCTCTCCGGCGGCGTCGATTCTCGCGGCGTCGTGGACCGCGCCCGTGCCGTCCAGGGACACGCCCACCAGGAACCGGTTCTCCCGCAGAATTTCACAGAGCTCGTCGGACACATCGTATCCGTTGGTCTGCATGGCGTAATGCACCGGGAGCTTTTTTTCGTTGAACCGGTTCACGGTGTCGATGAAGAAGCGGTAGTAGTCCGCTCCGGCCAGCGTGGGTTCCCCGCCCTGAAAGGCGAAGGCGGCTTCCCCGTCGGCGAACTCGAAAGCCCGGCGGATCAGGGCTTCGGCGGTATCCCGGGTCATGACGCCGTAGGAGGAGATCTCCCGGTGCTCCGCCACGTCGGCGTAGAAGCAGTACCGGCAGCGCATATTGCACAGTCCCGAGGCGGGCTTGATGAGGATGGAAAGGGGGGGCATGGGAAACCTCCGGGGGTAGGCTGTCAGTTGGATCGGTAGCGTTCGATGGAGTCGATGAGCACGTGCCCATGCGCGTCGCCTATGAGCGTGAAGATCAGCGGGCGGGATCCATCGGAAGAGATGTCGTTGCGGAACGTACCGTCGTTGCGGTAGATTCTGTACCCCACCTCAAACGTCCATGTCGTGACGCCCGCGCTGTCCGTGTTCTCGGAAAGCTGATCGACGCGGATGTCGTAAACCATCTGTGGCGCGAACCGGAGATGCTCGCCGACGTCGCGCAGATAGCGTTCCGTGAAGTAGGTGTTATAGGTTTCCACGTCTCCCGCCAGCACCGTCTGGAAGTACCGGACGAAGAACAGAACTGCGTCGTTGTACCCCTCCCACAGGGAAATGTCGTCGAAGGGATTACCGACTTCAAGTGGGCCGTCCTTGTACCAGAGGAAGCGGACTTTGTTGTTCATATACTCCTCATCCTTGGTGGGATCGAGGTTATAGTCGGTCTTATAGAAGGCATAACTGCGGATCTCGTCCGAATACATGACGCTGGAGGAGGTCTTCTGTTTCTTTCCCGCAAAGAGTCTCCCCACCCAGTCGGCATGCTCCGTCAGCACCCAGCTCAGGCCGCTGAGCAGCGTCACCGCCACCAGCACGATGATGAGGATCCTGCGCTTTCTGTGCTTCTCCGCCGTCCGCTTCACATCCTCAGCCATATTCTGCCTCCTCTCCGCATACAATTCCATGACCGGAAAGCTCCGGGTCACCCGTCAGCCGGAAACGCTGGGAGAAAACCCGGAGCCGTCCTTCAGATGCAAAAACCGATCGTCAGTGGCTTTTCGTCAGCCGATGAAGCGCTTCAGGTTGGCGAGACCCAGCTCGATGCCCTTCAGGTTGTCCTCCATGCCCTCGAACTCCACGGTGACGTAGCCGTCGTAGCCGCACTTCTTGAGGGTCTGGATGCTCTGGTAGATCTTGGCCTCGCCGTGGCCGATGATGGCGCCGCGGAGGTAGTTGCCCGCTCTGGTCTGGAACCAGCCGGCGCCGGGGTTCACGTCCATGCCGGATTTCCAGTGGAAGTCCTTGGCGTGCACATGGAAGGCATAGGGAGCCATGATGGACACGGACAGGGTGGGATCCTCGTCGGCGCACATGAAGTTGCCCAGGTCCACCAGCGCCCCGAAGTTGTCGTGGGCCACGGTATTGATGAGCTTTTCCACGCGGGCGGCGTCCTGGGAGAAGTAACCGTGGTTCTCAGTCATGGTCTTGACGCCACACTGCTCGGCGTACTTGGTGACCTCGCGGATGCCCTCGGCCATGATCGGAATGGCGTTGTCGTAGCCGCGGGAGTGCTTCTTATCGGGGCCGAATCCGCCGGACACGTCGTGGCGCATGCACTTCGCTCCGATGGCCGCCGCGAAATCCACCATGCCGCAGACGCGGGCGATCTCGTCCTTCATCTTCGCCGGGTCGGGCTGCAGGAAGTTGGCGCCCACCGCCAGGGTCACCACCTCAATGCCCTGCTCCGCCGCGCGCTCTTTGATCTTCTGGGCCGCGTCGGGGATCTGCATATAGCCGCCGTCAATGTATTCGATGCCGTCGAAGCCCAGTTCCTTCGCCTTGTTGATGATGCCGAGATAGCCGAGCTTTTCTTCCGCGAAGTAACTGCCGAAGCTGTAGGAGGTAACGCTGGTTTTCATGTCTGATTCTCCTTCGATGGATGATTGTTGATGGAAGCCGTCCGGGGCTTTTCTCTATTATAGCCGAAAACGGATGTATTTTCAAGACAAGTTTATGAAGATTTTTATATTTTTGTTTCCGAAATATCTTGACAGACGACAGGATTCTCACTATAATAGTGTATTGAGGCTGTCAACCTGAAGAAGCGAACTTTACATAAGGAGAATGCGAACAATGCTGGAAACGCTCAAATCAATGCTCGTGGAGGAACTTTCCGTCAACGAAGCCGATATCAAGCCCGAAGCCGAGCTGGTCAACGATCTGGGGATCAACTCCCTGGAGCTGGCAGATCTGGTTCTGCTCTGCGAGGAAAAATTCGGCATCGAAATCAGCGACGACGAGGTCCGCGAGTTCCTGACGGTGGGCGACGTAGCGGAATATCTGGAAAAGGCAACCGCCGACAAATAAACCCCTTTTCAGACACAAACGCGTCATCACGGCGCGTTTTTTCGATTATTCGGAATCATCCGGAACGGACAATTCCGATCATCCGGCAAGGACGGAAGGAGAACGTCATGGCGCAGAAAATCAACATCCGGGGCGTGGAATTTGACGCCGTCACCTTCGACGAAGCCATGGAGAGTCTGACGGGCGCGCTCCGCACCGGGACGAAGACCGCGCTCTTCACGCCGAACTCGGAGATCGTGCAGGCCTGCGTGGAGGACCCGTCCCTGTACCCCGTCATCAATTCCGCCGAGCTCATCACGCCGGACGGCATCGGGGTGGTGAAGGCCGGGCGCATTCTGGGCACTCCCTTTCCCGGCGGACGGGTGGCGGGCTTCGATCTCGGCCGGGAGCTGCTCCGCCGTCTGAACGACATGAAAAAACCGGACGGGGAGCGGTACGGGATCTATTTTCTCGGGGGAAAGCCCGGCGTTGCGGAGGCGGCCCGGGACAAGCTGCTCGCGGAACATCCCGATCTTCTTTTCTCCGGCTGCGGGGACGGGTATTTCAAAAAGGAAGGGCCGGAGACGGAGGCGGTCATTGAGAAGATAAACGCGTCCGGGGCCGACGTGCTCTTCGTGTGTCTCGGCGCGCCGACGCAGGAGAAATGGATCGCCGCCAACCGGGAGAAGATGCCCGGCGTGACCCTCTTTCTCGGCCTGGGCGGGTCCCTGGACGGCTACGCGGGCATCGTGAAGCGGGCGCCGAAAATATTTATCAAGCTGGGGCTGGAGTGGTTCTACCGCCTCGTCAAAGAGCCCTGGCGCATTAAGCGAATGA
>CACWLT010000136.1 GCA_902761695.1 uncultured Ruminococcus sp.
GATTTTCAGTTCCGCGTTCTCATAGACCTCTGCCGCCCGCTCCGAATAGGACAGCGGCACCACGGGGTCTGCGGTCCCGTGGATGAGGAGGACGGGCTCGCGGTAGGCGCGGATCGTATCGTAGATGTCGAAGGACAGGGCGGCCTCGGAATAGATCCCGCTGACGGTGTTGTTCCCGATGACCTCCGTCTCCGGCCAGACGTATCCAGGCTTATCCCAGTCGGGGTTTCTTTTTCTGGCGTCGTCCTGGAGCACGAAGGCCGGATAGAAGAGGACGAGACGCCTGACGTCCGTGCGGTGAGCGGCGGTATAGGCGGCCACAAATCCCCCCTGGCTCTCCCCGAGAAGATACAGCCGCTCCGGATCGATAAAGGGCATGGTCCGGATCCCGTCGAGGACGATGTTCAGCGTTTCGGCCTCCGTCAGGACGGTGGTGTGCAGCATGGAGCGGGTGTCGGGATTGCGAAAGTTGAAGGCATAGGCCGCGAAGCCTTTTTCCGCCAGGGCCTTTGCCACATTGCCCGTGAAGAAATGCCAGTTCCCGCCGAAGCCGTGTGCGATGACCACCGTGGGAAAAGAGGGCTTTTCTTCCCCGGGCAGGCAGAGAATCCCCTCGATGCGCTGGCCTTTGCCTTCAATGAATACGGTTTCCGTTCTGATCATGGAGTGCTCCTTTCGTTTTTTTCATGAGGAAGGGAGGCGGATTTTTTTCATCCCCCGTTGTCCCCTCAGATCTCTCCGCAGAGGCTGAACATCAGAGTCTCGCCCCGGACCATGGGGACGGTGATCTCCTCCACGCCCTGCCCCCAGGACTTTTTCTCATAAACCTCCCACGGGTCCGCCAGGCGTTTGAAACGGATGGTCTTCTGGCCGTCCGCCTCCACTGCCGGGGAACCGTTCCGGTTTACCATTCTTGCCTTTGCCATAGCTGCCTCCCTGCCTGATATTCCATCGGTGCCGCTGCTTCGCCGTCTGTCCGGACCGCTCTCTTCATCCGAGGTAGTCCCGCAGCACCTTCAGGCCCCGGCGGGATACGCAGAAGCGGCTGTGATCCCCCCGCTGAAGCTCGTCCCACACCTCTTCCAGGCCGAACCAGCGGACCTCGGAGACCTCGCTCTCCTGCAGCGTCAGCTCCTCGGCGCACACGGGCTCCCGGTACACGAAAACCCAGGTCACCTCGTTGTCCCGGAAGGGCTTGCTGTGAAAGGTTTCCTCGTACTGCATGCGGAAAGAGCCCGCGTAATGAAGCCGGGATGTGTCCGCCGCGATGCCCAGCTCCTCCGAAAGCTCCCGCAGCGCGGAGGAAAGAGGATCCTCGCCCGCCGGAATATGCCCCGCAGAAGAGGTGTCAAACATGCCGGGGAAGGAGTCCTTTTCCTCGCTGCGCTTCTGCAGCAGGATCTCGGTCCGGCCACCCTCCTCCCGCACCACCCAGACGTGGGCCGTTCTGTGGAGGATGCCGTCCCGGTGCGCCTCCTCCCGGCTGACCGTTTTTCCGGTGGGTTGCCCGCTCTCGTCCACGATATCCAGATATTCCATAATGCCTCCGCGTTTCAGTTCTGCTTATGCCGTCATTATACTATTTCCGCCGCGCCATGTCAAGCGGAGGAACGCGGCCGAATGAGCGGGATCATTCCCCAGAACATCGGGGAGCACGAAAAAACCCCGCGGCTTTTGACCTGCGGGGCGTTTTCATATGCAATTCCGGCATGCAGAGGAGGGCGGATCCCCGCTCAGAGGACCTCCGCCATCTGGGTCTGCTTGGGGAAGAGGCCGTACTGCCCGCCGGTGTGGATGAAGAGGATATTGTCGGCTCCGTCCAGTGTTCCCCGCCCGATCTCCTGCCAGAGGCCGTAGAACGCCTTGCCGGTATAGACGGGATCCAGAACGATCCCCTCCATGGCGGCGATTTTCGCGATGAAGCGCAGCTCCTCCGGGGACGAGAGGGCGTATCCCCGTCCCTTGTAGCCGTCGATGAAGGTGAAGTCGGGATTCTCGTCCGGCTCCTCCGCAAGGAGCTCCAGGGTCCGGTTGACGATGGAGCCGCAGACCGTTTTGAAATAGTCCCGGTCATCGCAGACGGTGATCCCGACGATCCGCTTCCCCGCGCCGAAGAGACGGTTGCCGAGGTACAAGCCGCTCAGGGTCCCGCCGGATCCCACGGCACAGGCGACGGCGTCAAAGCGCACCCCCAGCGTCTTCTCCTGCGCAAGGATCTCACGGAAGGCGTTCAGATAGCCGAGGTTGCCCACGCCGTCCGACGCGCCGACGGGGATGATATAGGGTCTGTGTCCCGCCTCCCGCAGCTGCCCGGCGATCTCGGCCATTTTATCGGAGAGGGAGACGTCCTCGTCCTCGTGAAGCAGGGTGATCTCCGCGCCGAACATGCGGTCCAGGAGATAGTTGCCCTCAAGCGGCGGTACGGCGGAGATCTCCAGCACCAGATGGGATCTCAGCCCCAGCCGTGCGGCCGCCGCAGCCGTGGCCCGGGCATGGTTGGACTGGATGCCCCCGGCCGTGATGACCGTGTCAGCCCCTTCCTTCAAAGCCTTCGCCAGGGTGTATTCCAGCTTTCTGACCTTGTTGCCGGACATCTCGGCCCCGGTGAAGTCGTCCCGCTTGATCCAGACGCTTTTCCCAAGCTCGGCGGAAACGCGGTCCAGCCGCCGGACGGGGGTCGGGAGATCGGCCAGCGGGATCCTGTCCAGCCGGTCCAGCTTTTCGGTGAGCGCGAGGATATCAGTAGCCATAGTTGACTTCCACCACGATGCCCTCGAAGGTGACCGCGCGGACCTCGCCGGGACCGTCGGGCTCCTTCGGCTCATACTGGATCGTGTAGCCGTCCTCCTTGAACCGGGCGATGATGGTGTTGAGCTGTTCCCGGGTGTCCGCGCAGATGCAGACGTGGGCCAGGCCCAGCCGATTCGGATCCTTGTCGATGTCCACGACGCCGGGCTTCGTCATCAGCTCGATCCAGCCCCGTCCGTCCAGCTCCATGATGTAGGAATAGTAGCCGTTCTCGGGCTCGTCCCAGGTTTTTAAAACCTTCGCCCCGAAATAGCTCTCGAAGAACGCTTTGGCTCCCTCCAGATCCTTGACGAAAATGCCGACATTTCTGAGATACATGGGTGCTCTCCTTTTGCATATTTATTGATTTTGCTCCGGGGTCTTCCCCTCCCCGCCGGTCCAGGAGGAGGAGCGGGAGATAAACGCCTTCGTCCTCTCCTTCTGCGGGTTGGTAAAAAATTCCCCGGCGGTATTTTCCTCCACGATTTCGCCGTCCTCCATGAACACCACCCTTGTGGCGACGTTCCGGGCGAACTCCATCTCATGGGTGACCACAATCATGGTCCTGCCCTCGTCCGCCAGCTGCCGGATGACCGAAAGGACCTCCCCGGTCAGCTCCGGATCCAGGGCGGAGGTGGGCTCGTCGAAGAAGATCACCTCCGGGTTGGTCGCCAGTGCCCGGGCTATGGCCACCCGCTGCTGCTGGCCGCCGGAGAGTTTGGAGGGATAAAAATCCATCCTGTCGCCGAGGCCTACCCGCTCAAGAAGGGCTTTTCCGATCTTCTCCGCTTCCTCCTTCGGCATTTTCTGGGCGACGCGGAGACCCAGGGTCACGTTGCCGAGAGCGGTCTTGTTGCCGTAGAGATTGAAGGTCTGGAAGACGAAGCCGACCCGCTTCCGGTACTCCCGCAGATCCCTGCCGGAGATTTTGTTCATGTCGTACTGCCGGCCGCCGATGGTCAGGGTCCCGCTGTCCGCCTTCGTCAGGTATCCCGCACACCGCAGGAGCGTCGTCTTGCCGGAGCCGCTGGGCCCCAGAACGGCCACCACATCCCCCTGATTCACGTCCAGGCTGACGTTGTTCAATACGACGTTATCGCCGAACCTCTTGTTTACGTTCCGCAGACTGAACATCTTATCTTCTCCTCTCCAGCGCCTCTTCCGCTTTTCTCTGGATCACGGTCAGGACCGAGCAGAAAATCAGGTAGATCAGGCCGGCCTCCAGATAGAGCCAGAAATAGTCGTAGGTTCTGGACGCGATCCGCTGGGCCGTGGCGAGAATCTCCACCAGCGCCACGTTGTATGCCAGGGACGTGTCCTTCACCAGACCGATGATGGAATTGGACAGGGGCGGGAACGCGGTCCGCAGCGCCTGGGGCACCACCACGTGGATCATGGCCTGCCAGAAGGTCAGCCCGTCGCAGTAGCAGGCCTCCAGCTGTCCCACCGGAACGGAATCGATGGCGGCCCGGACGGTTTCCGAGCAGTAGGCTCCCACGCTGAGGGACATGACGATCCACGCGCTGACGAAGGGGCTGAACCGGATGCCGACGGTGGGCAGGCCGAAATAGACGATGAACAGCTGCACGATCATGGGGGTGCACCGGATGATCCAGACGTACACCCGCACGAGGAATTTCAGCACGGGGATCTTCGCGATCTGCACCAGGGCCACGAAAAAGGCGATGAGTAGTCCCGCGGAAAAGGAGGCAAGCGTCAGGGGAATGGAAACCTTGATTCCCGCCATGAACAGCTTGCCGAAGGATTCGATCAGTTCGGTGACGATTCGTTCATTCATACGCTGCTACGCTCTGATTTACCTGCTGCGTTGTCAAAAGGGCGATTATCCTTTAGTGGTGTCGACGTCGAAATACTTCATGGAGATAGCGGAAAGGGTGCCGTCCTCTGCCGCCTTGTCCAGCGCCTCGTTGATGAGCTTCAAAAGATCGTCGTTGCCCTTCACGACCGGGATATAGGCGTTGGGCTCCGGATCGCTGACCACGATGACCTTGAAGAGGGAGGCCTCCTCGGGATGCTGCTTGAAATAGTCCGCGAAGCCGACGGTGGTGCTGAAGGTGATCTCCGCGCGGCCGTTCTTCACCTCGCTGATGGCCTGGGCCGCCTCGCTGACCTCGTCGAAGACCACACCGCATTCCTCGGCGAACTGGCCGATGGTACTGGTGGGGTCGTTGGAGGAGACCTTGCCCTTCACATCCTCGAGCGAATTGACGGAGTCGTTGTCCGCCAGGGTCATGACGGCGTACTGCGTATAGTTGTAGGGCACGGAGAAATCGTATTTCGCGGCCCGCTCCTCGTTGTAGGACACGCCGTTTGCCACGATGTCGATCTGTCCGGCGTCCAGGGCGGCGAAGATCGAGCTCCACTCGGTTTCCGTGAAGCGGATTTCCACGCCCAGATAGTCGGCGATATACCGTGCCACCTCGACATCGAAGCCCACCAGCTCATCCTGCTCGTTGTGGTAGGTATAGGGGCTCCAGGTTCCCTCCGTGCCGACCGTGATGTACCCGCGGTCCTTGATGCTCTGAAGCAGGTTCGTGTTAGACGCGGCTCCCTTTCCGCAGCCGGTCAGGGATACGACGGCCAGCGCGAGTGCCAAAAACAGCGCTATGCTCTTTCTTTTCATGATTCTTTTTCCTTTCTGTCCTGCGTCTTCTAAAAATCCGGCAGCCCCGGGACGGCAGCGGGTTCCTCCCCCTCACCGCTCCGGACAAACAGCCCGCTTTTTTGAAACTGTTTGCAATTGCCAACTAAAATATTAAATATTCTCGAGCTGCTTAAAGAATTATACAGGATTCCTGCCCTCTTGTCAAGGCATCGGAAAAAGATTTTAAAAATGATACGAATTTAGTGGGTTGATCCGGGTCAGGGCTGCTCCTCCATACCGGGGAGAGGCCGCGACGCCAGCTGTTCCCCCATGGCAAAGGCTTTTTGACACTCCTCCGGGAAGACGGTTTCATGGCGGCGCTGTTTCGCCTCCGGATCGAACATGGTCCAGGGCCAGTCGGTTTTGCCGTAGTCCTTCAGCTGAAGGGTATTGCCGCTGACCAGCACCTGCGTCGGTCCCACGAAGCGGGAGAGGGTCTGCCGGTAGTTTTCCAGCAGCGGGGCATAGAGCGTATCCGGGGCGTTGCTGGTCATGATGAGCAGGACGGGGATCGGGCGGTCGCTGCAGCAGGGCGTCTCCAGGTTATAGGTCAGGTTCTGAAAGACAAGCCGCTCGTAAAGGGCCCGGAAGGAGGCGGTCAGCTCCCCCAGATAGTTCGGCGAGCCGATGATGAGCCCGTCGGATTTCCGGATGGCGTCCAGCACCGGGGTCAGCCCGTCCCGGCAGACGCAGTGCCCCTTGTTCTTCTCCCTCTTGCAGCCGAAGCAGGAGATGCAGCCGGTATACCGCTCCAGCCGATACAGGTCGAAGCGCTCCACGGCGGCTCCCCGGGACTGCGCTCCCTCCGACGCCTGAGAGATCAGGGTTTCGGTATTCCAGCCCATACGCGGACCGGCGTTGACGGCGACGATTGTTCTGCTCATGGCTATCCTCCCGTTTATGATGCGCATATCAGACGGGCGGGCATGCGTCGGGGTTCCCGCCTCACCGTTTTCATCCCTGCCGCAAAAAACCCCGGCCCCGGGATGATGACCAACCGGAGCCGGGGATGGATGTCACAGCTTATTCGGCAGTCTCTCTCGCGAATTCGGTCCAGACGCCGTCGAATTCCACATAGAGGAAGTCGCCCTCCACGGTATAGGCGTATTTTGCGTCCGGCGCGATCAGCTCCGTGCTGCCCCAGAGAATGTCCACGGTATCCTGGAAGCTCAGGGTGCCGGTGTGGTCCGCGTTCAGGATCACCTGATACTTTGCGCCATCCTCCGCCGCGTAGGTGTAGACGCCGGGGATATAGGCGTACATGGCCTGCTCGCCGAAATCGAAGTAGGTGACGGAATCGACGATCTCCGCCAGGATATCACTCACGGCCATGTCCTTCGCCTCGTCGCCGGTCAGGAGGGCGTCGATCTCAAAGAGCAAGACGCCGCCGTTATACTCACCGGCGATGGCGCATTTCGTCAGGCTGCCGTCCGTGAAGGTTCTCCAGTAGCCCCATTTGTCTTCCGTGCCGGGGAAGATGCCCTCGGTCCGGAGAATGTCGGTCTGCTCGCCCCAGGCGGAGGTCACCTCGTAGAGCACCTCCTCGGGCTGCTTGTCGGCGATCCAGCTGACGGCCAGCTTATCGGCGCCGGACGCTTCATCGAGGAGCACGAACTCCGCGCTGTGGTCGCCGGTTTCACGGGATTCGACCTGCAGGGCGTTGTAGCGGAGCTGGAAGCCGTCGGCGCTCATGTAGGTCATGTGCTCGCGGCCGTCCTCGGTTTCCTCAGCGGGATTCTCTTCGATGGCAGGCTCCTCGACAGCCGGTTCCTCAGCGGGAATCGCCTCGGCGGGAAGCTCA
>CACWLT010000137.1 GCA_902761695.1 uncultured Ruminococcus sp.
GAGGCTTCATAGAGGAGCGCCCCGCAGCCCGCGTCCCGCATGATCCCGGCCGCCGTGAAGAAGTATTCCGGATCGGGGGTGGTCATGGCGCCGGGGATATCGGAGACCGACACGCCGCCGTTGTCTCCCAGGTCCACGGGTACGCCCCCGGCTTCGCAGCGCACCGTGGTCACGACCCCCGTCTTCATCCCCGCCGCCCGGAGGATCTCCGACAGCAGAAGGGTCACGGTGGTCTTCCCGGCGGTCCCGGTCACGGCAATCTTCAGCATGCCGTCGGCGGGCCGTCCGGTGAAGTTGTTCCAGAGAAGGGATTCCGCCAGCCGCGTGTCCGGGGTCAGAAGCATTTTCTCCTCGGGAACGCCGGGAGCCGGACGCTCGCCCAGCACCCATGCCGCCCCTGCCCGGACCGCTTCCGCCGCCGCGTCGTGACCGTCCCGCCTCGTCCCCTTCAGGCAGAGGAAGAGGGAGCCGGGGACGACCCGTCTGGAATCGGAGCAGATCCGGCCGGTTTCCGCTTCGGCAAATCCCGCAGGAGCCGCGCAGGTGAGGGGAACGCCCTCAAACAGCTTGTCGTTTCGCATGGATTCCTCCCGGAGATGGAAAATGAAGTCTTTTCACGTCTCTTTGGGAATCCTGATTTTTATTCATGCGACAGCAAACCAAGAGTTATGCTGCCGGGGTTCAGCCGCCGGAGCAGAATACGGTGCTGCCTTACTGAAAAGGCATACCAATTCAGTCAACCGTTTGTTTGTCAGCGGAGAAATAATTAATCCGTTCCGTCCAGATGGCGGAGCTCGATGACCACCACGGTGCCTCTCGTCACAATGGAGTCGGCCGCGGGGGTCTGCCGGATGACGGTGGCGGTGGTGCCGTTGACGGAGCCGGAATAGGTGACGTTCAGGCCCGCGTTCACGGCGGCCGCGTTGGCGTCGTAGGCAGTCATGCCCACGAGATCCGGCACCTTCACGTCGTTCTCGGGGCGTTCCCCGCCGCTGTACAGGATCAGAAGGCCCTTGCCCGAGGAGATCTTGGAGCCGGGCTCCGGTACCTGGGCGGACACCGTTTCGCCGTCTCCCACGATCTCATACCGCAGGCCGCGTCCCTCCAGGTCCGTCACGGCGTTTTCGATGCGGCTGCCCACGTAGTTGGTGAGGGTCACGTCCCGGTCCGCCATTTCCTCCGCGCTGTACTGGGGCTCCATGCCCATGTACGGCATCACGTAGGCCAGCAGGCTGGAGATATAGGGAGCCGCCACCACGCCGCCGTAGGGAACGGACTCCATGGGCTTGTCGACCACAATCAGGGCGGAAATCTTCGGATCGTCCGCAGGCGCGTAGGCCACGGTGGATCCCACGCGGTAGGGGGTGTTGCCGAACTCGTCGAATTCGTCCTTCTTTTCCGAGGTGCCGGTCTTGGCCGCCACACGATAGCCCTTGACATAGGCGTTCTTGGCCGCGCCGTCGGTGTTCACGCCCTCCTCCAGGATCTCGCTGATGTGCTCGCAGGTGGGGGTGGAGACGACCTGGCGCACGACCTCGGTCTCGAAGGCCTGGATCACGTTGCCGTCGTCGTCCACGATCTCCTTCAGCAGGTGGGGCGTCAGCAGATAGCCGCCGTTGGCCACCGCCGTGATGGCTCTCAGCTGCTGGATGGGCGTGGTGCGGAAGGTCTGACCGAAGGAATACACCGCCAGGGATACGTTGGTAAAATCGCGGTAGGGGGCGTAGACCGTGTAGCTTTCGCCGGGCAGGTCGATGCCGGTCCTTCCGCCGTACCCGAAGGCCAGGAAGTAGTCGTAGAAGGTTTCGCGTCCGATGCGCTCCGCCACCTGCATCAGCGTCGGGTTGCAGGACTGCTGCAGGCCATAGCGGAAGGTGACGGTGCCGTGGCCGGAGGTCTCAGCGCATCCGATGGGATGGGGCCAGCCCTCCACCATGTGATAGCCGGGGCAGTTGAACAGGTCGTTGTCGCTGACCACACCCTCGTCGAAGGCCATGGAGGTGGTCACCACCTTGAAGGTGGAACCGGGCTCATAGGTCTCGCTGATGCACTTGTTGTTCCACATGGTCAGAAGCAGCTGGTTGTAGGCGGCCATGTATTCGTCGGAGCCCTCTTCGTATCCCGTGGCCTCCAGCTCCGCCATGGAGTAGTCGTCCAGCTTCGAGGGGGTGTTGCAGTTGAAGGAGGGATAGACGGCCATGGCCAGAATTCCGGCGGTCTCCGTGTCCATCACCATGCCGCAGACTCTCGCCGCCGCGCCGGACTCCACGAAGGTCTTTTCCAGCTGATTCTCCAGCTCGTACTGGATGTACATATCCAGGGTGGTGACGATGTTGTAGCCGTTGGTGGCCTCGATGAGCCGCTCGTACTCGAAGGGCATGTCGTTGTTCTGGGCATCCTGGGCCAGGATGTAACGGCCCGAGGTCCCCTCCAGCACGTTGTTGTAGTACTTCTCCAGTCCGTAGACCCCCACGCCCTCGGAGTTGGTGAAGCCGATGACATGGCAGGCCAGGGAGTCCTTCGGGTAATAGCGCTTGGCGACCGCTTCAAAGAAGATCTCGTCCCGCAGGTCGTATTTCGCGATGAAGCTCTCGATGCGGTCCGCGATGTCCTGCTCCACCTCGTTCGCGATCTTTTCATAGTAGCGCTTGACCTTGGCGGTGCGTTCCAGGATGGCGGCCCGATCGGTTTTCGGAAGGTAGGCGGAGAGCACATCGGCGATCATGTCGTCCAGGCGGTCGCCGCTGTAGAAGAGCTCGTAGTCCGGATCCTCCCAGACGTAGCGCACGTCGTTTTGGGGATCGTCGTCGCCGTTCAGGGCCGCGTTCGTCTCCATGGTGGCCTGAATGTCGTGGGGGGAGAGGATGACGTTGTAGACGGTTTTGTTGGCCGCCAGGATGTTGCCGCCCCGGTCGGTGATGTTGCCGCGCTCGGGATTGATGGTGGTGTCCCGGGTCAGCTGGTTCAGCACGCGGGTCTCGTAGTAGTCGTGATCCTCGATCTGCAGCTTGGCGAGCCGTCCCACCACCGCCAGCGCAGCCACTGCAAACAGGACGAAGGTCCACCAGACGCGCTTTGTGGTGATGCGGTCGATTCGGTTATTGTCTCGGTTCATTTGTTCTCCACGGGGATCTGTCCCCCGGATCGGGCAGCGGCGTCTCTGTCCGTCATTCTATGGTCAGCCGGCGCTTTCTATGCCTCCGGCGCGATATGCTGAAAATGAACGGGCTGCCGTGCCGTCTGGGGCTGCAGCCCGTATGTGGTCTGGGTACCGGTCAGCGGAACCGGCCAAGGAAGCGGTT
Source organism: uncultured Ruminococcus sp. (assembly GCA_902761695.1). GTDB lineage: Bacteria > Bacillota > Clostridia > Oscillospirales > CAG-272 > UMGS1696. Next base: position 3,303 of record CACWLT010000137.1, read on the forward strand.
GATGTACTCGCCCAGGGAGGAGAACAGCACGCCGCCGGCCTGGGGGGAATCGTCCTCCGTCTCCAGAAGCTCGATGCGCTCCCCGCCGGATACGGAAATGAAGCGCCGCTGCATGGAATCCTCGTCGGCCATGCCCAGCTCTCCCACGGCGATTTCCCGGATAGTCCGCACGTCGTTTTTCTCGTCCAGCTTCAGCTCCAGGGCCGCCGCCGTCTCCTTCAGGGAATCCCGCGTTTCCTTCATGCGGGCGATATCCGTGGAGGTCTGATAAACCTCGGCCAGGCTTTCCACCAGCGTGAAGATGATGAGCACGCCCACCAGCGTCAGCACGATGATGGCCACCGGGAGCTTTGTGTGCCGCAGCTCGTATTCCTCCGTCCGGTCTCCCGCGGCGGCGGCCTTTTTCTTCGCGGCTCTGGTCCGCTCCACCCGGATCCCCGATCCGTTGCTCCTCGATCCCTGTGTCTTTGCTCCCCGGCTCTTCGCCCCCGTATTTTTCGATCCGCCGCCGGGATTCCGCTCCCGGGCATTGTTCTTCCCGTTCTGCGGACGGCTTCCCGCCGGATCGCTTTCCGGGGTCTGACTGCCGCCGGAATTCCGGTTATCCGCCCGCTGCTGTCTGGCCCGTCCCCGGCCCGCGATCTCCTCGGAAAGGGTATCGTGAGGGACGGGTCTGTTCCGGTAATCCGGTCTGGAGGCAGCCTGATTTCCGTTTCCGGATGAAGCGCCGCTCTGTGCGTATCCGGCTCCGGACGCAGCGGTACCCGGTCGGTTCTGCGCCTGATTCTGCGGGGGACGGGAGGGGGCGGTGCGGGCGGCGTTCCGGTGCGCTCTGTAGTTCTCCCGGAAGGCTTCCTCGGCCACGTTGGCCCGTGGATCCTCTCCCATTTCGGCCCGGTGCATGAGCTCGGAGGTGGGGGTCGCCTGCATGCCGGACACCGCCGCGCCGCGTCCGCGAAATTCCGATTTCAGCTGATCGGCAAATGCAAATCCGTCCGCCATGAACGCCCACCTCCTCTTGATTTTTCGTTATGTTTGGGGTATGATAGATACTGGTTATTTGTCTGATCCGGCCTGCAGCTTCTCCGCCGTTCTCAGCTTGGCGCTGCGGGACCGCGGATTCACGGCCAGCTCACCCTCCGACGGCGTCAGGGGCTTTTTCGAGAGCAGCCGCAGAACGGGCTTCCCGCCGCAGACGCACACCGGGAATTCCGGCGGACAGGTGCATCCCGTGGACAGGGAGCGGAACACGTCCTTGACGATCCGGTCTTCCAGGGAATGGAAGGTAATGACCGCCATCCGCCCGCCCGGATTCAGCCGCGCCGCCGCCGCCCGGATGGAGGGCTCGATGGCGTCCAGCTCGCCGTTCACCTCAATGCGGATGGCCTGAAAGGTGCGCCGGGCCGGATTCTGGGCTTCCTTCTGCCGCGCCGCCTGGGGAATAGCTCCCGCAATGACGGCCGCCAGCTCTCCGGTGGTCTCGATGGGGGAGGTCTCCCGCCTTGCGCAGATCCCTGCGGCGATGCGTCCGGCGAAGCGCTCCTCGCCCCAGTCCCGGATGATCCGCCGCAGTTCGTCCTCGGAATAGGTGTTGACCACGTCCCTCGCACTGAGGGAGGCGGATTGATCCATGCGCATGTCCAGCGGGGCGTCCTTGGCGTAGGAGAAGCCTCTCTCCCCGTCGTCCAGCTGATGGGACGACACGCCCAGATCCCACAGGATACCGTCGATCCGGTCCGCTCCGCACAGATCCAGCGCGGCGTCCAGATTCCGGAAATTGGCCTTGATCAGCGTGACCCGCTCTCCGAATTTCGCCAGTCTCAGGCGGCAGGCCTCCAGGGCTTCGTCGTCCTGGTCAAGACAGATGAGGCGGGATCCTTCCGGCAGACGCCCGGCAATCTCCGCCGAATGTCCGCCGCCGCCCGCCGTACAATCCACATAAACGCCTCCCCGCTCCGGCTCCAGGGCCTCCAGAACCTCGGGGAGCATAACGGAAACATGACTGAACTCCATCCGGCACCTCAGAATCCCATGGAGGCGATGACCTTCTCGATCTCGGGAGAAACGGGAGCGGACTGGGCCGCCTCGTACTTTTCGGGATCCCAGATCTCGCAGTAATCGCCCATGCCGACGGTGATGACGTTCTTTCCTCCGATGCCGACCTTCTCCAGCATGACGGCGGGAATCGGAACCCGGTTCTGGGCGTCCGGCGCCACCTGCTGGGAGTTTGGGAAGATCCTGTTCTGCACGCCGTAGCGGATTTCCTGGGGGAGATTCGCGATGATCTCGGCGTATCTGTTCCAGTGCTCTTCGTCGTAGAGCTTGATGCAGGTCTTGTTGGCCGCGGGATAGATATACAGTTTCCCGGACAGCTCGTCCATGAGCTTGGAGGGAATGATAATGCGGTTCTTCGCGTCCAGCGCGTGCTGATAGGTTCCGAGCAGCATCTTTTTCCCTCCCTTTCGTGGCCAATTTCACCCTTTTCCACCACGTGCACCTATTATACCCGATGTCGCCGTGAAAATCAAGAGGGGACGGGCTTTTTTCGGGAAATTTTCAGGAAGGAAATGCGCTCTCCGATGGTGTTCCTAAACGGTTCTGAAAGAGTAGGAACATGCGTTCCGTTTCATGTGCGGATCTACTCCCGCAAACGCGGATTTTTGCCAATCCCTGCCATTTCCTCCCGCCGTTTTCCGCCGCCTCCCGTACCCCCGCGAAAGTGAAAAAACCGCCTCCCCGCCGACCGAAACGACCGGGAAGAAGCGGTTTTTTGATTCCGATTTTTACGGTTTATTCACCATTTAACAGGTATTTATTCTTTTTAATTTTACGTTTTATTCATATTATCGGCCAGCTCGCGGATCATTTTTTCCGCTGCGGCAGGGTCCGCACGGCCTTCCGTAGCCCGCATGACCTGTCCGAGCACCTGCTTGAGGGCGGCTGTCTTTCCCCGTCCGTAATCCGCGATGGCCCTGGGACACGCCTCGGCGGCCGCCCGCACGAAGGGGAGAAGCTCCTCGGGATCGGTCATTTTCAAAAGCCGGTTCTCCTCCGCCTCCCGGACGGCGTCCTCCCGGGTCAGGGCTTCGTGATCCGCCCTCTCCGCCAGCAGACGCACCAGCCGCCGTGCGTTTCCGGAGACGATCACCCCCTCCGCGAAGAGCTGCGCCGCGCCCGCCAGAGCATCGGGAGCCAGCGGGATCTCGGGGGAATCCGGATCGATGGCATCCAGCAGCTCCCCGATAAAGAGGTTTTCCGCCGCCCCCCGCTCGCCCTCGTTCCGGCAGGCCTCGGCACAGGCGGTGAAATACGATGTCACAAACACGGATCCCGTCAGAAGGGCAGCGTTCTCCCGCTTCACCCCGTACCGCTCCGTCAGGATCCGGGCGGCCTCGTCGGGCAGGGGGGGCATGGCGGCTTTGATTTCGCGCATCCAGTCCTCCGTAAGCTCGACGGCGGGGAGATTGGGCTCCGTAAAGTACCGGTAATCCACAAAGGCCTCCTTCACCCGCATTTTTTCGGTCTTCCCCGTGTCCTCGTTGAAGCGGCGGGTCTGGGCCTCCACCTCCTCGCCTCTCCGCAGCATGGCGGTCTGGCGGGCGATTTCCTCCTCCAGGGCGCGGCCCACGTAGTTCACGGAATTGACGTTCTTGATCTCGCACTTGATGCCGTATTCCGCGCTGCCCCGGGGACGGACGGACACGTTCACGTCGCACCGCAGGGAGCCCTCGTTCATGCGGCAGTCCGACACCCCGGCGTAGGTGAGAATCCTTCTGAGGGAGTTCAGATAGGCCTTGGCTTCCTCCGGCGTTCTCAGCGCGGGCTCGGACACGATCTCGATAAGGGGCACCCCCGCCCGGTTGTAATCGATGAGGGTTTCCCCGCCCCGGTGGATCAGCTTCCCCGC
>CACWLT010000138.1 GCA_902761695.1 uncultured Ruminococcus sp.
CAAAAAGGAAATACGATAAAGGTGTATGAAAAAGCAGAATCAGAAACGGTGCGCTGTACGTTACCCCGTGCTGCACTTTGAGACGGAAGTTGCACCAGGTTTTTTCTAAAGTTCTTGCCAGGCTTCTTTCAAGAAGCCGCGTATCCCCTTATAAAGGATTTACTATCACTGCCTTTCAAACAGCAACTCAAAGGAGGGATCGTTTTCGGGGATCAGGCCGAGCAGGTAGCCGTTGTCGTAATAATCGATGATGACGCGGGCATTCCCCAGTTCACCGCCGCCCTGGACGGTGAAGAAGAGCATGTCCCCTTCCTGCTCAAGGGCGTGGAGGGTGGTGGAGCCGTCCGCCGTCATGGCGACCCAGCCGTTCTCGAAGACCAGGGACATCTCCTCGATTTCGTCGTAATCGTAGAACAGATCGTCGTCGTAGGCTCCCGTTGCGCTCCAGACCCCGTTCAGGTAGAAAAGCGGGTGGGGTTCCGCGGCGTCGGGCAGGGGGGAGGCGGCGTTCTGTCCGTTCTTTCCGCCGGGCCGTCCGTCCTCTCCGCGCCCCCCGGGTTCCTCGCCAAGGAAGGAGATGATGTCGTTCCGCTCAGCCTCCTCCGCAGGGGTGGTCCCGGATTTGCGGGAGCAGGAGGAGAATGCCAGAGCGGGAGCCGTCAGAAAAAGGGCTGTCAGAAGGGCAGCGGTCCACCGCAAAGTCCGGTTCATCAGGCTGCTCCTTTTCCGATCAGAGGGTCGCCGCCATGACGGCCTTGATGGTGTGCATCCGGTTTTCCGCTTCGTCGAAGACGATGGAGGCGGGGGATTCAGAGACCTCGTCGGTGACCTCCAGCGCGTCCAGGCTGAAGCGGTTGTGAATTTCCCGGCCGATCTCCGTGCCCAGGTCGTGGAAGGCGGGCAGGCAATGCATGAAGCGGCACTGCTCCCCGGCCTTCTTCATGAGGGCGGCGTTGACCTGATAGGGCAGAAGATCCCCGATGCGCTCCTCCCAGATCTCCGAGGGCTCGCCCATGGACACCCACACGTCGGTGTAGATGACGTCGGCCCCCGGAACGGCCTTTGCGGGATCGGTCTCAAAGGTGAGGGCTGCTCCCGTGTCGGCGGCGATCTTTCGGCATTCCTCCGTGAGGGCGGGGGAGGGGAAGTACTTCTCCGGGGCGCAGGCCACGAAGTTCATGCCCATTTTCGCGCAGCCCACCATGAGGGAGTTGCCCATATTGTACCGGGCGTCGCCCATATAGCAGAGCTTCCTGCCCTTCAGCGATCCGAAATGCTCCCGGATGGTCAGAAAGTCCGCCAGGATCTGGGTGGGATGGAACTCGTTGGTGAGGCCGTTCCAGACCGGGACTCCGGCGTACTTCGCCAGCTCCTCCACGATCTCCTGGCCGAAGCCCCGGTACTCGATGCCGTCGAACATGCGCCCCAGGACCCGCGCCGTGTCCGCGATGCTCTCCTTCCGTCCGATCTGGGAGCCCTGGGGATCCAGATAGACCGGGTGCATGCCGAGATCGGCGGCGGCCACTTCGAAGGCGCAGCGGGTACGGGTGGAGGTTTTTTCAAAGATCAGGGCCACGTTTTTCCCTTCGCAGAGGCGGTGGGGGATACCGGCCTTTTTCTTTGCCTTGAGGTCGGCGGCCAGGTCAAGAAGCCCGGCGATTTCGTCGGGGGTATAGTCCAGCAGCTTGAGAAAATGTCTGCCCTTCCAGGATACCATAGTAAAACTCCTTTTGAAAACAGAGATCGGGGAAGCCGGAACTTCCCCTTTTATTGTTGTTACAGTACCTTTGCCAGGAACGAACGGAGCCGCTCGTTTTCGGGGTGGTTGAAGATATGGTCCGGCGTCCCTTCTTCGAGGATCACGCCGTCCTCCAGAAAGAGGATCCGGTTGGCCACCTCCCGGGCGAATCCCATTTCGTGGGTGACCACCACCAGGGTCATGCCGTCGGCGGCCAGCTTCTTCATGACGTCCAGCACCTCGCCCACCATTTCGGGGTCGAGAGCGGAGGTGGGCTCGTCGAAGAGCATCACGTCCGGCTCCATGCAGAGGGCCCGCACGATGGCGACGCGCTGCTTCTGCCCGCCGGAGAGCTGATTGGGATAGGCATCCGCCCGGTCCGCCAGCCCCACCTTGCCCAGCAGCTCCAGGGCATTGGCCTTCGCCTTGTCCTCGGGAACCTTTTTCAGCATCATGGGCGCCACGGTCAGGTTCTTCATGACGGTCATGTGGGGGAAGAGGTTGAACTGCTGGAACACCATGCCCATCTTCTGGCGGTGGAGATCGAGGTCGATCTTTTTATCGGTGAGGTCGGCCCCCTCGAAGATGATCTGTCCGCCGGAGGGCTTCTCCAGCATATTGAGGCAGCGGAGGAAGGTGGATTTGCCGGAGCCGGAGGGACCGATGACGCAGATCACGTCCCCCTTGTCGATCTCGGTGTTGATCCCCTTTAAGACCTCGATGCCGCCGAAGTTCTTCTGCAGATTCTTAACGCTTATCACCGGTTGACAGCCTCCTTTCCAGTTTACCGAGGAGCGAGGTCAGGAGCAGGACCAGCACAAGGTAGATGAGAGCCACCATCATCAGCGGGTTGACGGCGTCGTAGGAATTGTTGCGGATCAGGTTGCCCGCGCGGATCTGTCCCGCGTCGACCGCGTTGATGCCGGAACGGATCAGCTCCGCCATGTACGCGCCGGAGTTGACGCCGAAGGCAATGATCGCCACCGGGATGCCGTTCTTCGCGTGTGAGAAAATGATGTAGAAGAAAATCAGAAGCAGAACCACCATCGGGATACCGCGGATGACCTTCACGTACAGGTCGCAGAGGACCGCCAGCGGCTTCAGACCGGGAACGTCCTCCGCCAGATACTTGACCACCGCGATCAGCATGCCGATGGTGACGCCGATGACAAGAGCGCCCAGGGTGATGACGATGGTGTTGCGGAAACCCTCGATCATCATCTTGTACCGCTGGTTTACGATAAAGGTTTCATGCAGCTTGGCGAACCACCCGGAAAGAGGGCCGCCCGCCGCCAGAAACAGGGTTGGCAGGATCATGTCGCTTTTACACCTTCGTGATCATCAGTTGTGAGGCGCAGTATAAGGCGCGTCGTACTTCTCGAAGATGGCGGCGATGGAACCGTCGGAAACCATCTCGTTGATGATCTTGTTGATTTCGGCGGCCAGGTCGTCGGAACCCAGGGTCAGCGCGAAGGCATAGGGCTCGGTGGTCATGGCTTCGGAGAGGATCACAAGGGAACCCTCGCCGTTTTCCTCGTTGTAGGCCTTGACCATTTCGGCGGCGGTCAGGTCGTCGATGACCCAGGCGTCCACCTTCCCGGTGACCAGGGCGGCTTCCGCGTCGCTGTTGGCGGCAAAGCCCTTCACGTCATACCCTTCTTTCATGCAGAAGTCCTCGGCGGTGGTGCCGGTCTGCACGGAGACGGTCTTGCCGGTCAGGTCCGCCTTGGAGGCGATGGGGCTGCCCGCCGTGACTACGATGGCCTGGGCTGCGAGGCAGTAGGGATCGGTGAAGAGGACGTTCTTCTTCCGCTCCTCGGTAACGGAGATGCCGGAGACGCCGAGGTCGAATTTGCCTGCGTTGATGCCGGGGATGACGGAGTCGAAATCCATCTGGTTGATGGTCAGGGTCACGCCGAACCGTTCGCAGATGGTGTTGAGGATCTCGATTTCGATGCCCTCCACCGCGTTGTTCTCACCGAGGGATTCAAAGGGTGGGAAGTCCGGGGAGGTGGCGATGGTCAGCGTGCCGGCTTTCTTGACGTCGGCAAGGGTGGTGCCGGAGGAGCCGCAGCCCGCGAGAGTTGCGGTCAGCATCAGGAGGGAGAGCGCTAAGGCGATGATCTTTTTCATGACAGTGTCCTTTCTGAATGTGTTTGGAATAAATATTCGCCTATGCGGATAAATATGCGTATATTATAATACGAAAAGACCCCCGTGTCAAGGGGGTACGGGGATTTTTTCAAAGAATAAACTATTTTGTGCGTCCGCAAACGGAAAACCGGTCCGGGAACCCCGCTTTCCTTTCCGAGGATCCAGCTTCCGGGACGGCTTTTCAGCCCTTTTCGCCGCCCTCGGGGCCCAGATCCGCCGCGGATTTCTCCTGCTTGACCTTCTTGTCGATGACGTGGCGGGAGGCCAGCTCGCGGTGGATGTCGCGGAGGGAGATTCCGGCCTCGATCATCAGCACCATGACGTGGTAGGTGAGATCGGCGATTTCGTAGACCGTCTCGGCCTTATCCTCGTCCTTGGCGGCGATGATGACCTCGGTGCTCTCCTCGCCCACCTTCTTTAAAATCTTGTCCAGTCCCTTGTCGAAGAGGTAGTTGGTGTAGGAGCCCTCCTTCGGGTGATCCTTCCGCTCCCGGATCAGCTCCATCAGAAGATCCAGGGAGAAGTCCTTCCGCTCCCCGCTCTCCGCCAGGGTGTGGGTGAAGCACGATCTCGTCCCCAGATGGCAGGCGGGACCGTCCGGCTCCACCTTCACCACCAGGGCGTCATAGTCGCAGTCCGCCGTGATCGACACGATGTGCTGATAGTTGCCGGAGGTCTCCCCCTTGAGCCAGAGTTCCTCCCGGGACCGGCTCCAGAAGCAGGTCAGCTCCTTCTCCAGGGAGATTTTCAAACTCTCCTCGTTCATATAGGCCACGGTCAGCACCTCGCCGGTCACCGCGTCCTGCACGACGGCGGGAATCAGGCCCCGATCGTCATATTTCAGTTGCTTCAGATCAAAGTTCGCTTCCATTATAAGACTGCCTCCTCATACGATTCTCGCGGGAATGCCGTTTTCCGCCATGATCCGCTTCAGGTCCGCGATTTTTACCTCGCCGAAGTGGAAGATCGACGCCGCCAGCCCCGCGTCCACCTTTGGCAGGGCCTTGAACAGGGTGACGAAATCCTCGGCGCACCCGGCTCCCCCCGAGGCGATGACAGGGACGGACACCGCTTCGCACACGGCGTTCAGCATTTCCAGATCGAAGCCGCCCTTGACGCCGTCGGTGTCCATGGAGTTGACCACGATCTCGCCCGCGCCCATGTCCACGCAGCGGCGGATCCAGGAGACGGCCTCCATGCCCGTGTCCTCCCGGCCGCCCTTGGCGAAGACCCGGAACTCGCCGTCCACGCGCTTCACGTCCACGGACAGCACCACGCACTGATCCCCGTAGAGCCGCGCGGCCTCCCGCACCAGCTCGGGATTGCGGATGGCCCCGGAGTTGACGGAGACTTTGTCCGCGCCGCATTTCAGCACCCGGTCGAAATCTTCCGTGGTGTTGATGCCGCCGCCCACGGTCAGGGGAATGAAGACCTGCCGCGCCGTTTCCGTCAGGATGTCCGTGAAGAGGCGGCGTCCCTCGGCGGAGGCGGTGATGTCGTAGAACACCAGCTCGTCCGCGCCCGCGTCGGAATAGAACTTCGCCAGCTCCACCGGGGAGGCCACGTCGTTCAGTCCGGCGAAGTTCACGCCCTTGACCACCCGTCCGTTCTTCACGTCCAGACAGGGGATAATCCGTTTCGTAATCATTCCGCATCCTCCCGCACGATCTTCTCCGCTTCTCTCAGGTCGACGGCGCCCGTGTAGTACGCCTTGCCGATGATGGCTCCGTACAGTCCCATGTCCGAGAGCCGCCGCACGTCCTCGAGAGACGAGACGCCGCCGGACGCCGTGAGGTTCACATGGTATTTCGCGGCCAGCTCCCGGTAGAGGGGAAGGTTGGTCCCCGCCATGGTGCCGTCCTTCGCGATGTCCGTACAGATAACGCAGGAGACGCCCAGGGCCTCCATGCTGCTGAAAAAGGCGTCGGCGGTCAGGGCGGATTTCTCGGTCCAGCCCTTCACGGCCACGTAACCGTCCGAGAGATCCGCGCCCACGGCGATCCGGTCTCCGTACTTGTCCAGGGCCCGCCTTAAAAGATCCTCGTCGGCCACGGCGGCGGTGCCGAGAATCACCCGGTCCAAGCCGGAGGAGAGATAGCGGTCGATGACGTCCATGGAGCGGACGCCGCCGCCGATCTCGCAGAAGGCCCCGGAGACCTCCTTGATTATCAGCACCGTGGGAAGATTCGGCGTCTCCCCGGACCTCGCCCCCTCCAGATCCACCAGATGAATGTGGGAGCAGCCGGAGGCGGTGAAATCCCGGGCGAAATCCGCCGGATCGCCGTAGACCGTCATGTCCTCGTACCGGCCCTTGAAGAGGCGGACGGCCTTTCCTTCATATAAATCGATGGCGGGGAAGAGGATCATACCGCCACCTCGCAGAAGGCCCGCAGGATGGAGAGTCCCGCCGCGCCGCTCTTCTCCGGATGAAACTGGCAGCCGAAGACGTTGTCCTTCCACACCGCCGCCGTCAGCTCCCCGCCGTATTCCGTCACCGCCGCCAGGGAATCCGCGCAGTCCGCCGCGTGGTAGGAGTGGACGAAATACATGTGATCCCCGTCGCGGATGTTCCGGAAAATGGGGCAGTCGGGCTGGGTCAGCCGCAGGGCGTTCCAGCCGATGTGGGGGATTTTATAATCCGTCGGAATCACGTCCCGGATGGGTCTGACGGAGCCCTTGAGCAGGCCGAGGCCCTCGTGCTCCCCGTCTTCATAGCTCTTCTCAAACAGCATCTGCATGCCGAGGCAGATTCCGAGCAGGGGCTTTCCGGCGGCGGTCTGCTCCAGAACGATCCGGTCAAGACCCGTGGCACGCAGCTTGTCCGCAGCGTCCCGGAACGCCCCGACACCCGGCAGGATCAGCCGGTCCGCCCGCCGCAGTCCGTCCGCGTCGGATACGATTTCCGCGTCCGCGCCTACGGCGGCGAAGGAGGAGGCCAGGGAGAAGAGATTACCCACGCCGTAGTCGATGAGGCCGATCATCACAGCACCCCCTTGGTGGACGGGATCTCGTCGGCGAAGTCCGGATCGATCTCCACCGCTTCCCGAAAGGTGCGGGCGGCGGATTTGAAGGCGGCCTCGGAGATGTGGTGGGAGTTTTTGCCCGCAAGCTTGCGGATGTGGAGGGAGCAGGCTGCGGTCCGCACGAAGGCCGCCCAGAATTCCTCCACCAGCTCCGTGTCAAAGGTGCCGATCTTCTCCGTTTCGAAATCCAGTCGGCAGTCGAGGTACGCCCGGCCGGAGAAATCCACGGCGGTCAGCACCAGCGCTTCGTCCATGGGCAGGATCGTGTCCCCGTACCGGCGGATGCCCCGCTTGTCGCCCATGGCCTCGGCGAAGGCTTCTCCCAGGGCGATGCCGATGTCCTCCACGCTGTGGTGGTCGTCCACCTCCACGTCGCCCCGGCAGACCACGGTCAGATCGAACCGTCCGTGCCGGGCGAACAGGGTCAGCATGTGGTCGAGAAAGCCCACACCGGTGTCGATCTCGTAGGAGCCCACGCCGTCCAGACGGAGGGTCAGGTCGATGTCGGTCTCCGCTGTTTTCCTGTTGATGGCAGCCTGTCTCATGCGTTTTCCTCCAGAATTTCCCGGACGGCGGCGGTGAGCGCGTCCATCTGCTCAGCCGTTCCCACCGTGATCCGGACGTATGCGCGGATCCGCTCGCTTCTCCAGTGGCGCACGAGGATGCCGCGGTTCTTCAGCTTCCGGTAAAGCTCCTCCCCGTCGATGGCCGGATGGGAGGCGAAGAGGAAATTGGCTCTCGAATCCGTCAGGACAAAGCCCAGCTCCCGCAGCGCCCGGGCGCACTTCTCCCGGTTTTCCATGATGACGGCACAGTGTTCCCTGTTCAGACCGTCCTCGGCAAGGGAGGCGCATCCGGCGGCCATGGTCATGCGGTTGACGTTGTAGGGGTTGGTGGAGTTGCGCAGGGTGTCCAGATCCCGGATCAGGTCCCGCTGTCCGAAGGCGAAGCCCAGCCGCGCCCCGGCCAGGGAACGGGATTTGGAGAAGGTGCCCGTCACCAGAAGATTCGGGCATTCATGAATCAGGGACACCGCGCTCTCCCCGCCGAAATCCACATAGGCCTCGTCCACCACCACCACCCGGTCGGGGTTGGAATCTATGATTTCCCGGAGCACGGGGAGGGGAAGGGCGATGCCGGTGGGGGCGTTGGGATTGGCAATGAATAGGGTCTCCGCCGTGCCGATATAATCTGCGGGATCGAGGGTGAAGTCCTCCCGCAGGGGGATCTGGCGGTACGGGACCCGGTTGGCCTCGGCAAAGACGGAATAAAAGCCGTAGGTGATGTCCGGGAAGGCCGCGGGATGGTCCTCGTCGCAGAAGGCCATGAAGGCGAAGTTCAGCGCCTCGTCCGAGCCGTTGGTGGCGATGACCTCGTCCGGGTCCACGCCGTACCGCTCCGCCAGCGCTTTCCGGATGGACAGGCACTCCGGGTCGGAATAGAGCTCCCCGTGACGGATGGCCTCCTCCGCCGCCCTCACCACGTTTTCGGAGGGCGGGAAGGGGGATTCGTTGGTGTTGAGCTTTATATATTTCATGTCCTTCGGCTGCTCGCCGGGGACGTAGGGGGTCAGACCGCTGTACTTCTTCGAGAAGAACCGGCTCATTTTTTGACCTCCCGGCGGATGACGGCACTCTTTGCGTGACCGGTCAGTCCTTCCTTCCGGGCGAAGGCGGCAATGTCGTCCGCGACCCGGGAGAGCGCCTCCTCGGTGTAATAGGTGTACTGGGATTTTTTCACGAAGTCATCCACGGACAGGGGGGAGGAGAACCGGGCCGTGCCGCCGGTGGGCAGGGTGTGGTTGGGACCGGCGAAGTAGTCTCCCAGGGCCTCGGGGCAGTGGCGTCCCATGAAAATAGAGCCCGCGTGCCGGATCTTGTCCAGATAGTCGAAGGGGTTGTCCACCATGAGCTCCAGGTGCTCCGGCGCGATTTCGTTGGCCACCTCGATGGCTTCGGAGAGGCTGTCCGCCACGATGATTTTGCCGTTGTTGTCCACGGAGGCCCGGGCGATTTCGGCGCGGTCCAGAAGGGGAATCTGCCGCTCAAGCTCGTCCCGCACCGCCTCGGCCAGCTCCATGGAATCCGTTACCAGCACGGCGGAGGCATTTTTGTCGTGCTCCGCCTGGGACAAGAGATCCGCCGCCAGCACCCGGGGATCGCTTTTTCCGTCCGCCAGCACCAGGATCTCGCTGGGACCGGCAATCATGTCGATGGCCACCTGTCCGAAGACCTGTCGCTTGGCTTCGGCCACAAAGGCGTTGCCGGGACCGACGATTTTGTCCACGCGCGGAACGCTCTCCGTGCCGTAAGCCAGAGCCGCAACAGCCTGCGCGCCGCCGACCTTGAAGATGCAGTCCACGCCCGCCTCGTAAGCCGCCGCCAGGATAACGGGATTGACGCGGCCGTCCTTTCCGGGGGGCGTCACCATGACCACCTGACGGACGCCGGCGATTTTCGCGGGGATGGCGTCCATGAGCACCGTGGAGGGATAAGCCGCCGTACCGCCGGGAACGTAGAGGCCCGCCCGGTCCAGGGGGATGACCTTCTGGCCCATGACGATGCCGTCCTCGTCGTTGAGGATGAAGCTGTTTCTCACCTGACGCTCGTGGAACCGGCGGATGTTGCGGGCGGCCCGGCTGAGGATGCCCAGAAATTCCGGCTCAACGGCGGACCTCGCTTCCTCGATCTCCTCTTCCGTGACGCGGAGGGAGTCGAGCTCGGCTCCGTCGAATCTGGCGGTATATTCAAGGAGGGCCGCGTCACCCCGCTTCCGCACGTCGGCGATGATATCCGCCACGATGCCGTCCACCTGGGCCGTGGGAGAAACGCGGGCGAAAACGTCCTCCGGGGAAACCTCGCTGAATTTGAACAAACGGATCATTCCGCACC
>CACWLT010000139.1 GCA_902761695.1 uncultured Ruminococcus sp.
GAGATCAAGTTTGAATATACGCCCGAAGAGCAGGCGCAGACATCGAAGACGGGAGATCCGGCTGCTGCGGAAGATGTACACCCCGGACTTCCCGGAAACTTTCACGCTGGAGTATCTGGCGAAGGTCGGCGGGATTTCGCAGGAGCAGGCGGAGGATCTGGCTGAACTCTTACGGCTGGAGCCGGAGGACGCGGAGCTGGAGGAGGGGCCTGTCCGGATCGCGCATTTCTACTACGGAAGCGCGGCACTCATGGGGGTGCTCTGCGCGGCGTACGAGGCCTTCCTCGGCGAGGAATACTGGTACCACGCATGCAACGACGTGTACCGTCCGGTGAAGCCCTGTGACGGGGAGGACGGAGAGGAGGAGACAGTATGACCTTCGCGGAATCGATCCGTCGTCTCCGCACGGCGGCAGGCTTGTCCCAGGAGAGCCTGGGGGAGAGAATCGGCATCTCCGGGCAGGCGGTGAGCAAATGGGAGACGGCGGACTCCCTGCCCGACCCGTCCCTGCTCCCCGCGCTGGCGGACGCCCTGAACGTCTCCATCGACGCGCTCTTCGATCACCGGCCCGCCGAGCCCGCCCATCTCTACGGGGAGATCGGGGCCTGGCTGGCGTCCTATCCGGAAGAGGAGCGGACCGGACAGCTCTTCCGGATCATGGCGGCAGCGTTCCGGTTGTATTTCGGGGAGGAGCCCGCGCCTCTCGCCCCGCTGTCGGAGGAGGAAAGGAAGGATCCCTCCCATGCGCCCGTGACCCGCTCCTTCCAGATCAACCGGCAGGACGGAAACGGGGTGCTGTACGACTGCGCCACCTTCCCCTTTCTCTCCCTGGTGCTGGAACCGTCGGGGGGCTGGGCTTCCGTGCTGCGTGACGAGCGGATCCCGGGGTGGTTCGCCCCCTTATCGGATCCCGACGTATACCGCTGCCTCCTGACCCTCTGCGCCTCCGAGCCGTCCCACACGGAGCTCTCGGTCCTCATGAAGAAAAGCGGCGTCGATCCGGCGCGGGCAGAGGAGGTCGGAGCCGCTCTCTCAAAAATGGGCGTCATCACCGTGGAGACCGTGACCGTCAACGGGCAAAAGAGGCGGATCGCGTCTCTCTGGAACATGAGCATGCGGAACATGATCGTCACCCTCATCGCCTCCGTTCGGGCTGCTTATCTGCGGAACAGGGGCCATCACCGCGGCACCGGGTTCCGGGACAGGCCGCTTATGGAAAAGGAATCGTCCGAATGAATAAATTCCCGCCGGGGGTCATCTCCCGACGGGTTTTTCATGCTGTTTTCCTCCAGCGCTTTTCAAACCGGCTGTTCTGTGGTACAATGGAGAAAAAGCACATCCGGAGGCATCCCATGTCAGACATGATTCTTTTGCCGAAATCCCCGGTCCTTGAGACAGAGCGGCTGCTGCTGCGCTCCTTCCGGGAGGACGACGCGGGGGCCGTCACGTCCATTCTGCGCAATGCCCGCTGCGCCGAGACCTATCTGCTGCCCGACTACCCGACGCCGGAGGACGCCCTGCCCCTCGTGAGCCGCCTGCGGGAGCTCTCCCTCGATCCGGAGCGCTTTGTCTATGCCGTGGCGCGGAAGGAAGAGGGGGGCGGGGACGCGCTGATCGGCTTCCTGAACGAGCAGACCCGG
The DNA here is from genome assembly GCA_902761695.1 of uncultured Ruminococcus sp. Lineage (GTDB taxonomy): Bacteria > Bacillota > Clostridia > Oscillospirales > CAG-272 > UMGS1696. The sequence goes on from CACWLT010000139.1 coordinate 1,641, forward strand.
GAGAGCGGTACGGTGGAGATCGGCTACGTGCTCCATCCGGATTTCTGGAACCGGGGATATATGACGGAGGCTGTGGGAGCGGTCATCCGGGAGCTGTTCCGCATGGGGGCGTCGGCGGTCCGGGCGGGGCACTTCGAGGAAAACATCTCCAGCCGCCGGGTCATGGAGAAGAACGGTATGGCGGCGATCCCGCTCTCGGAGGAGCTCGACTACCGGGGCCGCGTTCACCGGGTGCTGTACCGGGAGATCACGCGGGAGGCGTTTCTTTCGCGCCGGGAGGGGATGAACCGTGGGTAAGCCCGTGACCGTTGTGGCCTACGATCCCCGCTGGCCGGAGGAATTTTTGAAGATCCGGGGGGAGCTGGACGCGATGCTGGAGGATCACGCCCCCGGCATTGCGTACCGGATCGAGCATGTGGGGAGCACCTCCGTCCCGGGGCTTTCGGCCAAGCCGGTGATCGATCTGGATCTGGTGATCCCGTCCATGGAGGATTTCGGCGCGGTGAAGGAGGCTCTGGAGGCGGCGGGGTACAGGCACGAGGGGGATCTGGGCATTCCCGCGCGGGAGGCGTTCAGATACGAGGACAAGCCGAATCTCATGAAGCACCATCTCTATGTCTGCCCGGCGGATTCCCCGGAGCTCTGCCGCCACATGACCTTCCGGGACCGGCTCCGCGCTCATCCCGTTGAGGCGGAGGAATACGGACGGATCAAAACCGAGGCCGCCGCCCGCCATCCCGAGGATATGGACGCTTACATCGCCGATAAATCTCCTTTTATCGAGAAAATCTACCGGCGCTGCGGGCTGATCCCTCCGGTCCGTCCGGCCAGCCCGGGTGACGCGGAACGGATCGCGGAAATTCTGGCCTTCTGCTATCGGATGAACTTTTATCCCGTCTTCCTTGACGACGATTTCTATTTCGACACTATGCGGACGGACAGAATCGCGGCGCGGCTGAGGGCGGATCCCGGCTTTCCGGAGCGGTTTCTGGTGTACGACGACGGGGCGGTCAAGGCCTTCGCGGAGACGGACGGGGAGGAGCTTGTAAAGCTGTTCGCCGAGCCCGTCTGCCAGAGCCGGGGAATCGGCGGAGCGCTGCTGGAGCATGCCGTCCGGGAACGTGGCGTGCGGTTTCTCTGGGCGCTGGAAAAGAACGTCCGCGCCGTCCGGTTCTACGAGCGGCACGGGTTCCGGCTCACGGGGGAAAGGAAGCCCGAGGAGGGGACGGCGGAATTCCTCGTGCGGATGGAGCGGGGGGAGACCTGATTCCGCACAGCCGGCGGGGCATAAAAAAAGTGTGTCCGCACGATAAAGGAACAGACCTTCACCGCGTGAACACACGCTGACGCTCAGTCGCTGAAATCGCTGTCCAGCACAATGTCGAAGATGTACCCCGGATGGGCCGCGGAGACCTCCTCGCAGACCGCCTCGTAAACCGCCTTTGTGTCCTGGCCGAAATCCATCAGCAAATCGAAGCTCACCCGGTTCGTGCCGGGCTCCGTGTAGAAGCCGTGGATCCCCAGCACCTCGGGATGGGCCGCCGCTATCCGCTCCACGTCCTGCTTCAGCGCAGCCGCGTCCGGATCCTCGCTGTTGGAGGCGTAGATGCCCACCGTCATGATGATGCCGAACTCCCGGTAGACCTCCTCCGAGATCTTCCGGGTCAGCCGGTGGATCTCCCGGGCGGTCAGGTTATCCGCCACCTCCACGTGGACGGAGCCGATGAACTTCTCCGGACCGTACCGGTGCAGGATCAGGTCGTAGGTGCCGAGAACCCCCTCGGTGGAGTTGATCTTGTTCCGCAGGGAGCGGGTCAGATCCCCCTCGATCCGCTGGCCCACGATGTCGGAGAGGGATTCCATCAGGATCTCCGCGCCGGCCTTGACGATCAGGATGGAAATGAGCGCGCCCAGCCAGCCGTCGATGCTGATGCGGAACAGCATGGTCACCACCGCGCCGACGAGGGTCGTTGCGGAGACGATGGCGTCGAAGAAGGCGTCCGTCCCTGAGGCCACCAGGGATTCCGAGCGCAGCTTCTCGCCGGATTTTTTCACGAAGCGCCCCAGGATCAGCTTCACCAGCACCGCCGCCGCCACCACGATGACGGTGACCAGGGTGTAGTCCGCCTTTTCCGGATGCAGGATCGCGTCCACCGATTCCCGGAAGGAGGCCACGCCCGCCAGAAGCACGATGATGGCAATGGCCACAGAGCTGACGTATTCGATGCGCCCGTGCCCGTAGGGATGCTTCCGGTCCGGGGGACGGTTGGCCAGCTTCGTGCCGATGATGGTCACCACGGAGGAGAAGGCGTCGCTGAGGTTGTTCACCGCGTCCAGCACCACGGCGATGGAACCCGCCAGCAGCCCCACGGCGGCTTTGAAGGCGGCCAGGGCCACGTTGGCGGCGATGCCGATGACGGAGACGCGGACGATCTGCTGACTTCTGTCCATTATTTCACACCCTCAGAAGCGCCGCGGGCTTCCTCATCCGCTTCCGCCAGCCGTCCCAGCGCCTTGTACAGCAGGGAATACAGCGCGGCGGCTTCCTCCGGGGGCATATTCAGGCAGGAGCCCACCTTTTCCGGGATCTCGGCCGCCTTCTCCCGGAGCGCGCGTCCTTCCTCCGTGAGTCCGATCTCCACGCTCCTTTCGTCTTCCCGGGAGCGGGTGCGGGTCACCAGTCCCTTGGCCTCCAGCTTTTTCAGAAGGGGAGTCAGGGTGCCGGAGTCCAGCCAGAGGGTCTCGCCCAGGGACTTGACGCTGACCTTCTCCTTCTCCCAGAGCACCAGCAGGGTGATGTACTGGGTGTAGGTCAGGCCCAGGGGATCCAGCCAGGGGGTGTACAGCCGCACGACCTCCTTCGCGCAGGCGTAAAGGGGAAAGCAGAGCTGATTCTCCAGCTTCAGCTGCTCGTAGGTTCCGTTGTTTGCCATGTTTGTCAGACGCTCCTTTGCTGTCATTCAGATTTTTGGGGTGCGCGTGTCAAAATCCCGCCCGGGATCCTTTTCGGACACAGCGCGGGGGATTTGCTTCATAAAGGAAGGGGACGGGGAGGCTTACAGCAGGGCGGCCGCGGCCTCTTCCACCATCTTCATGTCGGCGGTGGGCTCAAAGCGGGCGACCACATTGCCCTCCCGGTCCACGAGGAACTTGGTGAAGTTCCAGCGAATGTCCGGATTCTCCTTCGGGATCTTCTTCAGCATCTGGCTCATCATCAGCGCCATGGGGCCTTTGCCGAAGCCCTCAAAGCCCTTCTGCTCCTTCAGATAACCGTAGAGAGGCAGGGCGTTTTCGCCGTTGACGTCGCTCTTCTTGTACTGGGGGAACTGCGTGTTGTACTTGAGGGTACAGAACTGATGGATCTCCTCGTCGGTGCCGGGGGCCTGCTCGCGGAACTGGTTGCAGGGCACGTCGATGATCTCAAGGCCACGGTCGTGGTAGGCCTCGTACATCTTCTCCAGGGGCTCGTAGTGGGGGGTAAAGCCGCAGCCCGTGGCGGTGTTGACGATCAGCAGGACCTTGCCCTTGAAGTCGGCCATGGAGACGGAGGATCCGTCCGGCTTCGGAAGCGTGTAATCGTAAATGCTCATGGATGTTCTCTTTCGATTGCATGCGATTTTCTGTTGCTGATTCATTGTACACAATTCAGAGCCAAAAGTCAAGCGGATTTGATAAAATTCACACACCCTTAACAATTGGCCGATGGAGAGCGTGCCGTACCGTAGTCGTCATGGTCGGGAGGCGGCATCATGAACAGCGAAACGAGGGGCAGCGGCGAGACGGGGGCCTTTCCTTTCTGCACGAAAATTTCTTCATTTTCCTGGATTCGCTGTACAAATTGCCCGGGATATGGTATAATGGAGACCGGATGAACCCCGAAGAAACGCTGACAGACAAAGGAGGACAACCCCTATGGCTTTTATGGAAGTCAACTTCTTCTCCGACGTCCTCGGAATGTGCATGTCGATGAACGTGGTGATCCCCCAGCGGACATCCGGCAACATCGGCGTCAACCCCGGCGACGCGGGAGAGACCTATCCCACCCTCTGGCTGCTCCACGGCATGAGCGACGACCACACCATCTGGGCCCGCCGCACCTCCGTGGAACGGTACGCCGAGGAGCACGGACTGGCCGTGGTCATGCCCACCACCTACCTGGGCTGGTATACGGACATGGCCTTCGGATACCGCTACCGCACCTTCATCGGCGAGGAACTGCCGAAGATCTGCCGCTCCTTCTTCCCCGGCATGAGTGCCCGGCGCGAGGACAACTACATCTCGGGCAACTCCATGGGCGGCTACGGCTCCCTGGCCTTGGCCCTGACCTATCCGGAGAACTACGGTGTCTGCGCGCCCCTGTCCGCCGCCTTTGATCCCACCCATCTCCACAATCCGGAGCACCCGGAGAACACCTTCTTCACGGATATCTTCGGCCCCATCGAGACATTCGCCGGTTCGGGGAACGATCTCTTCCACATGGCCGAGGTCCGGAAAGAAGACGGCTCCCCCCTGCCGAAGCTCTTCATCGACTGCGGCGGCCAGGACTTCCTCCTGAACGACAACCACCGGATGCGGGACCATCTGACCGCCCTGGGATACGACGTGACCTACAAGGAGCCCGACGGATCCCACAACTGGGGCTTCTGGGACCGGGAGATCCAGGACGTGCTCCGCTTCATCGACGCTTACAGAAAGGAGAACTGAAATGGCCCTTCTCCATACCCATTTCTTTTCCAACACCCTCGGCCGGGGCGTGGGCTGCGAAGTGATCCTGCCCCAGAAGTCCACGAAACTCATCGGCATGGAGTCCGCCGAGCGGGAGAGGATCCCGGTGCTCTGGCTCCTGCACGGCGCGTCCGACGACGAGACCATCTGGCAGAGACGGACCTCCGTGGAGCGGTATGTGGCTCCCCTGGGTCTGGCGGTGGTGATGCCCTCCGTGGAGGTGTCCGGCTACGCGAACCTGGCCCACGGCGGGAATTTCTATGACTATGTGGCGAAGGAACTGCCTGCGGTGATGCACGGCTTCTTCGGCTTCTCCACAGCCCGGGAGGACAACTTCGTCTGCGGCCTGTCCATGGGCGGAGCGGGGGCCCTCAAGATCGGCCTGGCCAATCCGGATCAGTACGCCGCCATCGGATGCCTCTCCGCCGGGATCTTCAACCGCCGCCTGCCCGCTGACACGAAGCACATCGACCCCGAAAAGGACCGCGGCGCATATATCCGCTACGACGGCCGGGATCTGGAGGGCTCCGAGGAGGATCTCATCGGCAACGCCAAGCGCATCATCGCGGAAGGAAAGCCCGTCCCGCGGATCTACCACTCCACCGGTTCCTCGTACTTCCTCCTGGATTCCGCCCACTTCACCCGGGACTTCTGCACCTCCTTCGAGGGCAATCCCGTCGACTACATCTACGAGGAGGACCCCGGCGCCCATACCTGGGAATACTGGGACGAGCACATCCAGCGGTTTTTGGCGTATA
>CACWLT010000140.1 GCA_902761695.1 uncultured Ruminococcus sp.
AATGATACAGATTGATTATACCACAGTTTTTCCGGTTTGTACAGAGATTTTCAGTATTTCGCCAAAATTTACATGGCGGACCCGATTTCGTAAAATGATCGTCCCCGAAGGGCAAAAAAACAGAACGGTCAGTCTGAACTGTCCGTCCTGTCTGCGGATCATACCGCGGATGCCCTTGAACTGCGGTCCCGATACGGACGCCGCCGTCCTTGCGCTTGTGTTGCCGAGATGTCCGGTTCCCTTGGTCCTTCCGGCGATTATCTGTAGCCGGCCCGTCTGGCTTCGAAGCACTCGCTGCAGTAAACGGGTCTGTCGCTGGTGGGCTGGAACGGGATCTTGCAGGGCTTGCCGCACTCTGCGCACACGGCGTCGAACATTTCTCTGGGCTCGCGGCCGGCGTTCTTTCTCTTGTCACGGCACGCCTTGCATCTCTGGGGCTCGTTCTGGAAGCCCTTCTCCGCGTAGAATTCCTGCTCGCCTGCGGTGAACACGAAATCGTTGCCGCATTCCTTGCACTTTAAGGTCTTGTCCTCAAACATTTTTCTTTCCTCGCTTTGCCTTGCCGGCATGTGAATTTTTGCCCTCCGCGGACTCGTACCGTCACCTTTGACAACAACGCTATTGAGTTAAGCTATCCGGGCGAATAAGCGGGATCCGGCTCCGGCGCACCTCTCCGGGTACGCACAGCGGCGGGTTGACCGCTATTTTAAATCCCTTTCGGGAAATAAAATCATAAATCGTTCTGCAGTAGTCCTCTGATCTTAATCTTCATGCGATACAATGCGTTGCTGACGGATTTGCTGCTCCGGCCGAGCGCTCGTGCAATCTGTTCGACGGACATACCTGCCAAATACCGGTCATACACACTGCGCTCCAGGGGCGTCAGCGCGGCGCGGATGGCACCGGTCAGGGAATCGAAGCGCTCGGACGTGACAAGCTGTTCCAGAGGGTCTGCGCGCCGGGGAACGTTCTTTTCCTGCTCCCTTTTCCGCGCGCGCCGCCTGATCTCACTACCGGCCTTCCGGAGTTCCGAAATCAGGGCGTTGTTCACGCAGATCTTCGCGTACAGCCCGAAGCGCACATCCCGTCCCTTTCCCGCAGGATCATAGGACATGGCTGCGCGGTACAGGGCCAGCGCGGCGCACTGACGGAGATCGTCCTCTCCCCATACGGATGTATCCCCCAGCTCCGCAAAGGAAGGCTCGAACCGTCTGACAGCGCCCTCGGTCATGGGCCTGTAGCGTTCCGCCAGGATCCCGTAAGCGGCATCGTCGCCCTTCCGCACCCTTGCGGTCAGCTCTTCGTCAGCCGGATTTTCACTCAGGAAACCGACATCATCCGGAAATTCCAAAAAACGCTCCGATCGTGTTTTCGAATCCTTGCTATCATTATATCACACTGTTTGATTTTGTCAAGTACATGTTTCAATTTTCTGGATTTTTTTAACGGATTTTATGACTCTTTTCTGAACGTCCTGCCAACCTGCACAACCTGCACGCGCAAAAATAACGATTTTATCGTTCGATCCATGGAAAGAGGAATCACTTCTCGAACAGATAGTTGACGTTCCCCGTCACCATGGCCACGATGCCGCGGTACACCACGTCGGGCTTGTCCTCGAAATTCATCCGCATCCGCTCGGCCTGGGGGTAGGAGTCCGCCCTGAGGTCCAGATGGAAGGCCACCCCGTCCCGGTCCCGGATGGAACAGTGGAAGATGTACCCCTCGCCGTCCTTCTCCAGCGAATGGTTCCAGACCGCGCCCCGCTTCTCCAGGGACAGATGGCGCATGGCGCTGACGTAGCTCTTCTCCCGGACGGCCGCCAGAAGGAGGTCGTCGGAAAGCCCCCGGGCGATCATGCGTCCCGTTGAGGTGACCACATAGGCCGACTGCCCTCCGTCGTTTCGATTCTCCTCATCCTCCCCGCCACGGTCCGATTCCGTCTCGTATACCTTCACATCCCCGTCCGAATCCTCCTCGTCAGGGCTCCCGCTCCCGGGAACGGAATCCGTCTCAACCACGTGGCCTGCGGAAGTATCCGCGCAGGGAGCCGCAGAGCGAACATTCTCCGCCCCCTCAGCGGGAGAATCCGCCGCTGCCGTGAGCGGAGCAGATCTCTCCTCCCCGTCATCATTCCCGTCCTCGTCTCCGCCGGTCTCCACCGGGGCGATGTGCCCCTTTTCCAGCAGCTCGTGAAAATTCTTGACAAAGTCAAAATAATCGACATACCCGTCCCGCAGCACAATGCTCGCCAGATCGTTGTACTCCAGCGGATAGCCGATCTTCTCCAGCAGGTAGAGGATGAACACCTTCACCTGTTCGGAGGAATGAAAAGTCTCCGGCATGACAGCCTCCCCATACGGACAAACGAAAACGGGAAGTCGAAGGCTCCCCGTTTTCCGTCCGTCTTCTGTTAATCTTCTTTATTGCTCCCGTTGTCTGAACGATCGGTTGCTGATCGCGTCAGCCGGCAACCTCAGCCTCTGCGGCCGCAGGGTCGACGGTGTCGGTCTTGGCCTTGTAGGTCATGTAATCCTTCAGCTGGGTCTTCTTGAAGTTTCTTGCGGCGTAGTAGTCGCTCTTGATGCCGGAGAGCGCGTCGGTGTAGATGTAGGCGTCCTGCAGGAACACCAGCGGGATCACGGGCATATCGTTCACGAGCATATTCTCGGCCTGGTGCAGGATGGTCGCTCTGGCGGCTCTGTCCTTCTCGGCGTAAGCAGACTCGATCAGGGCGTCGTAATCCGGGTTGGTGTAGCCGGTGATATGGCCGTAGAGGTCATAGGTCTCGGATTCCATATCCACGCCGTTGCCGGAGTAGGCAACCGCGAACTGGGACAGGGCGTTGAAGGCGTCGGGCGCCAGCATGGTCATGTCGATGCCGATGACGTCGAAGCTGCCGTTGTCGTAGAGCTTCTGGAAGTTGTCGTTGGTGATGACGTTGTCCTCCGCGTTGACGGTACCCTTGACCGCTTCCACGGTGACGTTGAAGCCCAGGTTGTTCCACACGCCGGCCACGTAGTCGGCGATGGCCATATCCACTTCGTTGTTGCGGACAGTCAGGGTGAAGGAACCGGAGGTCACGCCCGCGCTCTGGAGCAGGCTCTTGGCGCCGGACTCGTCACCGGAGGCGTTGATCAGCACGCCGCCCGCGTCGCGGAAGGAGGTGCCGTTTGTGGAATCGAACACTCTGTAGGGGATGTAGCCGGTAGCGGGCTTCGCGAAGGTGATGAGGTTCACGATCTGGTTGCGGTCGATGGCCATGGAGAGAGCGCGCCGCACCTCGGGCTTTTCAAACAGGGGGTTGGTGGTGTTGAACACGTAGGTATGGGTGACCATCATGTCGGTGACCGTGGCGCTGGAGGCATACTGCGCTCTGGCGGACAGAGGCAGCTCGCCGTCGTAGAACAGGTTGCCGCTGGTCAGGGCCATGAGCTGCGCTTCCGCGTTGCCGGTCTCGTACTTGGTCAGGAGACGATAGGGGATGACGAACTTATCCGGAACCTCTTCCTTGTCCGGATTGGTATAATAATAGGAAGAACGCTCCAGTCTCAGCACGGAGCCGCCCACCATTTCCTTCGGGGAGAAGGGACCGTTGGTGACGATGTAGGTACCCTTGGAAGCCCACTGGTCCTCGCCGGTCTTGTCGTTCACGTAACGGGTGATGACGTCCTCGCGGAGGGGAACCAGGGCGATGGAGGAGGTGGTCTCGAAGAACTGGTCGAGGTCAACCTTCTGCTCGAACTGGATTTCCAGGGTGTAGGTATCGACAGCGGCCACGCCCAGGTCGTCGATGGTGCGGTCGCCTTCCTTGATGGCGCGGGCGTTCTTCAGCTCGTACAGCAGGGAGGCAGCCTCGCAGGCGTTGTCGGGATCGAGGATCCGCTTCCAGGCGTACACGTAGTCGGAGGCCTGAACGGTACGGCCGTCGCTCCAGCGGTTGTAGTTGAGGGTGACGAGAATGACGAACTCGCCGTCCTTGTCCTTGTCGATCTTGTAGTTCTTCATGCCGGCCTTTTTCCACTTGCCGTTCTCGTCAAGTCTGGTCAGGCCCTCGTAGATCTGGCTCATGATCTTGAGCTGCGCATCGTCGATGATGCTGCGCTGCGGATCTAAATCATACACCTCGGTGGTGAAATACATGTCGATGATAGCGCCTTTGTCATAGTCGCCGGTCTCGGTCTTTTCCAGCGTGGTGCATCCTGCGAGGGCGGATGCCAACATCACCGCGCAAAGGATCAGGGACAACACCTTTTTCATGATTCTGTCTTTCCTCCTGTTTCGGCGCCGGACTGACGCCCAGATTGATGCGGGGTTATTTACACTCACCATATTATAACACTTTTTTCCGGGAGAATCAACATATTCTTGCTCCGATGGTTCAAGTTTCATCCACATGCACAATTACAAGCGTAATTTTTGTGCAGAATCCACACAGTTTTCTTCGGTTTACCCGTATGATTCCGCCATGAGGAGGGAAAACTGTGGACAAAAAGCGCAGATCGGGCATCCGGTACGGAAAAATCCCGCGGAGGCTGCCCGGAAGGAGGCGTCATGCACCGTGCAAGCGACCTGTTCATGGAATACGAGCCCGCGGATTTCCGCTCTCCCGGAGAGCTTGAAGCCGGGCGTCCCCTCCGCTTTCCGGATCCCTCCCCGACCTCCCTCGAGGGCTTTTCCGTCAGCGCGGCGGACAGCGGTGAGGGCGGCTATCACAGTCTGTTCTGCGGATCCCTGTGGCTGGAGCCTCCCGGAGTGCGCCGCCGGTTCATCCGCGCTCTCACTCGTCTTCTGGTCCAGTACCGGAGACGGATGGGAGCGCCGCGTTCCGGTCCCTTTCTGGTGTGCGGAGTGGGCAACGAAAACGCCGCCGCCGATTCCCTGGGTCCCCGGGCCGTATCCGGCGTGCTGGCCACCGATCCCCTCATGCGGGAGGCGGGGATTCCGGCAGTCTGTACGGTGCGGACGGGTGTCCCCCGGCACACGGGCATCGATACGGCGGAACTGATCGGAGCTCTGGCCGAGAGGACCGGGGCCGCTCTCATTGTGACGGTGGACGCCCTCTGCGCGAAAACCGGAGCCCGCCTCGGCACCGTCGCCCAGATCACGGACTGCGGCCTTATTCCCGGCTCGGCCCTGCGCCATTCCTCCGGGGAGATCAGCTCAAGAACCATGCCCTGCCCCGTTCTCTCCGTGGGCGTTCCCACCGTGGTCCGCGCATCGGCCCTGAACCGGGAGGAGGACGGAGGAGGGGGCGCTTCCGTTCCAGGTTCCGGTGCAGAAGCGGGGGAGCAGCCCCTCTTCGTCACCCGCGCGGATACGGACGCCATGGTGGCCTGCTACGCCTCCCTCATCGCCCGCGCTCTCAACGCCGCCTTCACGGGAAATCCCCCGGAGGACGTCATGGACCTTCCCTCCGGCGCATAAGCTGGACCGGAAACGAAAACCACGGAGGACCGCCATGAACGGGAACGAACCGGACACCGAAGCGCTGATAACGGAAGGACCTGCCCCCGTACGCACATGCCCGCCGGATCAGGGCGAACCGGAGCGCGATGAAGCGGAACCCACGGAAATCCCCGCCCCCATGCCGGCCCCCCCTGAAGAGGATGTGACGCCGCCCGATCCCCCGCTCCGGGAGGACGAGCCGGACGCGGACGACACCCCCGTTTCCGAGGCTCCCGTCCCCGCCGATCACCCGCAGACGGTCCGTCCCGTGCTGGCCTGGTTCCGCCTCGCCGTGCCGTGGACGCTTTCCGGAATCGTGGTTCTTGTCTTTGCCGCCTCCGCTCTGGCCTTTCTCCGTTCCGCGGATTATTCCCGGGAAGCGCTCGGGACAGCGGCGGTCGGATACCTCTTCGGCGGCCGGGGGTGCGTGACGGTCTCCCATCCCTCCGCTCCCCTGCTCACCGGAATGCTCCCTCCTCGGAGCCGGGACATGCCCGCTGCCCAGGATAAGGAAACAGACTGCCCCCATCCCGCCGCGTCCGAAACGGATACTGTCCTTCCGGAGCCGGAGGAATCCCCCGAAACAGTGAATCCGGATGAATCCGCCGAGGAGACAGGAGACATTCCGCCCGAGATCCCCGAGGACGCTCCGCCACGGCCCCTGCGCTTCACCAACGAGACGGGCTATGATCCCGATCCCGAAGAGATCCTCGCCCTGCCCCGCGCCGTGCCTCCTCTGGACGAGCTGCGGGCGGAATGGGGGCCCGACGCGCCCCTTGTGCTGATCCTGCACACCCACGGCACCGAGGCCTTCGCCGAATGCGCGGATAACGACTGGCGCAGCCGGGATCCCGCCCTCTCCGTCATGGCCCTGGGGGAGAGGCTTGCGGAGCGGCTCCGGGAGGCGGAAATCCCCGCCATCCACCTGACGAGCCTCTACGACGTCCCGGATTTCAACATGGCCTATTACAACGCGGCTCTGGCCATCCGGGAGGCCCTGACCCTGGCCCCGTCCATTTCCTACATACTGGATATCCACCGGGACTCCGTAACCTTCCCGGACGGCACCGTCTATGCCCCCGTGACGGACGCGGACGGGGTCAGATCGGCCCAGCTCATGTTCGTGGTCGGCACGGACGAGGCGGGCGCGGATCATCCCGGGTGGCGGGACAACCTGGCCCTGGCTCTCCGCCTTCAGACCGCCCTCTCCGACCGGTATCCCACCCTCATGCGGGACGTGAACCTGCGCTCCGCCTCCTTCAACGAGCAGTACGCAAAGGGCTCCCTTCTCATCGAGGCCGGAGCCGCCGGATGCACCCTGGACGAAGCGCTGGCCTCCGTGGATCTTCTGGCAGACGCTCTCATCGGCGAGATCCGGGGGGAGGGGTGATCAGCCGAACAGCAGCGCATCCGCCTCCGCCAGGGAGGGCAGCAGCAGATCGGGACGCTCCTCTTCCGTTGCCCGCTCCACGTCCGCCATGGTGGTCTCCCCAGTCAGCACCAGAGTGGCCGCAATGCCGTGGCGTCTGCCCGTGGCGATGTCCGTGTAAAGCCGGTCGCCGAAGATCATCATGTTCTCCCGACCCTCTCCGGTGATCTCCGCGATCATCTCCGCCGTCTCCCGGTAGGGCTTGCCGAAATACACGCCCCGTGCCGGATGAAATCGCAGGCCAGGGTCAGCTTCTCGTAGTTCAGCCCCGTGTCGAAGCTGGTCACCACAATGTCCGGCTCCGGGGTCTGAGGATCCGTCAGCCTCCCGTCCGGTCCGTTCACCATGGGGATCCCGTACTTTTCAAACTGCCGCCACAGCTCCGGAGTGCCCATGAGGTAGACCCGCTTCCCCGCCCGCTTCCGGGTGAGAAAGGCCGCCGTCACGTTGCCCGAGGTGCAGATCTCCTCCGGGGAGGGGGAGAAGCCGAGCCGGGCCAGCTTGTCCAGATAGAACGCCGGATCGTGGGAGGCGTTGTTGGTGAAGAACAGCACCCGCCGCCCGCTCTCCCGGAGCCTGTTGATGAACCGGACGGCGAAATCAAAGGGATTCCCCCCGAGATAGATCGTCCCGTCCATATCGAATATGAAGAGCCTCTTCGCGCGGAGCAGTTTCCCGGCCTCCGCGCCGTTTTTCATTGTCAACATGTCTCCGCCTCCGTCATCCCCATATCATTCGCGTCAGATTGGCCGCGTACTGCCCGAAACCCAGATCGTTCGGATGCACGTCGTCCGCCATGAATTCGTCACAGTGCGGATAAAGGGCGTACCCGTCGATGACCGCGATTCCCTGCCGCTCCGCCGCCGCCCGCACCGTCTCCCGGCACAGGGCGAAGGACCCCATGGGCCTGTCCGTTTTCTCGTCCCGCCGCCAGGTCGGGGTAACGGCATAGATCCGCGCGTCCCCGTAGATGCTCCCGATCCGCCGGAAGGTCTCCTCCGCCTTCTCCGAAAGAACCTCCGCCGACCGGAAGAAGCTGAAATCATTGGTCCCCCAGGCCGCGATGACCGTGTCCGGCTTCAAGCCGAAATCCGTCACGGACTCCGGCAGGAAGAAGGCCCCGCCGATCCCCTGGATCACGGAGTCCGCGTCTCTTGCCAGCGTGACCTGCCAGGCGAAGGACAAGCTGTCGTAAACCGAATTCCATCCCTGGGTGATGGAGTCTCCGAGGAAGAGGATCTTCTCCCGGTGAGTGTGGGGCCGGAAGGACGCGCCCTCCGCCGTCTCCACGGAACGGATGCGGCCGCCCTCTCCGTGGCTGGGCAGGACGATCGTCACCCGGTGCTCCCCCTCGGGCAGGGAGAAGGAAAAGCGCCGGTTCCCTTCCCCGAGCCGGAACTGATGGGTCAGCAGCCCGTCGACGAGCACCTCGTATTTGCTCCCGCCCGCCGTCTCCACCGCAGCCTCCGGTGAGTCCGTATGAAAGTCCAGACGGATTCCCGTTGTAGCCAGTACGTTCGGCACGATCCATTCCGCCGCCCGCCGCCAGGCCTCCGTCTGCTCCGCCGTGGTTTTGGAGAAGCACAGAACGCCCTCCTCCTCCCTGATCTCCGCCGCCCCGAAAACGGTGGACCGGAGCTCCTCAAATGTCCGTTTTATCATGATCCTTCTTCCTTTCTTCCGTTCGTGAACAGACCCCCGTGAAAATGTAATATTTCACGCACCGCATTGATTTTTTCACCGCCCTGTGTTACAATATAAAAAATAGTCAGAAAAACGGGAGATCATCCATGGCAGCCAGCACCATCATCGGCATCGACATCGGCGGGAGCACCACCAAGATCGTAGGCTTCACCGCTGATCAGGGGAGGGGCCTCATCGAACCTCTCTTCGTCCGCGCCGCCGACCCCATCACCTCCATCTACGGAGCCTTCGGTAAGTTCCTGGACATGAACGGCCTGGAGCTCTCCGACGTGAAGAAGGTCATGGTCACCGGCGCGGGATCCTCCTATCTCTCCAAACCCATTTACGGCCTGCCCTGCGAGACCATCGCCGAGTTCAAGTCCATAGGGCTGGGCGGTCTGTATCTCTCCGGCCTCAGGCGGGCGGTCATTGCCTCCTGCGGCACCGGCACGGCCCTGGTCTATGCCGAGGCGGGCGAGGAACCGCTCTATCTGGGCGGCACGGGCGTGGGCGGCGGCACCCTGGTGGGCCTGTCCAAGAAGATGCTGGGCATGGACAACGTGGACCACATCGCGGAGCTGGCCAAGGGCGGAAATCTGGAGCGGGTGGACCTGAAAATCAAGGACATCACCAAAACCGACATCGTCCCGGGCTTCTCCGATATCATGACCGCCTCCAACTTCGGGCAGATCAGCGACCTGGCGGAGCGGGAGGACATCGCCCTCGGCATCATCAACATGGTGTTCGAGACCATCGGCATGGTGTCCATGTTCGCCGCCCGGAACCACCGGGTGAAGGACGTGGTGCTGACGGGCAACCTCTCCCGGGTCCCTCAGGCGGAATCCATTTTCTCCACCCTCAACACCATGTTCGGCATGAACTTCATCATCCCGGCCTATTCCGCCTTCGGCACGGTCATGGGAGCCGCCCTGGCCGGATGCGCTCAGGACTGACCTCCCGCCTCATTATACCATCCCCGGTCCCGAAAATCAACAACCCGCCAAGAAATCGGAGTTCCCATGAAGAAACAGATCTTATCCGCCGCCCTCGCCCTGCTTTTGTTCCTGTCCGCCTGCTCCGGGAGCACTCCCGCCGCTGAAACCGAACCTGTTCCGGAGGAAACCGCGCCTGCCGAAACCGTCGTAGAAACCGTCCCGGAGGAACCCACGCCCCTGGGCAGCCGCCGGGTCATCGTCTCCGGGAAATCCGCCGCTCACACCCTGACGGAGGAGGAGAAGACCGCTTATCCCCAGACCACGAACCTCCCCGCCCTGTACATCGATCTCGGCAAGACCAGCCTGAACAGCGTCCAGCACCATCAGTACACCGCCGGGACCTATTCTCTCGTGTACAACGGCGAGGGCTTCACGGATCTCCCCCTGCAGGTCAAGGGCCGGGGCAACTACAGCTGGTCCTTCCCCCAGAAGACCTTCGGCCTGAAGCTGGACGAGGCGGCCCCGCTCCTCGGCATGAACGCCGGGAAAAAGTGGGTTCTCATCACCACCTACTCCGACAAGACCCTGCTCCGCAACTTCATCAGCCTCAATCTGGCCTCGGAGATCCTGGGCATGGACTACGCGGTGCAGACCCGGTATGTGAACGTCTACTTCAATGGCAAGTACAACGGCCTCTACGTCCTCTCCCAGAACATCACCCTCGGCCCCGGCCAGGTGGACGCCGACGGCACCCACATCATCTTCAGCGAGCCCATCGACGAGGCCGCGGACAAGGCGGAGCACGACGCCCTCATGAGCGAATACCGCCAGCTCATCGTCAAGGCGGACAACGCCATCATGAACAAGGGCAAGTACGTCTATTCCCGCTACATCGACGTGGATTCCTTCGTGGACTGGTACATCATGAACGAGCTGGTGAAGAACTACGACTCGGGCTTCACCACCTCCTGCTACATGTACGCCAAGGACGGCAAGCTCTACATGGGCCCCTGCTGGGACTACGACACCTGCATGGGCAACCAGAACGTGGCCACCTGCCTCGATCCCGAGGGCTACCACGTGGCGAACTCCGGCTACTCCCCGTGGTATCAGACCCTGACACG
>CACWLT010000141.1 GCA_902761695.1 uncultured Ruminococcus sp.
CCGACCCTCATGGGCAAGGGCTACGCCATAGACTACGCCTCCGTGCCCTACATCGATCTCACGAAGCCCTACTGGGACGCGGGCATCAACGAATCCCTGACTCTGGCGGGCATGCGGTACGCCGCCATCGGGGATCTCTCCATCTCCACCCACGACCTGACCTACATCCTGCTCTTCTCCTCCTCCCTCATCTCCCAGAACAATCTGGAGAGTCCCTATTCCCTGGTCTTTGAGGGCAAGTGGACCATGGACGCCATGAAAACCATGATGGAAACCGTCATGCTGGACGCCAACGGCAACGGCGAGCGGGACGCGGACGACGTGTTCGGCTATCTGGCCGCCAACAAGATGGTGCTGCCCAGCTTCTGGATCGGCGCGGGCGAGAAGTCCATGGAAAACGACGAAAACGGCACCCCGGTTCTGGCCATGACCGACGAGCGCTTCGTCTCCGTCATCGAGAAGATCTTCGCCATGACCTACGACAACAACGCCCGCTTCAAGACCGCCGAGGACTCCGACGTGCCCACCGCCTGCCGCGACATGTTCGCCACCGGCCACTCCCTGTTCCTGGACTGCTCCCTGTTCTGGGTGGCGGCCCTCCGCGACATGGAGACGGACTTCGGCATCATCCCCTATCCGAAGTACGACGAGAACCAGGCCGACTACTGCGCCCGCGTGAGCTACTACATGCCGCCCATGATTCCCGTCACCAACGTCAATCTGGAGCTGACCGGCGCGGTGCTGGAGGAGACCAACTACCGGGCCAAGCTCCACATCACCCCCGCCTACTACGAGATCTCCCTGAAGGGCAAGTACTCCCGCGATCCCGAGAGCATCTCCATGCTGGATCTGATCTTTGCCAGCCGGGTGGTGGATCTGGGCGACACCCTCTTCTGCTCCAACGTTCGTGACGGCTTCGTGTCCGCCATGTACTCCTCCGACAGCCGGGACCTGGTCTCCACCGTCGCCAAGAATGAGAAGGTCATCAACAAGACCGTGTCCAAGCTCATCGAGGGGCTGAAGAAATAATCTGATTCCCGCATTATCAATCACACAAGCGAAAATAATCCCCGCGCCGTCTTCCTTCGGTGAACCAGTTCACGTCAGGACAGCGCGGGGATTCTTTTTATTTTCTCTCTTCCCACTCCGTATCGAACGGGGCGTTCCGGTCGCAGGTCAGCTTTCCGTCCTCCACCTTCAGCTCCGCCATCTGCACGGCGCTGCGGGGATGGTACGCGGGATCCGGGTGGGTAAAGTACACGGCGAAGGCACGCCCGCCTGTCACGAATACGTCGGCATGGGCGCCCCGGCCCTGATCGTCCCGTCTGGTCCCGCTCTCCCGGAGGATGTTCTCCGCCTGCCTGGTGAAGTGCTCCATGTCGTCGGAGCGGTAGACCGCCAGCCCGTCCCACACGTCGGCGATCATCCACCAGGAGCCCTCGAGGAAGAACACGTTGGGCCCCTCCTGCGGCGTATCCCCGGCGGCGATTCCCCGGTATTCCCAGGCGGAGAGATCGGCGGAGGAGGCGGGGCAGTCGGCGTAACAGGTGGCGGAGTTCTGCCGCTCGTCCTTGTACCACATGCGCCAGCCGCCGTCCGGAAGGGGAGCCAGACAGGGATCGATGATCCGGGCGGACCCGAAGCTCACCCAGCCGAGATGTTCCCAGTGGAACAGATCGTCGGAGACGTAGTGCTCGATCCGGGAGTCGCCGCCCCAATTGATATAGACGCCCTGGATATAGGAGACGAACATGTGGTAGCGGCCGTTCTTCCGGTCGTAGACAATCTCCGGAGCCCAGAAGGTGTTCTGCCCGAACTCGAATTCCAGATCCAGCGCGCCCCGGTAGTGCCAGTCGCTGCCGTTCTTCGATTCCGCGACGCCGATGGCGCAGCCGTAGCAGTAGGACACGCCCTCCACCTGCTGATTCGCCCGCCGCTGGGTGTAGAACATATAATACAGGCCGTTCGATTCCTTCCGGATGACCATGGGATCGGCGGCTCCGTTGAAGATGGGATCCTTGTAAAGAGGTGCCGGAATCATAAGATGCCTCCTTTTATTCTCTGTCAGTTTTCTCCCTCACCGCCGGACGGCCTGCTGCTTTTCCACGACGAGCTTCGCATAGAGGAACGCCGCGAGGGTCAAAAGCAGGGACAGGCCGCAGAGGACCTGCTGTCCGTGGACCGGTATCCCCGCGATCCGGTTCCCCGCCCCCTGCACCGCGGAGAGGATCCGCCCGCCGAGGAGGGACGCGCAAAAGCCCACGATCCCGCCGACGGAGGACTTGACCGCCATGGCCTGCACCATCAGGGAGGGTTCCACGTAGCTGTAGGTCATGTTGTAGGCGTTCTGGTTGCTGCCCGCCAGGCTCACGTTGTAAAGAACCGTGTAGAGCACGATGAACCACCGGGTGGCGGGCGCGGTGAAGCATCCCACGGCAAAGGCCCCCGCCGCGATAAGCAGGGCCAGCCGGAATCCGTGGGCGTAGGAGGTCCGGTCGGAGAAGCGCCCGAAGGGTCTGGACACGGCAAACCGGCAAAGATTGGCCGCCATGTTGATCACCTGCACCGTCCCGACCGTCAGCGCCAGATCCTCCGTCTTGTAGGTGCCGAGAAAGCCCACGGAGATATACCGCGCCGCGTCCCACAGGCAGGCCAGCACGAGAATGTGGATGAAATCCCGGTTGCCGAACACGGACCGCATCACCTCGCCGAGGGGCCGGTGCTCCGCCTCGATGTTCTCCGGCTTCCGGATCAGGCAGAAGCAGACAAAGCAGCAGACGTTCAGAAGGAGGATCACCCCCGCCAGAACCAGGAACGCGCTCTTCATGTCTCCCCCGGCCTCGAACCGGTCAAACACAAAGCCCGCCGCCAGAGTGAAGGCGATTCCGGAGAGGAGGGAGATCATCTCCTTCACCGCCGAGAAATCCCCGCGCTTCGCAGGATCCACGTAGCTGTTTGACCAGCGGAACACCATGGAGCTCACCGCGTACTTGAAGGCGTACCCCGTCAGCATGCACCCCGCCGCGATCCAGCCCCGGGCTCCCGAGGAAACGGGGAGGAACGGCACCAGATACACCCCGAAAAAGAGCGTCTGGCTGAGGGTATCCGCGATGAGCACGGTCCGCTTCACGTTTCTCACCCGCTGCATCAGAAGGATCGAGAAGAGCTGGAAGAGGAACGAGAAGGACACCAGCGACGCGATGATCCCCACCGCCGCGTCGTCCAGCCCGATCTGCTTCAGCAGCTTCGCCAGAAACGCGTCCGAGACGAGAATGGCGACGAAATATTCAAAGGCGCACTGAGCAGTATAGGCGTTCCGCGACCGGCGGTAATCCGGGCTGTCAAACGGCCTCTCAAGGTGACTGTCACGCTGACTTTCCAACGATGCAAACCTCCCTCACCCGCCCCGCGACCGGAGCATGGGATTTCCTCAGGCATTATAGCACATCGGAGGGACGGGAGCAAGAAATCCCGGAAAGTTTCCGCGCCGATCCCCGCTTTTTTTCTCCGTCCGTCTTCCCAAGGGGCGGATTCTCTGCTATAATGGGGACGGAAAATCCGGATCGAAAGGAAGACCTTCCATGCGAACTGAAGCGTTTCCCACCATGGTTACCCCCTTCAACCGGGACGGATCCGTGGACACCGGCGCGGCCCGGGCCATGGTGGACTGGTATTACGAGAACGGCTGCGGGGGCATTTTCGCCGCCTGTCAGTCCAGCGAGATCTTTTTCCTGACGGAGGCTGAGCGGGTCCTGCTGACGAAAACCGTCGTCGACCGCGCGGCCGAGCTGGCGGCGTCCCACACGGAGAAGGCTCCCATGAAGATCGTGGCCTCCGGGCATGTGTCGGACCGGTATGAGGATCAGGTCCGGGAACTCTCCGCCGTGGCTGACGCGGGGCCGGACACCGTGATCCTCATCTCCAACCGGATGGACATCGAAAACACCGGGGACGGGGCCTGGATCCGGGAGACGGAGCGGCTCATGAACGCCCTGCCGGATATCTCACTCGGCGTCTACGAATGCCCCTATCCCTACAAGCGGCTCATGTCGGACGCCATGCTGGACTTCTGCGCCAAGAGCGGCCGGTTCACCTACATGAAGGACACCTGCTGTGACGCCGCCCTCATGGCCCGCCGCTGCGAGATCCTCCGGGGCACCCCCATGAAGCTCTACAACGCCAACGCCCAGACCCTCCTGGAATCCCTCCGGAACGGGGCTGCGGGCTACTGCGGCGTCATGTGCAATTTCCACCCGGACCTTTACGTCCGCCTCTGCGCTATGTGGGAATCAGATCCGGAGACGGCGGAAGCGCTCCAGTCCTTCCTCGGGACGGCGGCCTTCACGGAATCCCTCGCCTATCCCGTCACGGCGAAGTACCATCTGAAGGAAATCATCGGTCTTCCCCTCTCCACGATGGACGCCCGCACCCGTCCCGCCTCGGATCTGACGGAGTACCACAAGAGCTGCATCCGGCAGATGGAGACTCTGGCTGACATCCTGCGGGAGAGGATCGGCTGAGGACAAAAGGAGCCCCGGCCGTAAAAAACCGGAGCTCCTGCAATACTTAACCCTCGTCCACCGCTTCGTACAGCTTTTTGTAGTGCTTATCCACGATCTTCGACACGCTCTTCCAGTAGGACGCCACATCGGTGCCGCCGCTCTGCACCACCCGCACGATGGTCCAGGTGCAGCCCTTCCAGTTGTCGAAGATGTAGCCGAAGTCGTACACCACGCCGTCGAAGATGAGGTCCAGCATCTCCGCCGACTCCTCGTCCCGGACGTACTTGGTGCCCAGCGCCACGTCGTAGTAGGCCGGAATCACGTATTTCCAGGTCTCCGCCGCCATGGCCTCCGTCACGATGCCCGTCCGCTCCAGATCCGGGGCGGTGATGGGAATGCACAGCATGCCGTTCCAGGCGTCCACGTGGGTGTGGTAGCCGTCCTGCTCCTCGTCCCACATGGGATAGGGGATGACGCCCAGGTCGATCTCGGATTCCCGGAGTCCGCCCAGGTCCCCCACGCCGCCGCACTTGATCATGATGCGCCCCGCCGTGAAGCCGCCCGTGCCCAGAACCGCCTGGTTGTTGTAGTCGGTGAAGAGGGTCTGGTTGTCGTTGTAGACCAGGTCGTGCATCTTCTCCACCAGGGCCACCATCTTGTCGTTGAACACGTTGGGCTCCGGCATGCCCTCCTCGTTCAGGATCACGGACTGGATCCCGGAGGCGTACATGAAGTTCAGGGTATTGTTGTCGTTGTTGAAGGAGATGCCGTACTGGTCGTTCTCCGTCATCTTGCCGTCGCCATCCAGATCGGCAACCACCTGCCGCGTCATGGAGGTCATGCGGTCGAAGGTCCACTTCCCCTCCCGCACCGTGGCGTAGATGTCGTCGAAGCCGTAGTTGCGGATGTAGTCCTTGTTGATGAACATGCAGAAGGGCGTGGGCATGGTGATGTAGCCCGCCATGTAGAACTGGGTGCCCTTGATGCTGATGGTCTCGTTGATGGACTGGTTCCACCAGGGCTTCTCCGGGTTGACGAAGGGCACGTCGTTCCAGTCCCGGATGCAGTGGCCGGTGATGAAGCCGGGGCCGCTGGTGATCTGATGGGGAACGGCAAGGTCGTAGGCGTTGTCACCGGCTGTGACGGAGCGCTTCAGCTCGGCGTCCAGCTCCGCGATGCCCGGGGAGGCCACGGAGACCACGTTCACGTTGAACCGGTCCGCCAGCTTGACGCCCCGCTCGTATTTGGCGTCCTCCACCACGTCCCCGTTCATCTCCTCCACCTGATAGGTGGTCGGGGAGTAGGTGAGGATCGAGAATTCGTACCCGTCGAAGTCCCGCTCCGGCAGATCGTCGGAGACCGCTGCCCGGGCGTCCTCCGGCTCGGCCTCTTCCGTCTCCGCGGACGCCTCGGGGGTGACGGACTGAACCGCCGCCGTCTCCTCGCCTGAGGTGCCGTTGCTGCATCCCGTCATTCCGCATCCCGCCAGAACCGCCGCCAGCAGCAGGCACAGGATCCGTCTGACACCGTCTTTTTTCATCCGATCCCCTTTCCGCGGGTCCGCCCCGCCTCAATCCGCCGCATTGCGCTTTCGTTTCTCTCTATTGCTGGTTACAGTATACAGGAAATCCCGCTCTCTGTCAATGCTTTTTATTCATTTTTCAGGAAAGGAACCGCCATGACCCTCGATAATTATTACAAAATCTTTTCCTCCGACAGCGCAGCCGGAGCCGCCAATCAGGTGCTGACCGCCGATCCGGAGCCCGTGATCCGCACCGGCCGCGTGTGGTTCCGTCTGGAGCACGGCGGGGAGAACTACGCCCTGCTCTTCTCGAATCAGATCGACTCCACCTTCGCCGACGGATCCATCAGCCGGGCCAACGACATCGGCGGGGCGTGGGACATCCTCTCCCTCCGCGTGGGCCTTTGCCCGGACCGGGGCGCGGACCCCGCCGTTCTTCACACTGTCCTTTTCGACGGGACGTGGGAGCGGCATGTTCCCGCCGGGGATCCGGAGCCGTTCTGCACCGATCCCGTCCCTCTTCACGCGAAGGGCGGCGAATGGATGTACTACGAAATCACCGTCCGGGGCGCCCGCTATCCCTATCACGAGGAGATGGTACTGAACACCGCCGTCCGGGACGGAGAGGAATGGAAGCCGGACAAACGCTTCCCCGTTCCCCTCATGATCGGGTCTGACCGTCCGGTTTTCCTGCGGGTCGGCTTCCTCGGGGACTCCATCACCCAGGGCTGCGGCACGGTTTACGACAGCTACACTCACTGGGCGGCCAGAATCGCGGAGGGTCTCCCTGCCGACGTGAGCGTCTGGGATCTGGGCATCGGATACGCCAGGGCTTACGACGCCTCCTCGGACGGCGGATGGCTGGCGCGGGCAAAGCGGTGCGATACCGTCAACGTCTGCCTGGGTGTCAACGACCTGTGCCGGGGCCGGAACGACGAAGAGATCACGGCTGATCTGACCGTCATCGTCCGCGCGCTGAAAAAGGCCGGATGCCGGG
>CACWLT010000142.1 GCA_902761695.1 uncultured Ruminococcus sp.
TCTGTCGCGTAGGATGTCATACGCCCGTTTCATTTAAGACGAAATGGATGGATTGACCATGTATTTCGGAAGCGTGGGCCTTCCTCTTCCATACACCGGCGGGTTCTCCGTCGAGGCGATATAGCCATACGCTTCAAGAAAATCCAGGACGGGCTGTATTTCATCGACCCTCTTGAACGTTTGGCAGTACCTCATGGCATCCCTTCTGCTGAATTCTGTCAGGCCCTTCTCCTTCAGCATTTTGAGTATTCGGTTTGCATTTTTGTACATCGCCGACTCCGGAATGGCATCATATACGGCAAGGGCATGGCTGAGATAATACCGCCCCAGTCGGATTGCGTTATCCATTGTACCGCCGCTAACTACCAGAGCTTCATTCTGGCTCAGAAACTCCGGGGTTCGCAGCACATCCGCCCGACACAGGAGAGCCGAAATCCGCAGGGTGTTTCCCACGAGCTTACCGACCCAGTCGGCGATCTCCTCGTATTACTTTTTCATCTTCGGTTCTATTTCCTCGGCGAAAGCCGTCAGCGATTCTGAAGCCTCCGGCGTGAGGGTGATGACCTCCGGCCGCGCCGGGTAGTCCTCTTCCAGCATATTAACTATCTTCTGCTCATACCTCTGATAGACAGCCTCCGGCACGGCATTGCTTTGGAACCGGCGGTCTCCGACAGTAGAGGTGGGCAGACAGTACAGGAACCTCGCGGTCAGGCCGCGTCCGCGGAAGGTCGCATTCCCCAGCACATCCGATATGACCTTCGGCTGCGTCATCAGCAGGATAGTCAGCGTCGGATTCATGATCGATTCGCTTTCCCGCCCAATTCGGTCAACCCGGATGGTGTCTCCCGAATAACCCTTCAGCATGACGTCGATGTTGATGTTCCTGGTATAGATCCCGGCGAGGGTGTCGAAGATTCCGCCTTCGCTGGAGATCAGCGCGGCGCGCCCGCGGTTCCCCGCCATGACGGAGACCAGTTTTTCCGTGGTGATGTCGTCAACATAAAGCTGGAGCGGCCTGATCTCCTCAAATCCCGCGATCTCACGGGCTATGCTTTCGAACTCATCACCTGTGTCCTGGCCCTTTGACGCCTTTTCCTCGACCGCCTTCTGCCGCCGCTCCAGAACGCGCTTCCGCATTTTACTGCCTTCGACAACCGATGCGTTTCGCATATTGTACTGGACCTCATAGTTATCTCCGGGCTGTACGATCGCGTGCAGGACGGCGGATTTCCGTTCAGACGGGCTGGCGATGATGTTTGAGAAGAGATTGGTCGGCTCCACCCATCCGGGTTTGCCCTGAATCGCGTACTTTCCCTGTATGCACACCGCGATAAAGACCAAAGCAGCCGTCCCAGCCATGTCAACGGGGGTCTGTGTGTTTTCCGCGACAGCGGCAACATACTCGGCGATATCGGCCGGAAGCGCGTCTACCGGAAAGGGCTCCAGTTCATACTCGCCGAAGGGAATCGGGGGCTCCCATTTCGACTCTATTTCCTCAAAATCCTTTTTCGCCTGCTCCGCCCGTTCCTTCTCCAGCGCCTCTTTCACCAGCGGATCGTTCTCCGCCAGAGAGCACATTTTGAGGAACGAATCTTTCCCGTCCTCGTCACCGAACCGATGTACGCGGACGAGATCAAAGGCGTTCAGCAGCTTTCCCCCTGCAGGATCCGTCGCGTGGTGGCTGTATACGAACTTATCATCATAAACCACCACACCGCAGGAACCCTCTCCCGGAATATAGTCATACCGTCCGTCCACAGCGGACGGTGCGTATACGTTGGACAGGAACTTGGCGATGGCGTCCTCCGCGGAGTACGTGCGGCAGAATGTCCCCACGATACCCTCCTTGGCGAGAGGGTCTTCCTGCATTTTCCCGTCCCGGTCCCTCCGGGTCTTCTCCCGGGCTGAAACAGGCAGGTTGGAATAATCCTCCCATCCGGGGTGTCCTGCCAGATACGCATCCGCGTTCAGGAACGGCCCCTCTATTACCTCGCAGATGTATTCCGCGTCCTTTGAGGTCGAAGGCCAGTGCATCAGCTGATTGGTTACAAACGATACCGGATCATACTGTTCAATGCCGAACTCCGCCGCGAGATACCGGGACACCGCCTCATAGCGGTCCGGAGAGATATCCTCGTCAAGCGCAATCACGACACGAAATCTGGGCCTGTCTGGCATATGGCTGTGCGTAGTGTAGATGATTGCGGCATATGGGAAATCCCTCATAAACCGCTCAAAGAATTCCGTCTCCGGCGAATCCACGTCATGCGTAATAAGGGACCGGCATTCCACGTCGGCGATTCTGCGCCTGCCGTTCCTGAGATAGCCGCCCACGAATCCGCCTTTGTCCTTGGCGGCATCACGGTCATCCTTGCTCATGGCCCAGTATTCTTCCGAAGTCTCAGACGTGTAAGATGTGTTTTTCAGCCTGCCGCAGAGATCCGGCCAGGTTATTTTCTGGTTTGCCCAACGGGCAGCCTTTCTGCTGCCGGCGCAGGCTATTTTGAATTCACGCATTTAACCCCTCCTGACATACGGCCGTTCCCCGTGTTCAAACCTTGCCTGCCGGGCAAGCCTGTAGGCCCTTTCGGTTCTGCGCGGGTCCATGTCGCCGGTATAGCTGCTGTCCGCGCCAAACAGCTGGAACTTTCCGTCCATTCCGACTCCCGGCATAGCGCCAAAGCAGTCCCCGTCCACGGTTTCAAAGTTGAATGCTTCGATCCCATAATCCTCGGGTTCGAAACAGTTGTTATAGAAAATCGCCATCTCAAGCTGCTTGGCGGTCTCCCCATCCGGGATATTGCCTACGACGAGCAGCGGATTCATTTTATCGGGCAGCCACATCTCACCCCCGTCTGCGTCCGGCGGGAACGCGAACTGCATGATCTTATTTGCGTCCTCCGCCGTCATTTTTCCCTTGACCTCAATAAACAAGTCGCGCCCTTCGCTGTATCCGGCGTGGTTGAAGGTCACGTCATGAAGGAGGAAATCCGGGAGATAATACTGTCCGTCAGGAAGCACATAGCCTTCTGGCTCATATTCCCAACGAACTCCACAGGCATCGAAGAACACCGCCCACCTGGCCTCAAGCCTTGACCGGAAGCGGTATCCCTTGTATTCAGTCTCGATCGCTTTCATTTTGATATTGCCCTCCTAATCATTATGAGGCAGACCGGATCGTTCCCGGCCTGCCTTTTTCTGTTTCAGTCATCTATGCCGCACCGCTGATCGTCGATGGCTTCCTGAGCAAACGCCAGCGCTTTCATAATCGCGGTCAGGGCGGCGTCTCCGCAGCATGCGATTTCGATACCGATGATTTTTCCAGTCTCCTGCTCCTTCACCGGACTGAACAGGAAGTCCCCGCATTCGCAGACGATGCCGATGAACGTTCTGCCACCGGACTCTCGGCTGATGCCGCCCTTGTAACCTGTGGTCCCCGCCTCGACGAGCAAGCCGGTGTTTGTTTCCGAAACCTCTCGGCAGAACGTCTCCACCGGCTCACCGTTGATCTTTTTCAGTCTTTCTTCAATCGCGTACATGAAACCCCTCCTAAATATCTCACCGGAATCCCGGCTGATTCCGCATGGGCGATCTCCCGCTCCATGCCTTCGCTGATCCGATCTCCGAACACCCAAATCTCCGCGCATATATCAAGGAAGCGAAGCCCGGTGGCTAGGGCTGCCTCCCGCTCGGTCTCCTCCGCCATAAACTGCGGAAGGTAGATGTGTGGCGCAATCGGGATCTTTCCATTTTCAAATGCAAGACGGCAGTATCGTCTCGCCCTCTCCGTATTGCCCGCTATATCGCCCGAGTAGGGCGAACAGATATAGACAAATGGAGAATCACGGTTCTTCACGATGAATCCCTCCTTTCGGGTCCTACTTTTCTATGCCTTGATAGGCAATGATTTTATAGCGGTTCGGAAAAATCGTGCGGAAGCGCTATAAAAAACGCCTCTATCAAGGCATAGAAAGATAGCGGGAGGCGAGCGAGAAAAATTTTTCGTCCATCCGCTATAAAAATCGGCCCTAACAAGGCATAGGAAAGTGAATGCATCGGAAAGGAGGTTGAATCCCGATGACGAAGAAAGAACGTGCGGCTATGGCAGACGGTCTTCGCAAGCTTTCGGCGGCGGTGGCGGAACTTGCTGCGTTGTTCGATACCGCGGAGGAGAAAACGGAGCCTGTCGCAACAGTGGAATCTCCCACTGCCGAACCGGAACCGGAGGCCCCCGCGAAGACCTGGACCTGTGAGGAAGTCAGGAAGATTCTGGCGGAGAAGGCCCGTAGCGGGTACCGGGCGGAGGTTAAGGCGATCCTGTCGGCGCACGGCGCGAAACAGCTGTCGGATGTAACCGATCCGGCGGAACTTGCGGTGATCGTTGCGGAAGCGGAGGTGATCGGAAGTGCCTAAACACGCTTACCTCGCGGCGTCGGCAAGCGAACGCTGGCTCGCCTGTCCGCCAAGCGCGAAACTCTGCGCCGAGGCTGAAGAACAAGGCAGTCCCTATGCGCAGCAGGGCTCCGACGCTCACGCACTCTGCCAGTTCCTTTTGGAGAGAGCGCTCGGACACGCCTGCCGCGACCCAACCGAGGACTTGACCTGGTACGACGAGGAGATGCGGGAATGCGCTGAAGCATACTGCGCATTCGTCATGGAACAGATCGAAGAGGCAAAGAAGCTGTGCCCCGATCCGCTGGTCTGTGTCGAGCAGACGCTCGATTTCTCCAAGTGGGTAGAGCACGGATTCGGAACCGGGGACTGCGTGATCGTGGCGGACGATCTTCTTCAGATCGTGGACTTCAAATATGGCGAAGGTCATCTTGTCACCGCCGCGGGCGAGAGCGGAACCGGGAACACCCAGCTCTCCTGCTACGCTCTCGGCGCAATCGACACCTTCGGCGATCTCTACGACATCCGCCGTGTGAAACTTACCATCTTCCAGCCGCGCCGAAACAACATGGACAGCTATGAAACCACAAAGGAGGCGCTCCTCGACTGGGCGGAAAACATCCTCGCACCTATCGCCCGGCTTGCTTACAATGGGGAGGGTGAATTCCGGGCGGGAGACCACTGTCGGTTCTGCCGCGTAAAGGCGACCTGCCGGGCGCGCGCGGAATACGCCATGGAACTGGCGAAATACGATTTTGCCGAAGCGCCGACGCTCAGCGTCGATGAAGTTGCCGCTATACTGCCCATAATCGACACTCTCGTCTCGTGGGCGGAGACAGTCAAGGAGTACGCTCTCGGACAGGCCCTTTCAGGCGTCATGTATCCCGGCTTCAAGGTCGTGGAAGGAAAAAGCAGCCGCCAGTACACAGACGAGGCAGCTGTAGCGAAGGTCGTGGCGGACGCCGGATACGATCCCTACGAAAAAAAGCTGCTCGGCATCACAGCGATGACGAAGCAGCTCGGCAAGAAAACATTCGATACCCTTTTGAAGGGACTCATCAGGAAGCCCCAGGGAAAACCGGTGCTGGTTCCAAATTCAGACAAACGTCCGGAATACAGCACAGCAAAAACAGATTTTATGGAGGATCAAGAAAATGAGTAAAGAAAGCAAATCCACCACCAAGATTGTCACCGGCAAGCATACCGTCATGTCTTATCTGACCGTCAACGAGCCGAAAGTCCCGCTGGGAGGCGGCACTCCGAAGTACAGCGTCTCCCTGGTCATTCCGAAGAGCGACGCCGTTACCGTGGCGAAGATCCGCGCCGCGATTCAGGCAGCCTACGAAGAAGGCAAGTCGAAACTGCAGGGCAGCGGCAAGTTCGTCCCCGCCCTTGAGGATCTGAAGACCCCGCTTCGGGACGGAGACAGGGAGCGGAAGGGCGATCCCGTTTACGCGAACTCCTGGTTCCTGAACGCCAACAGCACCACCAAGCCCGGTGTTGTGGACAAGGATCTCAACCCGATCCTCGACACCTCCGAGCTGT
This sequence comes from uncultured Ruminococcus sp., assembly GCA_902761695.1. Taxonomy (GTDB): domain Bacteria; phylum Bacillota; class Clostridia; order Oscillospirales; family CAG-272; genus UMGS1696. The sequence continues at coordinate 5,938 of CACWLT010000142.1, forward strand.
ATTCCGGCATCATCGGCCGCGCCTCGATCAACTTTTACGCTTATAACAGCAACGGCAACAAGGGTATCGCGGCGGGACTGAACAACATCCAGAAACTGGCGGACGGTACCCCGCTCGGCGGACACAGCAGAGCCGAGGATGACTTCGCCAACGAAGATGACGAGGATGACGATTTTCTCTCCTAAACGCAAAAAAGGCGGCGGGATTTCGTCCCGCCGTCGGAATGAGGTAGACATCTATGGCAACTGAAATGATGAATCAGATCCTGAACGCGCTGGTCCACGGAACCCTTATCTGCGTATGCACCGGTTTTTGCCTGCTCGGGCTGCTCGGTGTGTGGAAGTGGTTCTTTGGTGTTGTTCAGAGAGTATTGTTCGCGCTCTTCCCCGCCCTGCGGGCGTGGAGTGAAAACAGACAAAACCGGAGAAACGGAAGAAGGTGACAACTTGGATATCTCAAGAATCGCGGACTTGCTCATCATCAGTGGGTTCGCGGGGATGGCCGGCTGGGGTGCCGGCTACTGGATCGGTATGGCGATCCTTGCGATCAGGAACCGGCGAAAGAGAGCCAAAGAAGAACAGAAATGAACGGAAGGGCGGCGGGGCATCCTCGTCGCCCGACCTGATATGGAGGAGCGAAATGAAAATCGAAACCCTCAGTATCGACCTTGAAACTCGCGGCAGTGTCGATCTCGTAAAAGCCGGCGTCTACAAATACGCGGAATCACCGGATTTTGCCATCCTGCTTTTCGGCGTCTCTGTAAACAGCGGTCCCGTCCGGGTTTACGACCTCGCCTGCGGCGAGACAGTTCCGGAAGAAATAGTAGCCGCACTTATGGACGGCTCCGTCATCAAATCCGCTTTCAACGCCGCCTTTGAGCGGGTCTGCCTCTCGGTATGGCTCCGCCGCAATGGATGGTTGAGCGAGGGCTTTCTCGATCCGTCATCATGGCGATGCTCCATGGTTCTGGCGGCGTATAACGGACTGCCGCTGTCGCTCGAAAAAGTCGGCGCGGTTCTTGGTCTCGAGGAGCAGAAGATGAAGGAGGGCAAAGACCTCATCAGGTA
>CACWLT010000143.1 GCA_902761695.1 uncultured Ruminococcus sp.
TGACGGCGTTCGTAATCCGTCAGGGATTCCTCGTCGACCTCTTCGGCCTCGGCGGCGGGGGTGACGGCAGCGGGGGTGGTTTCGTCCTTGTCGCCGCTGCCCGTGTTGCTGCAGGAGACGAAGGCAGGGGAGACGAGCAAGGCACAGAGAATCAGGGAGAGCCAGCGTTTCATGGGGGGATTCCTTTCAGATTGAAATGATAATCTTTCGTCCTCTTTATTATATCAGATTAATATCCGGGTGTAAATGGGAATACATGACAAAACCGTGACGATTTCGGCGGGATTTCTGCTCAATGATGGTAATTCCGCATGGTCAGGGAGTATTCTTCAAAAATGTTCTTATACCGGCGGTATGCCTCGTCGCCGAGCCTGCCTTCCGCGTGAAGGGCCTCGCACCGCTCTCCCAGCTTCACCCGGGCGGCCTGGGCGGTGGATTTGTAGTTGTTCTCCAGATTGGCCTTCAGCTCGTCGATAATGGCGTCCAGCTCGCGCTCGGCTTTGGATTTGAAGAGTTTTTTGAAAAACATGGGCTGCCTCCGGGTAAATATATCTGTTTCGGGCTCCGCAGAGCGGGGAAGGGCTGCGCTCCGTGCTGCATGCGGATGCACACGCGCGAAAAAAGGAAAAGCGCTGATCCTTTGGAAAACCAAGTAAATCAACGCTTTATCCGTTCTCTGAGTGACTGGACTTGAACCAGCGGCCTCTACCACCCCAAGGTAGCGCGCTCCCAACTGCGCCACACCCAGTTGCGCCTCGGAACGTCTCCGTTCCTGACAGCCCTTGTATTATAGCACTGCCGCCTCCGTTTGTCAACCCCCTTTTTCAATTTTTTTCAGATTCCGGAACGGAGGGGGTGGGAAGGGAGAGACGTTCATTCATGAAAGCAAACAAGAAAAATGAAGAAATTATACGAATCCACTTGACGAATTCCCCGCCGTCGTGTATCATATCTTTCTGGAAATAACGTGGAAATCAGGTGCGGAGAATGGCGGAGACGACGCGGAGACGCTTCCTTCCGGGAGGAGGCAGGCGCGGGGACGTGGACATGACGGAGGGGAGCATCCCGAAGCATATCCTGACCTTCGCCCTGCCGCTTCTGGTGGGGAACATCTTCCAGCAGCTGTACAACATGGTGGACACCTGGGTGGTGGGGAACTATGTTTCCTCCGAAGCCATGGCGGCGGTGGGCAGCGTTGGTCCCATCATCAACATGCTGATCGGCTTCTTCCTGGGGCTGGCCAGCGGCGCAGGCGTGGTGATCTCCCAGTATTACGGCGCGAAGAACGACGAGGGCGTGGAGAAGACGGTGCACACCTCCCTCATGATGACGCTGGTCATGGCGGTGGTGTTCACGGGCATCGGCATGGGCATGACCCCCTTCATGGTGGACATGATGGGGACCCCGGAAAACGTGCGGCCCGACACGACCACCTATCTCTCCATCTACTTCGCCGGGGTGGCGGGGCTGATGCTCTACAACATGGGAGCCGGCATCCTCCGCGCCGTGGGCGACTCGCGCAGGCCCTTCTACTTCCTGGTGGTGTCCGCCGTCATGAACACGGTGCTGGACCTTGTGTTCGTCATCGCCTTCGACATGGGCGTGGCGGGGGTGGCGCTGGCGACGATCCTCTCCCAGGCCACATCGGCGGTGCTGGTGATCGTCGTGCTGCTGCGGGCGGGCTCGGCCATCCGCTTCAGCCCCCGGAGACTGCGGATCCACTGGCCCACCATGGGGCGCATCGTCAAGGTGGGCATTCCGGCGGCGGTGCAGATGGCCCTGGAGGGAGCGGCGAGGCTGCATATCGCCAACCGCAGATCCGGGTCCTGGAAGGCGGCCGGGGAACTGGTGGACCGGATCAACCGGGAGGAACGGGACCGGGTGCGGGGGGACACCTTCTGCACCTTCGAGGAATCGGCGGGGGACATGTACGTCTCTCCCACGGCGGCACAATGGGTTCAGCCGGAAATCCCGGACGAGGTCTACGAAGAGGTCCGGCGGAAATGGCTGGCGGGAGAGCCGGGCTGATACTTTTCTCAATCTAAAAGGGGAACGCGGCTTCTTGAAAGAAGCCTGGCAAGAACTTTAAAAATACACTGGTGCAGCTTTCTTCTTAAAGTGCAGCACGGGGTAACGTACAGCGCATCGTTTCAGATTCTGCTTTTTTACACGTCTTTACCAGATTTCCTTTTTTTGCTGAGAAAAGTATTTATGTTTCCATTCAGCGGCTTTTTAAGGAAATTGGCTCACCCGGGCTGATTTGTTCGGTGGGATTGCAGAGAGTATAAGCACAGCCGGGCTGAGGAGATGTTCGGCAGGATAGAATTGAATATAAGCACAGCCGGGCTGACGGGGGAAACGCCGGTCCGGCCGGTGTTTTATGAAGGAGGAACTGGCATGCAGAGGACTGTTGCGGTGAAGGGGACGGGGTCCGTGACGGCGGCTCCGGACAGGATCGAGCTGACGATGAATCTTTCCGCGCTGGAGCCGGATTACGGGCGGGCGTCGGAGGAAATGGACAGAAAGACCTCTGCGCTCACGGCGGCTGCGGAGGCGGCGGGATTTGAAAAGAAGGAGCTGAAAACCACGGCCTTCAATGTGAACGCGGAATACCGTGGGGTGCACGATCCGGAGACGGGGGAATACCGGCAGGAATTCGCGGGGTACCGGGTCTTCCACGGGCTGTCGCTGGGTTTTCCGCTTGATCTGGTCAGGCTGGGGGAATTGCTCGGCGGGATCTCGGATTCCGGGGCCGATCCGGAATTGTCGATCCGCTTCACGGTATCCGATCCGGAGGCGGTGCGGCGGGAAGCGCTGGAACGGGCTGCGGTCAACGCGCGGGAGAAGGCGGAGCTTCTGGCGGCGGCCTCCGGCGTGAAGCTGGGAGAGCTTCTGACGATCCAGTACGACTGGGCCGAGATCCGGCTGGAATCCGCGACGATGTTTGACGCAGGAAACGGTATGGCACAGCGGCCCCGGATGATGAAGGCCTCCTTCGCGGCGGACATGACGCCCCAGGACATTTCCTTCTCCGATTCGGCGGGGTTTGTGTGGGAAATAGTGTGATACCGGGATCAGGCAGAAGGGGAAACGCGGCTTCTTGAAAGAAGCCTGGCAAGAACTTTGAATGGGTCAGGGATGAATTCTCTGCCATTCGGTTCTGCCAGGCTTTTTGCTTATTGGCTTACGCGCTTCGGATTACTTCTTCCAGTTCTTCATCTTGCCGGAGTATTCGAGGAGCTTGATGAAGTGGCCGCCGACGACGGTGCGGTGCTGGAAGCCTCTCTGCTGGGCGGTGACGGTGAAATACCAGTCGGTGGCGGGGACGCGGGAGAGGGTGGCGTTATAGGCGTTCCACAGGGGGGCCACATATTCCTCGAAGTCGTCCCGTCTTTCGGCCAGAGTGGCGGTCCAGACCAGCCAGTCGGACTTGGTGTAGGTCTCGCGGTTGTCGAGGGGCATGCCGTAGGCGTTGATATGGTGCTTATAGGAGGCGAACTCGGTGGCGGTGACGCCCTTATCCATGACGCCGGTGCCCATGAGCTTGTCCCAGACGATGTTGTATTTCATGGACCATGTGCCGGGGCGGTCGAAGGCGAGGCGGTAGGAGCCGTCTCCGTTGGACGCTCTCTTGGCCCAGCCCTCGGCCATCTTTTTGGCCTTTTCGGTCATGGCCTCGTAGTCGGCGTCGCGGCCCAGCATCTTGTAGATGACGCCCAGGCCCGCGATGCCCATGACGGCCTTGAGGGAGAGGTTGCAGTTATGGGCCAGGTGGCCGGCGAAGTCGTCGGTGCAGAGCTGGTTCTCCGGGTCGTCGCCGTGGGCTTCCAGGTACTTCACCCACGCTTCCAGCAGGTCGAGGTTATCGGCGGCGAATTTGGTTTCGTTGTCCGCGATGGCGACGGCGGCGGCCATGACCAGCATATTGCCGCACTCCTCCACGGGCATCTGGCTGTCGCGGGCGTTGGCGCCGTAGACCTGTCCGCGCACCAGCGGGAACTGGCCGCAGTCATGGGGAGCGAAGTCGAAGATCCAGGCGTCGGTGCGGGAATACTTATAGATGGGGCGCATCATGCCGCGGACCAGCTCGGGATTGTACATCAGGTAGAGCGGGATGGAGGGGTAGGACACGTCCACGGTGGCGGCGCATCCGTTGGAGAAGCACTCCTTGGAGATCCAGAGGATTTCCCCGTCCTTGTCGATGGCCAGCTTATGGGCGGCGATGGACTGGCGGTAGGAGATCTCGCAGATTTCGGCGTACTTTTCGCCGCCGGCGCGGGTGGCGTCGAGGAAGAGCTTATCGGAGAAGGCTTTGCACTTTGCGGCGACGGCTTCGTAGTCGGCGTAGGCTTCGGCGATGGCGCATTCGATGGTCTTGCCGTCCCTGTTCCACCAGGACTTCAGCTGATCGCCGAAGTAGTCGATGGAATATACGTCGTCATAGGCGAAGGTGAAGAGAGCGGCAGGATGGCAGCAGGTCTTGAGATCCGCTTCTGCGAAGACGAAGGTCATCTCTTCCTTAAATCCCTCGGGCGCTTCTTCATTGCGGCGTCTCGGGACGAAGGGGACGTTCACGGTTTCGCAGCCGGTGCGGCCCTCGCAGACGGTGAGGCAGAAGCAGCCCCAGTCGATGCGGATATCGTCGCCGGAGCGGTTGAGGACGTTCTGGGTCTGATTGCCGATCTTCACGGAGGGCTTGCCGTCGATGGTGAGGGTTTCCGCCGCGACGGGGCTGTCGCCGCGGTTATTGAGGCAGATTTCCTCGGAGACGGCGATCTTGACCTTCACGTCGTGGCTTGCGCCGTCCAGAGAGCAGGTTTCCACCTTGAGATAGCTGACGGGGCGGGTGAGCAGGTCGTAGTCGTCCATCAGCAGGGGCGTGAGGAAGGTTGCCCGGAGGCAGACGCCCGCGCCCTCGAAGGTATAGGTGGTGGAGAGGGCGTCGCAGTCCCGGGAGGTCTGGGTGAGGGCCGGGCTGTCGTCCTTGGCGTTCAGCTTGCCGAGGAAGCGGTAGGTCGTGCCGTCGATTTCGGCGGTACCCACGATGGTGTTGGGATGGCCGGTCCAGTGGACGGTGACGGCGTCGGTGAGGCGGTCGGCGGGGGACCAGACGGAGAAATACGGATCCACCGTAATCAGGGGTACGGACGGGGGACGAAGCTGCATGATATGCCTCCTATATTGTGCGTCAATCGGATTTTTCGGAGAAGAGCGGTGTCTTCCTTCGCTTACAGGGTATCACAAAAAATTGATAAAATCAAGTGTGTATTATCGACTTTGACGGGCGTTTTGTGCGGAAAATCAACCTTTCCCGTTTTCCTCCTCCTCGATCTCCCGGGCGCGGCGGAGGATATCCAGGGAGAAGGAGGGGATGCGGCCCAGTCCGTCGGGGCCCACGTTCAGAAGGTAGTTGACGCCCATGGAATTGAGGTGCTTCTTGTTGGCGGCCACGGTTTCGGGGGATTTCCAGTTGTGGTCGAAATACTTGAAGCCCCAGCTGTCGTTGAGGGTGGCGGCGGTCTCGTACAAACCCCAGGGGGACCACTTATAGCCGCCGAGGTCGTTCATGTCGCCGCTTTCGGCTTCGGTGAGTTCCTTCGGGGGTTCCTTCGGGATCTCGTTGTCGCCCAGGGAGACATAGTCGTAGGCGCCGTTGCCGATGCGGGAGTTGATGAGGCAGTCGGGCTGGTATTCCTTGATCATATTGTAGAGTTCCAGGGACTGGGCCTTGGTGATGACGCCGGGGGTATCGAACCAGAGGAGGCAGAGGTCGCCGTAGCCGGTGAGGATCTCCCTGACCTGGGGTTTGATTTTATTCTCGAAGCAGCGGGTGAAGTCCTTTGCGGCGATATCGGGCCAGTCCCAGGAATTGAACCAGTCCCGTCCGGCGCATCCGCCCTTTTTGTCGTAGCCACCGCCGTCGGGGTCGTGCCAGTCCAGCTCCTGGGAGTAGTAGAGGCCGAATTTCAGGCCGTACTTATAGCAGGCTTCGGCCAGCTCGGCGATGATATCCCGGCCGAAGGGGGTGGCGTCGACGACGTTGAAGGGGTCGGCCTTGGAATGGAACAGGGCGAACCCCTCGTGGTGCTTGGAGGTGATGACGAAATACTTCATGCCGAAGGACTTCGCAGCCGAGATCCACTCGTCGGCGTTGAAATACACGGGGTTGAAGCAGGAGGCCAGGGCGGAATATTCCTTCGTGGGGATGCCGAAATAGGACTGGGCCCACTCGGCGTAATAGGGAGTGCGGCCTCCCCGGTATTCGCCGCCCAGCATGGAATAGAGGCCGAAGTGGACCATCATGCCGTAGCCGGCGGTTTTGAACCATTCGCGGTTGGTCATTCTGCAGGTACCTCTCTTATACTGTTCTTTCCGGGGGAGACGCGGAGCTGCGCCCGTATCCTCCCCGGTCTGCTTCGCGGGTTTCCGCTTCAGAGCAGGATATCCGTGGGCTCGCCGGATTCGGTCAGCATGCGGATGCCGTGCATGTTGATGTCGGCGCAGATTTTTGTCCAGCGGTCGACCATGCCCTCATCGTATTCCACGGGGTGGAAGCCGCCTCTGAGATAGCCGACGATGGCCGGGATACGCCAGTCGTCCGTGGTCAGCTCCACACGGTGTCCCTCGCCGGGGAGATCGGTTTTCAGCTTCTTCATGGCCCGGGAGAGCATGGCCTCCCCGATGCCGTGTCCGCGGGAATCCTCCCGGCAGGCCACCATATGGATATCGCCGACGCCGTCCTCCCGGACGAAGCCGGTGACGGTGGCGACGGGGACGCCGTCCGATTGGCGGCACACAAAGAACACGTCCCGGGCGGGATCGATGGTCTTGCGGTCGAGGATGGCGCCGTTCCAGGCCTCGATTCCGGCGTCGGGTCCGCAGAGGCCGTATTTGCAGATCTCCACCCAGATCATCTCCTCGCCGGGCTGCCAGTTCCGGATGAAGAAGCCCTCCGGCACGGGTTTGTCCGGGATCCCCGGCGGGATTACAAGCGCGGGGGCGAAAATGGGGAACCGGTCCGGGGGGCGGCGCATAGGATGAAAGCGGAGCTGCCGGGGGCGGGTGAGGTTATGGGACGGCGGCGCACGACAGGAAAGGGATTGGCAGCATGCAAGAAGGAAGGAAGATCGGCATGGCCGGCGGGGACGGGCGGATGGGCGCGGCGTTCCGGGTCCTGCTTCGGGCGGCGGACGAGGGCTTCCCCGGGCTGAATGGAGCGGAATTTGCCCTGTGGGGCGCGGGATTCACGGAGGCGGATGGTCCCGCAGGCGTGTCGAAGGAGAAGGGGCGCACGGTCCGATGCAAGGACGCGGAATCGGCGGTGCGGGAGGCGGACGCGGTGATTCTTCCCCTGCCCGTATCGCGGGACGGGATCCGGCTGAACGCGCCGGGGATGGGGGACGACGCGCCGCAGGTGACGGAGCTGCTCGGACTGATGAAGCCGGGGGCCATGGTGTTCGGCGGGAGGATACCGGAGACGGCCTGCGAGGTCTGCCGGGAGCGGGGGCTTCTCGTGACGGACTACTTCGAGGACGAGGCCTTTCAGATCCGCAACGCGGTTCCCACGGCGGAGGGGGCGGTGGCGGCCTGCATCGATACGCTGCCCGTGACGGTGGCGGGGTTATCCTGCACGGTACTGGGGTATGGGAGAGTGGGGCGGACGCTGGCTCGGCGGCTATCGGCGCTGGGGGCGGAGGTGACGGCGGCGGCGAGAAGTCCCCGGGATCTGGCCTGGGCGGAGGCGGACGGCTGCGTTCCGATGCCTCTGGCGGACTGGAGGGATAATCCCCCGGGGCACATGGCGGTATTCAACACGGTTCCGGCGAGGATCCTCGAGGCGGACACCCTGAATAAGATGAAGCGGGGGACGGTCCTCTTCGATCTGGCGCCGGGGGCGGAGGGCGTGCGCTGTTTGAGGCGGGAGGAGGCGGAGCGGGCCGGGATCCGGGTGATTTCGCTGCCGTCCCTGCCGGGGAAATGCGCACCGGAGACGGCCGGGGAGATCATCGGCGGCGCGGTGCTGGCAGCCCTGGCGGCGAAGGAAGGAGGAAGCGTATGAAAACGGCGTTTCGGCGGATCGGCTTTGCCATGACCGGGTCCTTCTGCACCCATCGGGAGGCGCTGGCTGTGCTGGAGGGGCTGGCGGGGAAGTTTGATCTGGTGCCCATTTTGTCGGAGCACGCGGAAAGCTGGGACACGAGGTTCGGGACGGCGGAGGCGCTTTTGGAAGCTGTGACGAAGATCTGCGGGCGGGGGCCGGTGACGACGGTCGCGGAGGCGGAGCGGTTCGGCCCGGGGGATCCGCTGGACGCTTTGATCGTATGTCCCTGCACGGGGAACACGATGGCAAAGCTGGCGCACGGGATCACGGACACGACGGTCACCATGGCGGCCAAGGCGCATCTGCGGGGGGACCGGCCACTGCTTCTCGCTCCGGCCACAAACGACGCCATGAGCGCGAATCTCGCCAACATCGGAGCGCTGCTGAACCGGAAAAACATATGGTTCGTGCCCATGCGGCAGGACGATCCGGAGAGAAAGCCCCATTCGCTGGTCGCGGATTTTTCAAGGGTGCGGGAGGCGCTCGAGGCCATGGCGGAGGGGAGGCAGCTGAGGCCGCTGTTCCTGTGAGGGGGCAATAAGAATAAAGGAAAAAGTCTGCGCTGGCCGGGGGAGTGCGCGGGCTTTCGATTTGGAGAAGGTCAGGCGGGATCGTAACTGCGGAGGCGGATGAAGGGTTCGCCGGTGGGGAGGGTGCCCTCCGCTTCCCGGACAAATCCGCAGGAGAGGGCGGTGCGGAGGGAGGGGAGGTTATCGGCCATAACGCAGACCGCGGGATCCCGGACGCCCTTTTCCCGGCAGAGGCCGACGGCGTGGGTCAGGATCGCGGAGCCGTATCCCCGGCGGCGGACATCCGGGCGGACGTGATAGCCGATATGCCCGGCATCGAGCTCTTCGCCGTGGGTCGGGAAACGGACGCTGCCGATGCCGACGACGTTCGGGAGGTAATCCGGGGAGGCGGCGTCCCTTGCGGCCAGGGAGCACTCCCCGGGGGCCAGGACGGCCAGGAAGACCGTTGTACGGAGCCATCCTCTCCGCTCGGCCTCAGGAGAATCCAGCAGTCGGATGCGGTTCAGCCAGTCGGTGAGGGAGGAAAAATTCCCGAGGCCGGCGGATCCGTCCATGTCGGAGGCATACTCCAGGCAGGTGCGGCGGTAGGCGGCGAGGGAGGGGAGGAGGTCGTCGGCGGGGGGGAGGAAGATGAGCATGGGGGGAACTCCTTTGAATGTACAGGGGACTATAAGTCAGCAAGTCTGCATGCTGACCGTAGGTTGCTGTCTAAATAATAACCCCTTTCAGATACTCCTTCAGTCAGCACAGCTGACAGCTCCCTCTGGGAGGGATTCAAAAGGAAAAGACGTTTCTCTGCCTCCCTCTCAGAGGGAGGGGGACCGCTTGCGGTGGAAGAAGTGTCCGTTTGGTTTTACGAATGAGAAAATCGGCGTTCTGCCTTTGTCTTTGCCGACATAAAGTCACCTTTAATTCTTTGGGCTTGGATGAAACAGCCGGGAGGTCAGGGCCTGCCAGAGAATGCAGAGGGCGGCGGTGAGGAGGAGGGTCAGGGGAAAGCGGAGAAGGAAGCGGAGGGCCAGGGAGCGGATACCCAGGGCATGGATGCCCAGGGCATGGATGCCCAGGCGGTTCATGGCGGAGTCCAGCGCCAGGATGGTCATGGGGTGCCAGAGGTAGATCAGGTAGGAGGCGCGGTCCGCAGGGGCCAGGGCGGAGACGGCGGAGGCGGGGAGGGTGCGGGCATGGGCGAGCAGGCTGAGGATCGCCAGGGTACAGGTCAAAAGGTGGAAGTCATCGGACCAGAGGGCGTAATAGGTACCCCGGCGGATGGCGATGAGGAGGGCGCAGTCAACGACGACGGCAAGGAGCCAGAGGACGGTGAGGGGGCGCTTCTGCTTATCGAGAAAGGCGGCGAAATCCGGATAGCGGGATCCGGCAGCCATGCCTGCGGTCCAGTAGAAGAGGTAGGTTGTGAAGAGGGCGGCGTTGCGGGTCAGCTCCACCCGGAAGCCCGTGGCCAGGCGGCCAAGCTCCGGCATATGGTCCATGAACACCAGGGTCAGCATGAGGGAGACGAAGAGCAGAAGGGCGGGGTGGGCCTTTTTCTGCAGGGCGCGCCAGAGGGGGACCAGCAGGCAGAACTGGGCCATGACGGCGACGAAGTAGAAATGTCCCGTGAGGCCGCCGGTGAAAAACGGGATGAGGAAGGAGGCCGGGGAGGGATCGCTCAGGCGTCCGGTCAGGGCATAGACAGCGAAGAAGGCGGAGAACGCGATAAGATAGGGCAGGCCGATGCGGATAAGGCGTCCCCGGGCATAGCGGGTATAGGAAAAATCGTCCGCCATACGGAGGGTGAGCTTCAATCCGGCCAGGAACAGAAAGCCCTGCACGGCGAAGGAGGCGACGCGGTGGGCAGAGGCGGCCAGGAGAAAGGGCAGGGAGGCGGGGTCATATCCGGTCACGCACTCGGCGGCGGAATGGATGAAGACCACCAGGGTCATGAGGACGAGGGAGGCGGCGGAGAGTTCGGTTTTTCGGTTTCCCGGCATGGCAGATTCCTCGCGGCATATGATCGAAGAGGTGTTTTCCTCAGTATAGCACAGAAAAATGGGGATTGCAACGGGGGATTTTTTGTGCTATACTGGATGCGGCGGCGGGACGGGAGAGATCCGGCGGTTCCGCGCATTTCGGACGATTCTGTATCGGGAGGTTTACCATGCTGAAGGAACTGCTTGAAGAGAGGGGACTGCCCGCGCTGATGACCATGAGGGACGGGAGCCCCGTGACGGCGGAGAACTGGGGAGAGAGACGGCGCGAGCTGCTCGACGTGCTGGAAGAGATGGAATACGGCCGGTTCCCGGAGAAGATCGGGGAGACGACCTGGGTCGAGACGAAGCAGGAGCGGGTGGCGGCAGGCGTCGCGAAGCTGCACGAGATGGACATCACCTTCCCCACGCCCGACGGGGAGAGCTTTACCTTCCCGGCGCACGTGTACATTCCGGACATCGCGTCGGCGGAAAATAAGGTGCCGGCCTTTGTGTTCATCTCCTTCGGCTATCCGCGTTATTTCCCGCTGGAGGAGCTGATGAACGAGGGCGTGGTCATCGCGGAATTCGTCATGAATGATGTGGCGAAGGACGGGGAGGACAACTGGTCCACGCTGCTCGCGCCCCACTTCTTCCCGGATGGAAAGAGACCCGGCGACGGAACCGGCAAGATCGGCATGTGGGCTTACGCGGCGTCCCGGCTGGCGGACTACGTGCTGAGCCTGGACTGCGTTGATCCCGCGCGGCTGGGCGTGGTGGGCCATTCCCGGCTGGGAAAGACCGCGCTTTGGGCCGGAGCCAACGACGAGCGGTTCACCCATGTGTTCTCCAACGATTCCGGCTGCTCCGGCGCGGCGATCACAAGAAAGAAGATCGGCGAGACCTTCCCGAGAATCTGCCAGGTGTTCCCCTACTGGTTCTGCGAGAACATGAAGACCATCTCGGTGAGCATCGAGGCGTCGGAGCGCACGCCCTTCGATCAGCATTTCCTTTTGGCGGCGGTCTGCCCGCGGAAGGTATATGTGGCCTCCGCCGGGGAGGATGACTGGGCCGATCCCACCTCGGAATATCTCTGCTGCGCGGCGGCTTCTCCGGCCTGGGAGGCGCAGGGGCTCTGCGGATTCGCGGCTCCGGATCGACTGCCCGAGGCATGGGACACCTTCGCGGAGGGGAACGTGGGCTTCCATCTGCGTCCCGGCACCCACTTCCTGTCCCGCCACGACTGGATCCGGTATATCCGGTACATCAAGGCCTGAGGCGGGGGACGGGAAATAGAACGTACAACTGAATAAGGAAGAGTTCTCCCGGGTATTCCTGAGATATGGATTTCCGGGAGGTTTATATATATATTATGGAATATTTGCGGTTCTGGGGCTGTCTGGCAATTACGTCCCTTGCGGCGGCGGCGGTTCTGTCCGTCTGTCCGGTGAGCGGCGAGGGGGAGATCTACCGGGACGTGCTGCGGCTGCGGGTGGTGGCGGCGTCGGACAGCGAAGCGGATCAGGCGGACAAGCTGGCTGTGCGGGACGCGGTACTGGATTTG
>CACWLT010000144.1 GCA_902761695.1 uncultured Ruminococcus sp.
CGTGGCGCTGGCCTGCCGGGGGAACTATGCCCGCATGGCCGTGATTGGGCGCTTCATCGACGAATGCCTGGACAAGCGGGGCGGAAAAATCCCCGAAAACCTTGACATCAAAGGAGAATATACCATGAAGGACGCGATTGTCACCTCATCCATCGCGCAGCTGAGAGACCCCTGCATTGTGGTGGAAAACGGCACATACTACGCCTACGGCACCGGGTGGCACTGCTTTAAGAACGACAGCGGGTCCCTCGCCGGCAGATTCACGGATCTCGGAGTCTGCGTGGAGATTCCGGGGGACGCGGACACCAATTTCTGGGCGCCGGAGGTCCATCGGTACAACGGGAAATTCTACATGTTCACCACCTACAAGTCGAAGACCACCGGACACCGTGGCTGCTCGATCTTCGTCTCGGACAAGCCGGAGGGTCCGTTCCGGGAGATCACGGACGGGCACGCGACGCCGAAGGACTGGGACTCCATCGACGGCACCTTCTATGTGGACGAGGACGGGCAGCCCTGGATGATCTTCGTCCACGAATGGACCTCCACGGACGACGGCTGCGGGCGGATGGCGGCGGCGAAGCTCTCGGAGGATCTGACGCGTTTTGTCTCCGAGCCCCTTGAGCTGTTCCGGGCGGACGATCCGGCCTGGGCGACGGGCAAGGTGACGGACGGCTGCTGGATGGTTCGCCTGACAACGGGAGAGCTGCTCATGCTCTGGTCCAACTGGGACAGCGCGGGCTACTGCGTGGGGATCGCGCGCTCGGACAACGGACGGGTGGACGGTAAATGGTCCCAGGACAAGGCCCTGCTCTACTCCAAGGCCATGACCGGGGACTACGACGGCGGCCACGGCATGCTCTTCACCGACACGGACGGGCAGACGTACCTGTCCATCCACTCCCCCAACAGCGCGACGGAGACGAGGAAGGAGGTTCCGATCTTCATCCCCGTGAAGGAGCGGGACGGGACGCTGGTCTGGGACATCCGGGACTGAAGCCGGAGAGAAGACATCGGAGGAGGTACACCATGAGCGCCATTCTGAGCACGACGCCCCGGCCGGTTCCGGCGGATATCCGGAAGGTGGAGGTCACGGACGCGTTTTTCGCCCCTTATCTGGAGAAAATCCGCACTGTCACCGTTCCGGACGTCTTTAAAAAATTTCTGGCGGACGGGGCAATCGAGAACTACGAGCGGGTGGCCCGGGGAGAGCGGGGCGGTCACGCGGGGCCTCCCTGGTATCACGGGCTGATCGGCGAGGTCATCCGAGGCGTTTCCGATCTTCTGACGGTGCGGTACGATCCGGCGCTGGACGAACGGCTGGACGCGGTCATCGACGTCATCGCCCGGGCGCAGGGGGAGGACGGCTGGCTCCATCCCTATGTGACCCTGGAAAGGCCGGATCAGCTCTGGGGACTGAACGGCGGAAACGCCCGCTGGCAGCACGAGACCTACGACGCCGGGTGTCTCATCGAGGCGGGGGTCCACCACTTCCGGGGCACGGGAAAGACTTCCCTGCTCTCCTGCTCCGTGCGGTGCGCCAACTATCTGGCTGACAGGATCGGGCCGCCGCCGCGCTGGAACATCGTCTGCGAGCACTCCCTGGCGGAGAGCGCGCTGCTTTCCCTGGAGGCCCTCTTCGACGAGCGGCCGGAGCTGGCGGATGCGCTCGGGGCAAAGCGGGGCGAATACCTCAGGCTGGCGCTCTTCTTCATCGAGAACAAGGGCAACAACGAGGGGCGGCATCAGTTCCCGGCCTTTCTGCAGGAATACGCCCAGGACCACAGACCGGCCAGGGAGCAGCGGGAAGCCGTGGGGCACGCGGTCCGGGCTACGCTGTTCTACACGGGGATTGCCGAGGCAGCCGCCGCTATGGACGACGCGGGACTGGAGAAGACGGCCCGGGCCATCTGGCGGGCCACATCAACGGATCCGTGGGCGCGCACCGGGACGACGAGCGGTTCGGTCAGCAGTACGAGCTGCCCAACGACGCGTATCTCGAGACCTGCGCCGGGGTGGGATTCTTGTTCTTCGCGGAGGCCATGTTCCGGCTCACCGGGGAGGCCTCGGTCTGGGACGCAGCGGAATCCACAATCGTCAATCTCCTGCCCGCCGCCGTTTCCGAGGACGGGGTGCACTACACCTACGAAAATCCCCTGGAGAGCCGGGGCGGACGGGAGCGGTGGAGCTGGCACGGCTGTCCCTGCTGTCCGCCCATGCTGCTGAAAGCCGCCGGGGAGCTGCCCTCCTGTCTGTTCGCACAGCAGGGGAGCACGGTCTGGATGAACCTCTACATCGACGCGGAGGCGGAGCTCTGCAGTGTGCATCTCTCCCTAAAAAGCGCGGCACATGGAAAAACGCTGAAGGTGAAAACCGCCGGGGCTCAGGAGGTGCGGATCCGGATTCCCGCGTGGGCGCACGGGTTCTCCCTCTCCGTGCCGTACACGGAGGACAAGGGGTATGCCTGCGTGAAGATACCTGCGGGAGAATCTGCGATTGAGATCCGGTATGAAGCCGATCCCGTGAAGATCGAGGCGCATCCCTGGGTCGGGGCGGATCACGGCAGGATCGCGGTGAAGCGCGGACCGGTGCTCTACTGCTGTGAGAAGACGGTGGAGAAATGGGAGGAGTTCGATCCCGTGCTATCCTCCGATCCGCCGGTGCTGAACGGGGACGGAACTGTTACGGTGACGACGGAGGACGGTGAGGCCCTCACCCTCATCGAATACCGGCGATGGAACAACAACGGTCCCCTGCCCATGCGGATCTGGTTCCGGCAGGCGGGATGGAGCGGCGAACCCCGGGATCTCTCCGGATGGGAGGGGCGGCTCTACCGGGAATGTAAGCCGGAGGGGACCCGCTGACCGGAGATCCGGAGACGGCACGGACAACGGATAAACACACATAAACAAAAGGAGACGGCAATATGAAAAAGATGACACTCCGCCCCCTTGCCCTGCTGCTTTCCGCGCTGATGGCGGCCGTTCCGCTGTCCTCCTGCTCCTCCGCCGGGGGAAACGGGGATACGGAACCCTCCGCCCCGGCTGAGATCGGCACCGCGGAACCGCACGCCGCCGAAACCGCCCCGCCCGAGACAGAAGCGCCCGAGCCCGGGGTCCGGGACGATCTGGGGGAATACGATTTCGGAGGCGCGGACTTCGGGGCCATGACCTTTGAGAATCAGAACTTCCACTACCGGGTCCGGGCGGACGAGATGACGGGCACCAGCCTCAACGACGCCATGTACGGGGCCACCGCGGCGGTGGAGGACCGCTTCGGCATCCGGATCGCGGAAATCCTCTACGCGGACTTCTCCTCCACGCCCCGGGTCACGGTGGAGGCCGGGGACGCGTCGGTGGATCTTATCCGGATCCGCTGCCCCGACGCCACCACCTGGTGGTCCAACAATCTTCTGGTGACGGCGGACAACGTCCCCGTCATCGACATGGAGAAGCCCTACTGGGACAAAACGGTCAACGAGTCCCTCAGCATCGCGGGACAGCACTACATCGCCATGTCCTCCTTCGATCTCTGCACCTACGACCTGACTTTCGCCCTGATGTTCAACAAAGCCTTCATTCCGGACTACGGCCTGGATTCGCCCTACGATCTGGTGCGGAGCGGGGACTGGACCATGGACCGCATGAACGACATGATGAAGACCGTCTCGGCGGACACGGACGGCAACGGGATCCGGGACCGGGAGGACCGCTGGGGATACACCTCCCACCCGAAGATGGCCGCCCCGGGGTTCTGGATCGGAGCCGGCGCGCTGAGCGTGGAGAAGGATGAAAACGACGTGCCCCATCTCTCCATCGGCTCGGAGAAGTTTGTGGCGGTCTGGGAAAAGCTCATCGATCTCTGCTGGGCGGAGGACAAGTACCTGCCCATCGACGCCTCGGCCGACATCCCGCCGGAATCCATCAAACTCTTTTCGGAGAACAAGGCCCTCTTTATGGACATGTCCTTCTTCTTCGCGGAGGAGCTCCGGACCATGGAGTCGGATTTCGGCATCGTGCCCTATCCCAAGTTCGACTCATCTCAGGAGCACTACGCGGCGCGGCTCTGCTACTACATGCCCACGGTGGTGCCGGTAACCAAGACCGGGGAGGAACTGGAGCGGTGCGGCGTCATGCTGGAGGCACTGGCGGCACAGTACTTCAACCGGGTGGTGCCGGCCTACTATGACGTGGTGCTCCAGAACAAGGTGGCCCGTGACGAGGAATCCCAGGGGATGCTGGACATCATTTTCGCCTCCCGGGTCATTGACATCGGGGATTCCACGCTCTGCGGCCAGCTGCGGGACGGGCCTCTGCGCAGCCTGTTCGAGAAGAAGAGCACCGATCTGGCGTCCCTCGAGAAGACCAACGGAAAAGTTATCAACAAGACCCTGTCCAAGCTCCCCGGCGTGGAGGGATGAGGCAGGACGCAGGAGAACACCCATGAACGGACAAAAGCGGATCGTCCTCTTCACGGACATCGGGGACACGATCATTGACGAGGGGACGGAGGTCCGGGACGAAACGGGGACGGTGGTTCACGCGGACTGCATTCCGGGAGCCCGTGAGACCATGCGGTCCATTTTCGAGGCGGGCTACACCGTTGTCATGGTGGCGGACGGGACGGTACAGTCCTTCGCCAACACCATGCGGGAGAACGGGCTGGAGGACATCTTCGCGGCCCGGGTCATCTCCGAGGCGGTGGGGGCCGAAAAGCCGGATGAGCGCATGTTCCGCTCCGCCATGGCCGCCGTGGGGCTGACGGACGAGGACCGGGGACGGGTCGTCATGGCCGGCAACAACGTGAAGCGGGACATCCGGGGGGCGAACCTCTTCGGGATCCGCTCCGTGCTGCTGACCTGGTCGAAGCGCCGCCCCTTCGACGAGGACGGACCACAGGATCACCCGGACTTCACCATATCCCGGCCCGAGGAGCTCTTCCCGCTGCTGGAAAAGCTGGAGGCAGAGTTCGAGGAGGCGGAAGGAGCCGGGGAATAACACAGACATAATGAAAAAACGGCATGGAGAGCCGCCGGTCTGACGGTATCCATGCCGTTATTCATTTGATGAAGGAGGGCGCGAGGTCACGGTCTCTTTTTTCTTTTGCGGATAACGAGAAACGCGGTGAGAGCGGCGGCGGAGACGAGGGCGGCGGGGATGAGAACGCGGAGTCTGCTCCGGGCCGGTTCGGCGAGGGAGGGGTCCGGGGCGGGAGGTTCAGCGGGGACATCGGGTTCCGCTGAGACCGTGGGTTCGCCGGAAACGTCCGGTTCCGCCGGGGGTCCGGATTCCGTGACGGTCGGGTCCGACGGTTCCGTGACGTCGGCGGGTGCGTCGGGATTCACGGCCGTGACATGCCAGAGGGCGGCGTCGCGGGCGGGGATTTCGCAAATCAGCACGCCGTTTTGGAAAATCGCCTCCGTGCCGCGCCAGAGCTCCGTGCCCCGGATTTCCTGCCCGGTCAGCAGGCTGGAGAGATCGAAGGATTTTGAACATGCGGTGTCGTCGAAGTTGAAGACCGCCAGCCAAAGCTCGTTTCCCAGGACGTACCGGAAAGCGTCGGCGCATTTCTCCCCGGGCACGACGGACCAGGGAATGAAGGCCTGCCCGCGCTTCGCCAGATCGATCACGCCGGGGTTGGCGAAGAGGGCGAGGATGCGCCGTTCCTTCTCCGATCCCGGTTCTATATCCGCGAGATTGTCCCCGACGAGGAAGCTGGTTCCGGAGATGGCACCGGAGGTCACCCGGCACCGCGCCTCCCCCTCTGTCACACCGCCGTCCTTCCCCCAGACCACCAGGTGATCCGGATCAGGATACGGGTAGATTTCCTTCTCCCAGAAGCCAGCCGTCAGACAGCTCAGCACATGGCGGGTGTTGTCCAGGGAGGAAAAGGCGTCGCAGCTGATCCGGCGTCCGTCCGCGTACTGATAGGGGAAGAGGGGGGCGATGGACAGATTGACGAGCATACGTCCGTCGCAGACGGCGTGAATTCGGGCCATGCCGGCGTTGTAGGCTTCAAGGCCCGTGGAGACGGCGGGGTCGTAATGGGCTCCCTCCAGCGCGCCGTGGGTCATGAAATCCAGCTTGACGTAGGTAAAGCCCAGGTCGATAAAATGGCGGAGCTGCTTTTCCAGCCGGGCTATGGTGGCGGGATGGGTGGGATCCAGGGCATAGCCGCCGTCCAGCTTGCCGTAAAGGGTGCCGTCCGCCTTTTTCAGGGCCGCGTCGTAATAGGTGTATCCGGTGCCCTCTACGACGCTGCTTTTCAGGGCGTCCTCGTCTCCGTGCCAGCAGGCGAAGGGGGTGAAGTAGATCCCGGGCTCCTGTCCGTTCTCACGGCAATGGGCGACGAAGAGACGGAGGGCGTCCTCGTTCGAGCCGTGAAAATCCGGGTCGTTGTGGGCGAGAAAGTCCCAGAAGGAGTCGATATTGACGTAGACCGGGGAGCCGTCCCCCGTCCAAGCCTGCTGCAGATGCTTGTGAATGTAGTCGGACACGGCGGTCATATCCCCGAGGCTCACCTTGTCCTGCAGAACGCCCCAGGAGTTGTAGCCGAAGGGGACGGAGGGGACGGAAGTCTTCGGGGGGACGGCTTCCGCGTTGGCTTTACCATAGGCGAGAAGGCCCTCGCGCCAGTCGCCGCAGACATTCACAAAGATCCGGGGGGATTTCACCGCCGTGCCGGAGAGTGCGCCGTGGGGGGAGGTGTCGTGGGTGTTCTCATCCGCCGCGCCGCCGTAGACGCTGAGCCCGCGCCATTCGCCGTGGTACGCGTCGGCTTCGATGCCCGTCTTCCAACGGTCGTGCTCCACGGATCCGGCCGCGATCCCGGCTCCCGTCCCGGCGGAATACAGGGCGAAGACCTCGTGGGACAGGGTATGCGCGGCCAGCTTATCCAGCGGGGTGAAGGACGGTTCCGCCCACATATCGTTGTCGAAGGGAACGGACAGGAACACGGAATCCGGGATATGGATCCCCTCCCCGTAGAGGACGATCGGGGCGATCCGGTTGACGGAAACGCCTGCGGGGGAGCGGATCTCACACTCGGTCAGGAAGGCGCGCTCCTCCCCGCGCAGGGTGAAGGTCTGGACCATGACGGCGTCCGTGTCCGGGTGACCCTCGTGGGTGAAGGTTACCGACAGGCCGTCGATCGTCAGGCTGTGGGAGGCGAAATCGTGGGAGGCGACGGTTTTCCCGTCCAGCACCGCCTCGGAGCGGATGTTTTCAAGGAGCCGCCCGCCGTCCCGCTCCACGGAGAAGACGCCGTTTTTCCGGTCGAAGATCAGGGCGAAGTCTTCCCCGCCCGCGCGGACCTCATCGGGGTCCTCATAGCTGCGCAGAGCGGCTTCTTCCTCCGCGGGCAGGTATATCTCGATGCGGGCGAGGTCCGGTCCGTACCAGTCGGAGCCCACCGTCAGCCAGCCGCCCTTTTCCAGATGGAGGTCCAGGTCCGCCGATCCGATCCGGTCAAAGCCGCCGGTGGAGGGGACGGGCAGCTTCACCGTGCCGTCCGGAGTGGTGATATTGAAATAGCGGTCGTCGGAGCCGGAATAGTAAAAGAACCGGAGAGTATAGTACCCGTCCTCCGGCAAGGCCAGGGCGCGGTATGTCGCCGTTCCCTCCCGGTCCCCGCCGTTTTTTCCGATATTGCCGACTTTATTGCCGTGCCGTGAAGCGGGTCCGCCCAGCTCACCCTCCGCAGCCTCGAGGGTCAGGATGGGGGAAGAGGTCGGAGCGGCCGCGATGAAATGCGTCATGCCCGTCAGTCCCAGTACCAGCGCCAGAATCACCGACAGGACACCCCGTGCGCAACCGGATTTTTTCATGGGCTGTATATCCTTTCTTTGGAATGAAAAACCGCCTTACGGCAATTCTCTGCCGGATCCCATTATACCATGCTCCGCCCTCCCCCGTCAATGAGGAACACGCGTTTTTCCGCCTGGGACCGGGCTGTGCGGGAAGCGGAAAAAATTCATAAAAAACACTATGATTTTCGGGGAATTCATGGTAAAATAAAAGAAAACACCCTTTATTATCCACACGAAGGAGCTTTCCCCATGAAAAGACTTTCCCTACTCCTCCTGTGCGCACTGCTTGCTCTGAGCACTGCCTGCTCAAAAGGCGCTTCTGCCGAGGATGACGCAGCTCCGGATACTGTCCAGGCTGATGCCCAGGCTGACGCCCTGGATGACTCCGCACCGACGGAAGCCGTCCCCGAAATGGCCGCCGAGCCCGAACCCGAGGAACCTGAAACCAACGCTCTGCCGGAAAACGTGGAGGTGTCCTCCATCCTGGAGCTGGAGCTGGCCCAGCCTGCCGAGATAAAGAACGGGACCCTGGTCATGTACTTCACGGACGAGGAACTCTTTTACCCGTCGGACTCCCCCTGCAGCATCGGCCTCATTTCCTCGGACATGGCGGATTCCATTGCCGGTACCCTGGACATGACCACCTATCCGGACATGTTCTCTGGGGACGATTACCGGGGAGTGGCCATCATTCCCTCCGAGCCGATCCCGACGGGCAGCTACTCGTTCTCCGTATCCTTCGGCAGCTATCTGGTCAATTTTGATATGACGGTGGAGTGAGACGATATGGAACTTCTCTTTCTCGGAACCGGCGCGGCGGACTGGGATCCCCGGGCGGCGGACGCGTCCCCGGATTTCCGCCGGCTGTCCTCCCTGCTGGTGGACGGATGTCTGCTGATCGATCCGGGCCCCTGTGTCTATGAGTTTGAAAAAACCTTCGGATACGAGGGACTGCTCAAGGGCGTGAAGGACGTGATCCTGACGCATCCCCACTCCGACCATTTCTCCCGGGAGACACTCGACAGGCT
>CACWLT010000145.1 GCA_902761695.1 uncultured Ruminococcus sp.
ACGCGTGGACCATCTCCGTCTCCGCCGACGGTGAGAACTGGACCGAGCTGGCCTCCGGCGACGACACCTTCTTCGAAGAGACCAACTTCACCTACTACGCCGGCGACGCTTCCGCCAACGGTGTGTCCTACGTGAAGTTCAACGCGGAAGGCACCGCTTCCGGCACCTTCCAGGTTTCCGAGCTGACCCTGTTCGGCGATAAGGCTGAAGAGGTTGCCGCTCCCGTGGACGAGGCGCTCGACACCAAGGCCGAGGCTCCGAACACCTTCGACTTCGGCATCATCGCCGCTGTCTCCGCCGTGGTCTCCCTCGCCGGCTTTGCCGCTGCGAAGAAGAAGCACTGAGCGGACGGCATCCCGCTGATGTGAATCGCACATAACAAACACCCCCTGCCGGAGAAATCCGACGGGGGGATTTTTATAGGGGGAATGTGCTCCTGAGGTATTTCATACTATTCTCAACCTAAAAAGATAATCTGTCAAAGATGTGCAAAAAACAAAGTCAGAAAAAGTGCACTGCACGTTACCCCGTGCTGCACGAAGAGAAGAATGCTGCACCAGTGTATTTATAAAGTTCTTGCCGTATTTATAAAGTTCTTGCCGAGCAGCCTGCTGCTCCGGGCTTCCCTTTCAAGAAGCCGCGTTTTCCCTTTTAGAATGAGATTAGTATCAGGACCTCGTTATTCTTCCGGTCACCGCTGTTTTTTGCGCCGTTTTTTGGGGATGGAAAAAGTCACCCGTGCGCATGCGGTGAAGAGCAGGACGCCCAGCAGGACCCCGGCGGAATCGATGGTCATGTCCCGCAGCTCACAGGACCGGCCGGGAACGAAGTACTGGTGGATTTCGTCACTGACGGCCCAGAGCGCGCCCAGGAGAAAGGGAAGCCACAGGCGTTTCATTCCGTATGCGGAAAAGGTGGCGGAGACAGCGGCGGTCAGCAGCGCGCCGAGCAGCGTGTAGATGGAGAAATGCGCGGTTTTCCGGACGATAAAGCTGGCGGATTCCCGCAGATCGAACCGTTCCTCGGGAGACAGGCCGTCCGCTTCCGGATGAAACAGGCGCATATAGACATCCACGAAGGGAGAGGAGGTTTCCGATGATTGAGCAGCGGGCTGGGCGGAGAAATGGAAGATGACCGCCACGAGGAAAAGTACCGCCGCCCACAGCAGGAGGGGGACCGCTTTTCTTCCGGTCATAAGGGCTCCTTTCGGGGGCATGAGCGGGGGCCCCTGTCTGAAAATCGCGTGCACCTATTGTATCATACGGAGCGGAGTTTGTCCAGTATGCGGATGGGATTTCAGAACGCAAAAAAACGGCGGGATTTGCTTCACCCGCTTGCCGGACGGCCTGAAATATGGTACAATGTGGATGCAAGCCACAACCCATGGAATCGGAGGTATCTGCCATGCCGAAGCTGTTCAAGGACATCAACGCCGCCGCAGTCATCGCCCCGTGCAATAAAGCGCGTCTGTTTTCCGATGTGCCGCCGGATCTCGGTGCAATAAAAGAGAACGCCGCCGCCGGAGGGGTGATCGGGGAAGCCGAGGCGCTGCTTGGAAAAGCGGTCCCCGCCCTGCCGGCATCCCTCTACAGGGAGTATTACAACAACGGCAACCGCTCCCGGTATGAAGCGCCGTATTTTGCCCGCCGGGACGCCATGCTGACCCTTCTGATGGCGGAGCTGGCCGAGGGGCACGGCCGCTTCACGGATCTTCTGACGGACTATGTCTGGGCCATATGCGAGGAATCCACCTGGGTCCTGCCCGCCCACAACGCCCCCTGCCACGGCAATCCGATAAACTGCCTGCCTGACTCCTTCGATCTGGGGGAGGACGACGACATGCGCCACATCGACCTGTTCTCCGCTTCCACCGGGGCCGCCATGGCCTGGGTGTGGACCCTGGGCGGTGAGATTCTGGACGGAGTGACGCCCGTGATCCGCCGCCGCATCCGATCCCTGCTGGAAAAGCGGATTTTCCATCCCTACTACGACGTGGCCGGGGAGAACAACTGGTGGATGGGCGAAGCGGGACAGGCCCTCAACAACTGGACGCCGTGGATCGTCTCCAACGTGCTGACCGCCGTTCTGCTCTGCGAGGAGAACGATGACCGCCGGACCCGGGCTTTGGATCGCTCCTTCACCTTCCTGGACCGGTTCACCGCCGATTATCCCGCAGACGGCGGATGCGACGAGGGACCGGGCTACTGGGGCGTGGCCGGGGCTTCCTATTTCGACTGCCTGGAGCTGATCCGCGATCTGACGGCGGGGGCGGCGGACATGACCGGGGATCCCTTCGTGAAGCGGATGTGCGAATACATCGCCGACTTCCGCATGGACAAGGGGGCCTGGGCCAACTTCGCCGACGCGTCCCACCGCATCAGCCCCGACGCGGCTCTGCTCGCCCGGATGGGACGGCTGACCGGCTCCGACAAGCTGAGCGCTTTGGCGGCGGAATGTGCGGACGGGTCCCGCCGTTACAAATGGGTCCCCGGGAACACGACGTACCGCGCCGTCCGGGATCTGCTGGAGCCCTTGCCGGAGAAGAAGCCGGGGAACGAAGCGGCCGCCGACGGGAACATCCTCTATCCGGATCTCGGGGTGCTGATTGCGAAGAACAGCCACACCGGCATGGCGCTGGCGGCGAAGGGCGGTCACAACGCGGAGAGTCACAATCACAACGACGCGGGTTCCTTCATCCTCTGGGCTGCGGGAGAGCCGGTGTTTGTGGATCCCGGGGTGGAGCAGTACACAAAGGACACCTTCTCCTCGAAGCGGTATACCCTCTGGACCATGCGCTCGGTCTATCACAACCTGCCTGCGTTCCGGCACGGGGAGGGGGACTGGATCGAGCAGAAGCCCGGGAGACAGTACGCCGCCCGGATCCTGTCCTGTGAGAACGGGATCCTCGTCACGGAGCTGAAGGACGCGTATCCTGCCGAAGCGGGGCTGAAATCCTATGTGCGCCGGGCGGGACTGGACGAGCGAGGTTTCTTCTGCGAGGACCGGATCGAATTCGACGGGCAAGGCGAGGTCTGCTTCTCCCTCATGAGCCGGGAGGAATGGCGGGAGAAGGAGCCCGGAGTCTTCCGGATGGATTCGCCCGCTGTCCTGATCCGCCCGGAGCCCGGTCTGGCCGTATCCCTCGAAGCCGTTCTGCTGGAGAGCAAGCTGCGCCGGGAATGGGGAAGGAATGCCCTGGTGCGGACGCGGCTGACCTCCGGCGCGTTTGAGACCGGAACCTTCACCCTGCGGGCGGATCCGGAATGAGCGCGTGATCCCTGCGGCGCGGGGCCGGAGCAAAGGACATAAACCGATATCAAAAGGATAAACAAAAAGGACGGAGCCGAAAAAACTTCGTCCTTTTCTCATGGATAACGGTTATTCTTCCTGATCCCGCTGCTTTCTCTGCTCCACGGTCAGGGCGATGAAGAAGGCGGTTCCCACTGCCAGCAGAACAAACCCGAAGCCCAGCAGCCCCACAGCAGGGAGCTTCAGGAGCGCGGCGGCGAGGAGCGAGCGTCCCGAACGGAAGGTCAGCACGAAGAAGAACTTGCCGACGCCGTAAACCAGCAGGCCCGCAATGGTGCAGAGCATGGCGGCGGTGTAGAGTTTCCTCAGTTTTTCCATCAGATTGCCCTCCGTCGGTTCGTCCCTCTGCGGGGCTTATTTTTTCTGTCCGTAGTAGGCGTTCGGACCGTGCTTGCGGTCGAAATGCTTGTGCAGGAGCACGTTGTCCATATTGGCCGGCTGGGGGGAAGCCGCGAGAAGCTCCGTATGGAAGGCCATATTCGCCACAGCCTCCAGCGTCATGGCGCACTCCACGGAATCCATGGGGTCCTTGCCCCAGGTGAAGGGACCGTGGGAACGGACGAGGACAGCGGGGATGTGCATGGGATCCAGGTGGAGGGTCTCGAAGGTCTCGCAGATGACCCGGCCGGTTTCCAGCTCGTACTCGCCCCGGATCTCCGCCTCGGTCATAGCGCGGGTGCAGGGGATCTCGCCGCCGAAGTGGTCCGCGTGGGTGGTGCCGTAGGGACGGATGCCGCGTCCGGCCTGCGCGTAGATGGTAGCCCAGGTGGAATGGGTGTGGGTGATGCCGCCCAGAGCGGGGAAGCGTCGGTAGAGCTCCAGGTGGGTGGGGGTGTCGGAGGAGGGATTGAGGCTGCCCTCCACGGTCTTCCCGGTCTCCAGATCCACCACGGGGAAGAGCTCGGGGGTCAGCTCGTCGTACTCCACGCCGGAGGGCTTGATGACCACCAGCCCCCGCTCCCGGTCGATGCCGGAGACGTTGCCCCAGGTAAAGATGGCGAGGTTCCACGCGGGGATTTTCATGCAGGCCTCACGGACCTGCCGCTTCAGTTCTTCAAGCATAATGATTTTCCTGTCTTTTTTGATGTTGTAATGATGGCTTTCAGACACTCCTTCAGTCAGCACAGCTGACAGCTCCCTCTGGGAAGGAGCCTCAAAGCAGGGCGATTCTTTGCCTCCCTCTCAGAGGGAGGGGGACCGCTTGCGGTGGAAGGAGTGTCCGTCGGCATCCACGAAAGGCAAATCGGCGTTCTGCCTTTGTCTTTGCTGATTTAAAGTCCCCTTTAATCCACAAACTCAAACGAAATATCGTCGATCCAGACCTCGTCGCCTTCGACGCAGCCGGCCTCGCGGAGCTTGTCGATGATGCCGTACTTGGTGAGGGAGCGCTCGAAGTACATCATGGATTCCCGGTCGTTGAAGTTGACCCGGCCCACCAGCGCGTCGATCCAGGCGCCTTCCGCGTGATAAGAGCCGTCGTCGGCCCGGCGGATGATGACGTTTTCGGCGGCGGGCAGGTCGAAAGCCTCGTCCTCCGGGGTGATTTCGGTCTCGTAGGTGACCACCGGCGGCAGTTCGCGGAGCATGGCGGCGATTTTGTCCACCAGCGGCTTCAGCCCCAGCTTCTTCGCGGCGGAGATATAGACCACGTCGTAACCGGCTCCGCGGCATTCTTCTTCCAGGGCGGCGCATTCGGGGGACAGCTCCTTCAGAAGGGGAAACTCCTCCTCGCCGTCCACCAGAAGGTCCGCCTTGTTGGCCGCCACGATGCGGGGACGGGACGCCAAAGACGGGCTGAACTTCTCCAGCTCGGCGGAGATGGTTTTAAAATCAGCAAGAGGCGTGCGGCCCTCCTCGCCGGAGACGTCCACCACCTGAACCAGCATCCGGCAGCGTTCGATGTGGCGCAGGAAGGCGGTGCCCAGTCCGGCTCCCTCCGACGCGCCTTCGATAAGCCCGGGGATATCCGCCATGACAAAGCCCGATTCGCCGCCGGTGGACACCACGCCGAGGGAGGGCTCCAGGGTGGTGAAGTGATAGGCCGCGATTTTCGGGGTGGCGGAGGACAGGGCGGCCAGCAGGGAGGACTTGCCCGCGGAGGGAAGACCCGCCAGACCCACGTCCGCGATCATCTTCAGCTCCAGGATCACGTCCTTTTCCTCGCCGGGCAGTCCCGCCTTGGCGAAACGGGGGATCTGCCGGGTGGGGGTGGCGAAATGACGGTTGCCCCATCCGCCCCGACCGCCTTTGCAGAGGATGAAGTCCTCGTCGCCGGACATGTCGTGGATGATTTTTTCCGTGTCAGCGTCCCGGATCAGGGTGCCCCGGGGGACCAGGATAATCGTATCCTCGCCGTTTGCCCCGTGAAACTTCTGCCCCGCGCCGTCGCCGCCGTTCTGGGCTGCGAATTTCCGGTGGTAGCGGAAGGCCAGAAGGGTGTTGGACCCCTCGTCGATGCGGAAGACGATGTTCCCGCCGTTGCCTCCGTCGCCGCCGTCCGGTCCGCCCTTGGCCACGTATTTCTCCCGGCGGAAGGAGACCACGCCGTTCCCGCCGTTCCCGGCCTTGACGTGGATTTTGATTTTATCAATAAACATATCAGTCGGTCCGTTTCAATGGGATTCCCGAAGCGGGCCTGCCGGTCAGCAGAACATCTCCCGCGCCAGGTCGGAGAGGATGCCGATGCCCTTCACGATGTCCTCGTCGGAGGGGGTGGAGTAGTTGAGGCGGAAGGAATCGGAGGGAGCTTCCGTGTCGCAGTTAAAGGCGGTCCCGGGCACCACGGCCACCTTGCGCTCCAGAGCCTTCTTCACGAATTCCGCGGAGCTCATGCCGTCCGGCAGGGTGCACCACAGGAAGAGGCCGCCCTCGGGACGGGTGTATTTCACGCACTTCGGCATATGGGCATCCAGTTCGGAGAGCATGAGGCCGGCCTTCTTCGCGTAGATCTTGCGGATCTCGGCGATGTGGCCGTCCAGATCCCGCTCCGTCATATAGCGATAGCAGAGCATCTGGAAGAAGATGTTGGTGTGCACGTCCTCCACCTGCTTGGCCACCACCATCTTCTGGATGACGGGAGCCGGACCGCAGGCGTATCCGATGCGCATGCCGGCGGAGAGGATCTTGGAGAAGGAGGAGCAGTACATGACCAGCCCGTCCTCGTCGAAGGACTTGTAGGTGGGAACCTCCTCCCCGGCAAACCGAAGCTCGCCGTAGGGGTTGTCCTCGAAGATCAGCACGCCGTGCTTCTTCGCGATTTCGTAAACCTTCTTCCGGTTCTCCAGGGTGGAGGTGACACCGGCGGGGTTCTGGAAGGTGGGGATCAGATAGAGCAGCTTCACGTTGGGCGTGGTGCTGAGAACCGCCTCCAGTCCCTCGGGATCGATGCCGTCCTCCTTCAGCGGAACGCCCACGGTCTTCGCGCCGTTGGAGCGGAAGGCGTTCAGCGCGCCGATGAAGGACGGGTTCTCGCAGACCACCACGTCCCCCTCGTTGCACATGACCTTGCAGCAGAGCTCCACGGCCTGGTTGCCGCCGGTGGTGACGATGGTCTCGTCAAAGTCCCGGCCTATGCCGAATTTTTCACCGAGCCGCTTCTTTATGGCCTCGCGGAAGGGAGGATAGCCCTCCGTCACGGAGTACTGCAGGGCGGTGGTGGACTGGTTGGCGAAGATGTCTGCGGAAAGGGCCGCCAGATCCTCCACGGGGAAGGACAGGGGGGAGGGGTTGCCCGCAGCGAAGCTGATGATGGAGGGATCGGTCAGCGACTTGAAGATCTCCCGGATGGCGGAGGGCTTCAGCGCAGCCAGCTTGTCCGAAATTTTATAATCCATGACGAAGGATCACCTCGTTCCTTGAAAAATAGCCGTTCACCCTGCATTTTACCATAGAATCCCGACAAAAACAAGGGAAAGCGGGAAGTTTTTTTCTTCAATACTTGAAATCCCGGCCTCACTCTGCTATAATGTACCATTGAAGCAGTCCCGGGTTTTCCGGGAACGAACAGAAACCGGAGTGACTTATGGAAAAAATCGCAAAGCCCCGCGGCACCATGGACGTGATGGCGCCCGACGTGTTCGCGTGGAACTATATAGAGAAAACCGTGCGGGAGACGGCGGA
>CACWLT010000146.1 GCA_902761695.1 uncultured Ruminococcus sp.
CACAGCAGGTGCCATTATGAAAGTCGGATGAGACCGCCGCGGGATCCGCCCGCGTCTGAACAAGCTTTCTCCTAATCACACCTTTCATAGCAAAATTCCCGATGGCAAAACCATCGGGAGTTTTGTTTTTTCGCAGCGGCAGCGTACCGCTGCTCCCGTCTTGCTTCGAGGAGTCTGCTGCACCGTACTAATGTCCGCAATGCCCATCGGCTCACGCCGAGTGGGCAAAGCTGGGTCTGCAAAGCCTCCGTCACACATCCGTGCGACAGCGTGCCGCTGCCCCCGTCTTGCTTCGAGACGGCTGCTGCACCGTACTAGTGTCCGCAATGCCCATCGGCTCACGCCGAGTGGGCAAAGCTGGGTCTGCAAAGCCTCCGCTGCACACCTTTGCGGCTTGAAAGCTCTGCGTCAGCGGCAGTTGGAGCCGCAGTCTGAGGTGGTCGGATGCTCGTTCTCATCGCCGCCGTTTGTCTGCTGCTTGTTGGAAGAATGCTTCTTGCTCATGGTCGCGCCTCCCATCTCCGCACTGTCCCGGACATGTCCCTGCCGGGATGTGCGGCTCCCGTCTTGACCTGCCCGCCGGAGCTTTGCTCCGCTGCTGTCAGTGTACCCTGTACGGCGCGGATTATGCATACAGCAAAAACGCAGAGCATGTGCTCTGCGTTTTTTTAAATATGAGTCATTCGCTGATGAGCTTCTTGACGCGGGCGATCTCTGCCTTTTCCTCATCGGTCACAAATCCGTCGCTGCGGACGACACGGACAACATCGGCATGTTCCTCGAGGCCTATGCCTCCGAGAGCTGGAATATCCTCAAGCCCGCTTACTACGAGACCGCCCTCACCGTCAAATATGTGAACGACGAGGAATCCGCCGCCATGCTGGATAAAATCACGGAAGGCATGTACATCGACCCGTCGAACCTCTATCTGACCATGATCAACTTCAACTCCATGAACCTGCTCCGCACCATCCTTTTGAAAAACGAAAACATCGCCGCGTCCATGATCGCCTCCAACGCAAAGGCCGTGCAGAAGACCATCGAGAAGATCAACGACGCTTACCGCGGTATGGAATGACACACCGATGAACGGAACCGTCAAACGCATTCTGGCCGTTCTTGCCGCGGGGATCCTTCTGACTTTGCGGGCGGGGGCTGCAGCAGCTGAAAATGGGGAGACAGACTTCATGAGGGAGAAAATCGCGCAGGACTTTCAGAATCCGCCGGACCGGTTCAAAATGCGCTGGCTGAGCCTCGGCTTTTCCGAGAACTGGCGCGGCGTCGTGGACGGCCTGTGGGAGCGCGGCTACCGGGGGATCATCTCAAACGTGAGCTTCAACAGCCGCTATCTCCGGGACGAAGCGGAATTCGACCGGCTGAAGGAGGTCTATGCCTACGCGAAGGAGCGCGGCATGGCCCTCTGGATCTACGACGAATACCAGTGGCCGAGCGGCAAGGCCTTCGGGCAGGTGCTGGAAGGACATCCCGAATTCCGGGCAAAGGGCATCGAGCATCACCGCCTCACGGGAGACGGGGGCACGGCGGAATACCGGCTTGTGGAAAACGACATCGCCGTCCGGCAGGCTTTTCTGACCGACGCTGAGGGGGAGCGCGCCCTCGAAGTCGGGACCGGGAATCTCTCCGTTGCGGCGTCGGGCCGATGGACGCTTGACGTCTACGTCCTGCGGTACACCTATGATGACGTGGAGGATCCCGCAGATTTCCGGACGCTGGAGGACGTGGACCTTTTGAATCCCGCGGCGGTCGAGCGTTTTATCGATCTGACCTATCAAAAATACCGGGACGAATTCGGGCGGGATTTCGGTGAGATCGAAGCCTTCTTCACCGACGAGCCCCAGCTCGGCAACCGGGGCATGACCTCTTACGCCGTCTGGACGGAGAGGCTGGAGGAGGCGTTTGAGGAAAAGTACGGCCATCCCCTCGACTGGCGGCCGGTGTTCTCCGGCTTCACCGTGGAGGAAAAGCGCGAGCGGATCCGGTACTATTCCCTGGTCGGGGAGCTGTTCCGGAAATCCTATACCGGGCCGATCACCCGCTGGTGCGAGGATAACGGCACAGCATCCTCGGGGCATTTCCTCTTCGAGGAGAACATGAACGACCACATCGAGACCTACGGCGGCGATTTTCTGCAGCTTGTCGGCGGCATGACGATCCCAGGACTGGATCTGCTGTGGGTGGACCCGGTTCACCTGCTGTCCGACACCAACATCGGCAGCTACATGGCGGCGCGGTATGTGGTCTCGGCGGCGAAGAACGCGGGCAAGCGTGACGTGATGGTGGAGTGGAATCCGGCGCCGGTTCCGACGAACGAGGAATTCCAAGCGGACGTGATCGGAACCTCCCTCGGCGGCGCGGCTCTCACAAGGCTCTGGGGCGTGACCGTCTACAACGTCATCGACCACCTGCATTCCTACACCGTCGAAGAGAACAACCGCCTGAACGACACGATCGCCCGCATGAGCTCAATTCTGGAAGGGGCAGACGAGAGCAGCGACACAGCCCTTTTCTATCCCATCGCAACGATGCAGGGCTATCACAACGCGGACGCCGATCACTCCTCCTCCACCTCCCGCGGAACAGAGGCCACGGACCGGAACGCAAAGTACGCGAAGCTCTGCCTGAATCTGCTGGAGCGCGGCCTGCTCTACACCGTGCTGGATGACCACAGTATCGCAGGCGCATCGGTCACGGAGGACGGCTGCCTGCTGGTCGGGAACGGCGTCTACCGGACCGTGATCCTTGCGTGGGCTGAGACCGTATCCAAAGCCGCGCTGAACACCCTATCGCAGTTTGCAGACCGGGGCGGCCGGGTGATCTTCATCGGCGATATCCCGTCTTTTTCGGCGGATCCTTACGCTGAGGAGACCGGCGCGGACGAACGGGTCGCGGCGCTGGCGCAGAAGCTGGCGGAGGGGCATTTCTTCGCCCGCGCCGGAACGACTGCCCTCGACGAGATCACCGCTCACGCCTTCCGCCGCATGAACGTCGAAGTTCCTGCGGGATCGTCCCCGGACGGTCTGTTTTCGGGGGACTTCCACACGGAGGAACGGGACATCACCTTCCTCGTCAACAGCCGGAGCGAACCGAAAAACGTCACGCTGACCTTTGTGGATGGATATACCGGCCCGAGCCTCATCTGCTTCCCGGCATCGGGGGAGAGCGAGGAGCGGACCGGCGTGGTTTCCGTCACACTGCCGCCGTATGAAGGGGCCTTCGTGCTCAGAGAGGCTGACAACCGAACGGAGTACAGCGTCGTCTATACCGGGCAAGCGGAGGACGAACAGGATGACGCCGCCTCCGCCAGAAAAGACAACGGAGTCTTCCCGGTGCTGCCCATCGTGGGAGCTGCCCTTGCCGGAGTCGGTCTCGCTGCCGCTGTGATCCTTTCCTCCAAACGGCGGAAAGCGGAACGGAGAGATTGATCTGTAGTCAGAAAGGAGTCCGCGGTCAGCAGGCGGGAATGGATATGAAAGAAAAGAAAGTCAGTTTCTGGTTTGCGGGCTTTTTCTGCCTCGCGGTTCTCATATGGCTTCTGCCGGGATGCGCGAAGCCCGAAGAGGTCAGCCTCGCTCCGCTTTCCGACACAGAGGACGGAGCGACAGAGAATGGAAAACCGATTCTGACCGACGGGGAGGTAAACGCCGTGGATTCCGTTTTCCCCGTTTCCTTTGAGGGGATCGCCGCTGCGGAGGATCTGACCCGGTTCATCGCCGAGGTGGATTATGCGGACGGGACGCATAACAACGAGGCCCAATAGACCGGCCTGATCCTCTCTCCTTATTTCTCGATGACGGCCGGCGGGGTGGACATACGCTCTCCTTCGACAGCTCGAACGAGCTTCTGAACCGCTTCGTCTCCTGCGTCCGGTGGAGCACGAAGAACAATTCCGCGGACCTTCCCACCGACTGCCCCACCCGGGAGCGGCACGGCTGGACGGGCGACGCGCAGATCTTTTTCGGCACGGCGGCTTATCTTTTCGATTACGCCGCGTTCTCCCGGAAGTTCGTCCGGGATATGTACGACTGGCAGAGGCGGAACGGTTGCCTGCCCCAGATCGCGCCCGCGGGAGGCGTGGATTTCTATATGAACCCGATGAACGGCTCCGTTGGCTGGGCGGACGCGGGCATCCTCATCCCGTACCGCTTCTGGAAACGGTACGGCGACGAGAGGATTCTCAAAGACTTTTATCCCGGCATGAAGAAATACGCCCGGTTCATGATGCGGCGGCGCGGGAAGACCGGTCTCTTCGCAAAGCCGCTGGGACTCCGTGGGGAGGCGCGCCGGTACGCTGTCAACGCCGGACAGAGCTACGGGGAATGGGCCGAGCCCGCCGACGTGCACCCGTACCGCTGGACGGACATGGCCGCGCCGCATCCAGAGGTATCGACGGCGTACACATCCTATGTGATGGGGATCCTGGGGGAAATCGCCGACCGACTCGGAGAGCCGGAGGACGCCGCGCTTTACCGGAAATACCGCGACGGATGCCGGAAGGCGTATCAGTCTTTGGTCGAGCGGCCGGAATA
The DNA here is from genome assembly GCA_902761695.1 of uncultured Ruminococcus sp. Taxonomy (GTDB): domain Bacteria; phylum Bacillota; class Clostridia; order Oscillospirales; family CAG-272; genus UMGS1696. Next base: position 4,548 of record CACWLT010000146.1, read on the forward strand.
CACCCTCGACACGGATCGGCAGGCGTCGCTTGTGCGTCCGCTGTATATGGACCTGCTGACAGAGGAACAGAAAGCCTTCGCGGAAAAGCGTCTTTTGAAAGCTGTCAAAAACTATTCCTACCGGGTCGGAACGGGCTTTCTCTCCACGCCTTTGATTCTTTATGTGCTGGGAGAGCTCGACCTTGACGCGGCTTATCGGATGCTGGAGAACGAGGAAATGCCGGGGTGGCTCTATATGCCGAAATCCGGAGCCGATACGGTGTGGGAAAACTGGGAGGGGACTTCGTCGGAGCACGGGATCGCATCTCTGGATCATTACTCCAAAGGCGCTGTGCTGGAATGGGTAATCTCTGTCATGTGCGGCATACGAGCTGACGGCGAGAACCGCTTTACTGTCGCGCCTTGTCCCGGCGGACGCTTCACCCGCGCTGAGGCGGAGTACAAAAGCGTATATGGCACGATAAAGAGCGGATGGGAAAAAACAGACGGAAAAACGGTCTATACGATCTCCGTCCCTCCGGGATGTACGGCTGAGATCCATCTGCCCGGTGAAGAGCCGTTTGAGGTGGAGGCGGGAGTGTTCCTCCGTTCCGTTTGACGCTGAGTCCCGATATTTCCAGCCGCTGGTCGTTCGTGCCTTATCCCATCTGTTTTCCCTAAAGCCGATTCAACCTGAAGCCTTACAGCCCCGGTTCGTCTGCCGGGGCTGTGTTATTTAGATATGGTTTTCCTTAAAAGTTCTGTTATTCTCGATCAGTTCTTCGAGTATAACCGGCTCAAACCCGTTGATGTCAACCTCAGCATTCAGAACTCTATCCCTATTTCGGATCAGTGCCTAGAAGTCGGCGCAGGTAATTCCTCCTGTCCGGACTCAAATCATAAGCGATTGCTTCGCCTACATCTTATTGCCTGAACACCTCCATCAACGGTTCAGCCGTTCTGATCGCCGTCTCAAAATCAGGGTGCCATGAACACTCCAGACTGATCCGCTCAGCCTTCGGACACTGCTTCAGGATACCCGCGAGGTATGCGAGCTTATCTTCGTCCCCGGGAACAGGAGCCCATCTGTCCACGGGACGCCCGTAGTGGACATGCCACAGAAGATCGGCGTATGCAGGCAAGCATTCCGGGTCCTCTCCGACTTTGCTGTGATGAAAGAAATCCACAAGGACGCCGACGGCCGGATGGTTCGCCTTCCGTGCGGCAGCCGAAGCTTCTCCGACCGTTTGGATATAGTTGCAGTCCGACAGCGGCTCAACGACGACTTTCATGCCGTGCTTTTCGGCAGCGCTCCCGCAAACATACAGCACACGGGCAAACTGAGCGTCCGCCTGCAGCCGGGTCATGCCTTCCGGCACAGCGCGCACATACCCGCTGCCGATCACGGCCACTTTGCCTCCCCAGGCCTCCGCCCGGGAAAAAGCGCGTTCCACATAGATACCGATCTCTTTCAGCAGCGGCGTCTGATCTCCGGATGCTTCATAGAGCTTCATACCGCCCCGGAAGAACATGTTATATGCCTCCGCCGGGACGGAGTACCGTTCGACCTTTTCCGTGTTCTGCCGGAACGAGTCTTCGTCCAATCCGGCAAGCCAGCTGAAATTGGCCTCAAAATAGTCATATCCCAGCTCCGCCAGCAGAGCCAGATTGTCGGGGGATGCGCATACGCCGATTTTCATCTGCGGTTTTCCTCTCATATGTTTTTCTTCATTATACAATGGAAGCCTCCCTATGTCAACGGGCATTAGTCAGAGCGAGGGACAGAAAAGTCTCCCCCTGATCACGGTGTTCCCCCAAAACCTTGTCTCCTTTACCGCCTGATGAATCAACATACTTTTCCATCCCAGCATATAGGCTGCCTGTAAGAGATTCCATAACCTGACGTCTCTTGCAGGCTGCCCGAACAGTAGGGGTGAGAAAAGAATTGATCATTCCCCGATTTCCTCGTCCAAATGAGCGCAAGAAAGGATGGATTTTGCTCCACCCTTTCATGCGTGTTTCGTTTTTTTGACGTTTTTGTGAAACCTGCCGCGGCAGAACTTTGAAAGTGATCTATCTGTTCTGCAAATGCGTTTTGCGACAGGCCCTGATTTTTGAGAGTGGCGGACATGCTGCCACATTTCGTCCTTCCCCGGAGCGGATCCGGCGGGAGCAATCTTCAGCGGATGATCTCCAGCCAGCCGTATTTGCTTGTGGAGAGCGTGCCGATGTCCCAGAACCAGATCACCGTGAATTCGCCTTCCATGTTAATGGTGTAGAACATGTCGCCTTCCGAATCCGGGACAAGGATTCCGTAATCCAGAACGCAGCCCGCGGCGGAATCGTAGAGGATCCAGATCCCGTCCCCCGAAATGCCGAAGTATTCGGTGTCC
>CACWLT010000147.1 GCA_902761695.1 uncultured Ruminococcus sp.
GCAGGGGGCGACCGCCATCAGGGCGTCCGTATGACCCGGGCGGATCCCCACGGACCCTCCTGTGTTTCTGTTCCTTTCTCCGTCGGGGACGGTGAAGCGGACGGAATCGCAGGTGACTTTCGTCTCGCCACTGTCCGGCGTGGTCAGGATCAGGGTGATGGTGCGCTCGTCCACGTCAGCCTACCTCTTTTGCGGCGTTCCGCACGTCGTCGATGGTACCGGCCATGAGAAAGGCGGGCTCGGGCAGATCGTCGCATTCGCCGCCCAGAATGGCCTCAAAGCCGGAGACGGTATCCGCAGTCCGGACGTACCTGCCCTCGATGCCGGTGAAGCCCTCCGCCACATGGAAGGGCTGGCTCATGAACCGCTGGACCCGCCGGGCGATGCGGACCGTCCGCTTGTCCTCGGCGGAGAGCTCGTCCATGCCCAGGATGGCGATGATGTCCTGCAGCTCGTTGTACCGCTGGAGGACCCGGGTGACCTCTCCGGCGCAGCGGTAATGGCGCTCCCCCACGGTGTCCGGTGACAGCATCCGGGAGGAGGATTCCAGCGGGGAGACGGCGGGATAGATGCCCAGCTCCACGATGCTGCGGGACAGGACCGTGGTGGCGTCCAGATGGGTGAATGCCGTCGCGGGGGCCGGGTCCGTCAGATCGTCTGCTGGGACGTAAATGGCCTGGACCGAGGTGATGGAGCCGTTCTTCGTGGAGACGATGCGCTCCTGCAGCTTGCCCATTTCCGTGGCCAGGGTGGGCTGGTATCCCACGGCGGAAGGGAGGCGGCCGAGAAGAGCTGAGACCTCGGAGCCCGCCTGGGAGAAGCGGAAGATATTGTCGATGAAGAGCAGCACATCCTTGCGGGAATGCTCCCGGAAGTACTCCGCCATGGTGAGGCCCGCCAGAGGGACCCGCAGTCTGGCTCCGGCTGTCTCGTTCATCTGACCGAAGACCAGGGCGGTTTTGTCCAGCACCCCGGACTGCTTCATCTCATTCCAGAGGTCGTTGCCTTCCCGGGAGCGCTCGCCCACGCCCGCGAAGACGGAATAGCCGTCGTGCTCGAAGGCGATGTTCCGGATCAGCTCCATGATGAGGACGGTCTTGCCCACGCCCGCGCCGCCGAATAGGCCGATCTTGCCTCCCCGGGCATAGGGCGTCATGAGATCGATGACCTTGATGCCGGTCTCCAGTATCTCCGTCACGGGGACCAGATCCGTGAAGGGGGGCGCGGCGTGATGGATGGGCCAGCGTTCGTCGCACTCCACCGCTCCGGCCCGGTCGATGGGATCCCCCAGCATGTTGATCATGCGGCCGAGGGTGCCGTTCCCCACGGGTACGGAGATGGGCCGGCCGGTATTCAGGACCCGCATGCCCCGGGAGAGGCCGTCGGTGCTCTCCATGGAGATGCAGCGGATCTCGTGCTGGTTCAGGTGCTGGGAGACCTCCAGCGTGATGACGCCGCCGTCCGCCTTCGGGACCACCACGGCGTGAAAGATGTCGGGCAGGTCCAGATCGTTGAACAGAATGTCCACCACCGGGCCGTTGATGCGGGTGATGATGCCGTCTCTTTCCTTCTGCATGGGATCCTCCCTGATGATGGTGGGTTATTCTTCCCGGCGCGCGTTCCCGCCGGAGGTTTCGATGACGCTGGAGGTGACCTCGCTCTGGCGCTTGTGGCTGATATCCGCCGTCAGGTGTGCCGCCGTTTCCTCCGCGTTGTCGCAGGCGGAGCGCATGGTGGTCAGGGTGGCGGCCTGATGACCCGCGCCGGCCTCCAGCACCCGGGAGATGAAATCCGTCCGGACACAGGCCTCGGCTGCTGCGCGGAGAACGGTGCTCCGGTCCGGCACATACAGCGGGGAGGGGGGAGCGGATTCCTGCTTTCCGGCTCCGGTCTGCGCGGTGCTGACGGGCAGGAGTACGAAGGAGGAGGGGAGCTGATTCAGGGTATTGACGAACCGCTGCCAGACGAGGATCACGGAGGAGACCTGTCCCTCCCGCCACAGGGTGAGGGCGGCCTCCAGAACCGGCTCCGCGTCGGCGGGTTCCGGACTGTCAGGCAGGGTGAAGACGGCGTCCGGCTCGGTGCCCCGGTCCCGGAAATGGGCGGCGGCATGGCGTCCCACCACGATGAGGCGGCAGTCCCCGGCGTCCCGGAGCAGGCTGTCGGCGTATTCGTAGAGCTCGATGTTGTAGCCGCCGCAGAGCCCCCGGTTGGCTCCCAGGATCACATAGCAGGGGGGAGCGGACGGATTCGCGGGGGGGAGGACCGTTCCCAGCTCGTCCCCGAAGCGGTCTCTGAGGGCGGCGCAGGCGGCGGCGTAGACGGAGAAGGTCTCCATGACGGCGGAGATCCGGGAGAACTTGACGGCGGCGGCGGTTTTCATGGCTCCCGCCATTTGTCCGGTCATCTCCACGGAAGCAAGGTGCTTTCTCAGCTCGCGCAGGCTTGCCATATCAGGCCGCCTCCCGGTTCACGCATTCGGCGGACGCCTTCTTCAGGGCTTCCCGTTCCTCGGGGGAGAGCTTGCCGCCCAGCTTGAGAAGGGCCAGAAGCTCTGGATGCAGCTCGGCCATGCGGGTAGTGAGAACGGCGGACCAGGCCTCCATATCGGAGGGGTCCACGTCCGCGGCTAATCCCTCGGAGACGGCGAAGATCAGAAGGGCCTGCTGCCAGTCGGGAAGGGGGGCATACCGCTTCTGTCTGAGGGCCGCCATCATACGGCGTCCGGATTCCAGCACCCGGCGGGTGGAGGCGTCTACGTCCGCGCCGAACTGGGTGAAGCCCGCCAGCTCCCGGTACTGGGCCAGATCCATCCGCAGGCGGGAGGAGACCTGCTTCATGAGCCGGGTCTGCGCCGCGGAGCCCACACGGGACACGGACAATCCCACGTTGACGGCGGGCCGCTGTCCCTCGTTGAACAGGTCGGAATCCAGGAAAATCTGTCCGTCGGTGATGGAGATGACGTTGGTGGGGATATAGGCCGAAATGTCGCCGGCCTGGGTCTCGATAACGGGGAGGGCCGTCATGGAGCCGCCGCCGTTATCCGGGGAAAGCTGCGCGGCCCGCTCCAGCAGTCTGGCGTGGAGATAGAAGATGTCGCCGGGGTAGGCTTCCCGTCCGGAGGGGCGTCCCAAAAGGAGCGAGATCTCCCGGTAGGCCACGGCGTGCTTGGACAGGTCGTCGTACACGATCAGCACGTCCCGGCCGCCGTACATGAAGTACTCGCCCATGGCCGCGCCGGCAAAGGGGGCGATATACTGGAAGGAGGCGGAGGAGGACGCGGGGGCGCAGACGATGGTGGTGTAGTCCATGGCGCCGAACTGTCTGAGCCGGTCGCGGATCTCCATGACGGTGGAGTCCTTCTGACCGATGGCGACATAGATGCAGACGGTGTCCTTGCCCTTCTGGTTGATGATGGTGTCCACGGCAATGGAGGTCTTGCCGGTCTGCCGGTCGCCGATGATGAGCTCGCGCTGGCCCCGACCGATGGGGACCAGGGCGTCGATGGCCCGGATGCCGGTATGGAGGGGACGGGAGACCGCCGCCCGGTCCGGAATGGAGGGAGCGGGGCATTCGATGGGGCGCGTTTCGTCGGTGAAGATCCGTCCGCCGCCGTCCAGCGCCCGGCCCAGGGGATCCACTACCCGGCCGAGGAGGGCGTCTCCCACCGGCACGCTGGCGATCCGGCCCACCCGGCGCACTCTGGTGCCGCTTTCGATGTGCTCGTACTTGCCGTAGATGATGCAGCCGATGCGGTCCGCCTCGATATCCAGCACCATGCCGCGCTCACCGTTCTCGAATTCCACCACTTCGCCGTACATGATGTCGGCCAGGCCGTCCATCCAGCAGATGCCGTCGGACACGCTGAGCACGCGGCCCAGCTGGAACTCGCTTATGCCGTAGGTCATGGAGGACACGCCGTCCATCACGGAGCGGAGGAGGCTGTCGGGATCCTCCCGGCCGGTGAGGGGCTTCTTTTCCAGGGTTTTCCGCATCTGATACAGGCGGTCCCGGACGGTGAAGTCGTAGACGGTATCGCCCACGCGGAAGCGGAAGCCCCCGATAAGCTCCGGATCCTCCTTCACCCAGTAGGAGGGTTTGCCGCCCACCTCCTCCAGCATGGCGGACGCTCTCTCGCCGATGCGGTCCACGATGGCGGAGGGCAGGGGATAGGCGGAGGTCAGGGTCACGTACAGCACGTCGTGACGCTTGAGATAGGCGATGTCGCCGGGGGTGATCTCCATGCGGCGGACGATCTCGTCGGCGAATTCCGCTTCCCTTGCGCGGATGGCGGAGCGGTAGGGTTCCTCACCCATAAGGGCGGCGGCCTTTTCGCACACCCGGTCGAGAAGCGCAGTCCGGGCGTCCGCCAGCATTTCCCTGCGCAGGGAGAGGACGACGCCCTCGGTCTGCCGCTTCATGAGGTCCGCCTCTTCCCTCGCCCGACTGCGGATGGCGTCCGCTTCGGCGAGAACGGAATCCGGCAGGGCATCGGAAAAAGACGTCGGGATCTCAGGGAGCTCCGGCGCGTTCTCAGCCAGTTCGGCCGCTTTTTCCGCCTCGTCCAGTCCGCGCTCGACGCGTTCCAGATGGTCGGAGAAGATCTTCGCGGCTATCTTCTGCCCGAAGAGGAAGAGAATGGCGGCGAGGATCAGAAAATTGATGATAGCGTACAGAAATTCCATTTCTATAATATCATAGGGTGTTCACACTATGAGGAAAGAAACGCTGCGCGTTTCCGGAATTTATGTCCCTGCGCGGGACGGGCGCCGGGAGGGACACCATCTCAGGCCGAAGGTGCCCCTCCCGGAGGTCCCCCTTGGCCGGGGAGCATAACTTATCCTCTCATCTCTGTATTCATGCCTGACTGTGTATCCCAGGTCCTCGCGCGGACCACATTGCGTCAGCTGAAACATGCGTGAAATCCCATCGGAGATGGAATTTCACGGTTTCCTCGGGGGCCTCGGAAACAGCAATCGAAACGCGCATGACACGGGACGCGATGGAGTTTAGATGAAACAATGTGTCTTTCTCCGCGGCTATATCTACCACGAAAACCGTTTCACAATTACATTCACGCTTATTTTGTGCGAACACGGGCTGGTTTTCGGGGTACAGCCGGGACGAGGGTCCGGGCGGATGCTGTCAGCCGTTTTTTCCGGCGGGGCAGCTGTCCAGGAGGGCGGAGAGATAGGCGCGGGCCACCTTGTCCGCTCCGGCTTCCGCAGCCTTTGCGACCTCTTTCCCTTCCGCTTCCATGGAGGCGCGGCAGGCTTCAAGGGCTTTTCTCTGCTCCTCGGCGGCGGAGGCCAGAATGGCGGCGGCGTCCCGTTCGGCTTCGGCGATCGCTTCCTTGGCGAGGCGTTCGGTCCGGGCGGCTTCCTCCTCCCTGAACCGGGCCAGCTTCTCCTCGGCCTCCTGCCGGGCGGCTTCAATCTCCTCCAGCTTCAGGGCGGCGGAGCGGATCTTCTCCTCCCGTTTGTCCATGAAGTCCAGCAGGGGACGGAACAGGAGCCTTGACAGAATCAGCATCAGAAGGACGAAGCAGATCACGGTCCAGAGGAGCACGGGCAGCTGAATCGTCATGCCGCGCCTCCTCAGACCTTGGAGGCCAGGATGAACCCGATGAGCAGGCCGTAGATGGTCAGGGCTTCCATCAGGGACAGGGCGATGATTAGGGTGGAGCGGATGTCCTTCGCGGCGTCGGGCTGACGGGCGATGCTCTCCATGGCGGCCTTGGCGGCCAGACCCTGACCGAGAGCTGGGAAGATGGTGCTCACCGCGATGGCGATGGCGGCGGAAAGGGCGATGATTGCGGAACTGTCCATTTTCAGTCTCCTTTTATGGGGGGTATTGCTCCGCCGACAAACAAAAGCTTGCCGGAATTGGTATCCGATGCCTGAAAACCAGGCGGAGAAAGGGGTCCGGGAGCTGTACGCTTGAAAAACGATGTCTGGTTTGCTGTCGCATGAATAAACATGGGGTTGCCGGATTACAGCCATTTCATCCTCAGCCAAGCTGACTATATGGGTTTTGATCGCGGAATGCAGAAGGCGAACAGCTTTGCTGTGAGCTCGCGTACAATAACTCTGATAAGGTGGGATAGCTATTTTGGTGTGCCAAGGTTTCGACTGCACATTACGGGGATCGTTTGATCCAATCCATTTCAGAAGTTCTTGCCAGGCTTCTTTCAAGAAGCCGTGTTCCCTTTTATTCCTGCTCCACGGCCTCCTCCAGATAGATGGAGGTCAGCATGGTAAAGACCACGGCCTGGATGGCGCAGAAGAGCAGGGACAGGGCCATCATGATCACCGGCGCGCCGATGGGGAGCAGGTCGTAGAGGTTGTGGGTGACGGTTTCCTCGCCGAAGACGTTACCGAAGAGGCGTAGGGCCAGGGACGCGGGCTTGATGAACTCGTCCAGCACCATCAGGGGCAGCATGAAAGCGATGGGGCTGATGAACCGCTTGAAATAGTGCTTCACGCCCGCTCTGAGTCCGGCGATCTGAAGAAAGACGAAGGTGGATACGCCCAGCCCCAGGGTCACGGAGAGGGAGGAGGTGGGGGCGCGGAAATACTTTGTCAGACCGACGCCCGGAATCAGGCCGGAATAGTTGGCGCAGATGATGAAGATGAAGAGGGAGCCGAGGAAGAAGAAATACTTTCTGGTCAGATGCTTTCCGATGATGCCGGTGAAGAAGTTGTCCAGAGCCTCGATGCCGGTCTCGAGCATGTTCTGCAGAGGGCCGGGGCGCTCCTTCAGGTTCCGGGTCACAAGAAGGGAGAGAACGGTCACGGCGAAAAGGATGATCCACATGACGATCACCTCGCCGGTCACGTCCAGAACGCCTCCCAGACGGATGACGACCTCCGAGGCTTC
>CACWLT010000148.1 GCA_902761695.1 uncultured Ruminococcus sp.
TGGTACTACCATCCGGATTCCCACAGCATCGAGGGCATCCGCCTGACCCATCAGCCCAGCCCGTGGATCAGCGACTACGGCACCTTCCTCATGACCCCCCAGAACGACATCATCGCCTCATCCGGCGGCGGAGCCTGGGGCGGACACAGACCGGCGGACGACGTCATGACGCCTTCCCTTCTGAAGATCCGCTTCCTGCGCTCCATGTGCGATTTCTCCGTCACTCCCACGGAGCGGGGCGCCGTCGGCCGGCTCCATTTTGACACGGACCGCCCCTCCGTCCTGTCCCTGCTGCCCGTCATGGGGGACTACACCTACACCCTCGTCCCCGAAAAGAATGAGGTCATCGGTACCACCACCGGCCACTCCGGCGACATCGCCGCGAACTTCAAAATGACCTTCGTCCTGCGCTTCCCGGCAGGGGCGGTGGACTTCGCCGCGTCAAAGATCGGCGAGAACGGCACGGAGAAGGGCTTCTGCCACATCGCGCTGACCGGAGCGGACACGGAATTCTGCCTCGGCACCTCCTACCTCTCCGCCGAATTCGCGGAAGCCGTCATCGACCGGGAGATCGCGGGCCGCGCGTTCGACGAAATCAAGGCGGAGAACGACGGGATCTGGGAGGAGCGCCTCTCCCGCATCGACGCGGAATTCGACGATCCCAAAACCGAGCGGACCTTCTACACCTGCCTCTGGCGCACCTTCCTCTATCCCCACAAGTGCTACGAGCTGACGGCTGAAGGAAAGCCCGTCCACTACGCCCCCTGTGACGGCTCCTGCCGGGAGGGAGTGCGCTACACGGACAACGGCTTCTGGGACACCTACCGGACGGTGTATCCCCTCTTCGTGAAGATCGCCCGGGACGAGTTCGCCGAAATGCTGGAGGGCTTCGTCAACGACTACCGGGAATGCGGCTGGCTGCCCCGGTGGATCTCCATCGGCGAGGTGGGCTGCATGCCCTCCACCCTCATCGACGCGGTCATCGCCACGGCGGTGGTGAACGGCATCGGCTCCCGCAAGACCTGGGAGGACGCCCTGGAGGGGATGCTGAACCACGCCAACCACAACGGTCCCCTGCCCCGCTTCGGCCGCAACGGCGCGGAATCCTACGTGAAGTACGGCTACGTGCCCCGCAACGAACACGGGGAGAGCGTCAATCTGACCCTGGACGCCGCCTACGGGGACTGGTGCATCGCCACGGTGGCGAAAGCCCTGGGCCGGGACGATCTGGTGCCGGAATACGAGAAGAGAGCGAAGAACTACCGGAACCTCTTCGATCCCGCAACCGGCTTCATGCGCGGCCGGGACACCGAGGGGAAGATGGCGGAGAACTTCGATCCCATCAAATGGGGCGGCGAATACACGGAGGCCTCGGCCTGGCAGTCCACCTTCGCGGTTCCCCACGACATCGAAGGTCTTTGTGCGCTCTACGGCGGGGAGGACAAGCTGCTCGAGAAGCTGGACGCCCTCTTTGCCCTGCCGCCGGTCTACCGGGTCCACGGCTACGGCGGAGAGATCCACGAGATGACGGAAATGGCGGCCGTCGACCTCGGCCAGTTCGCCATCTCCAACCAGCCTTCCTTCCATCTGCCCTTCATCTACGCCTACCTCGGCCATCCGGAAAAGGCGGCGTACTGGGCGCACAAGGCGGCGCTCGAACACTTCTCCGACGAGCCGGACGGCTTCCCGGGCGACGAGGACAACGGCACCACCGCCGCGTGGTTCATCTTCGTCTGTCTGGGTGAATATCCCCTCTGCCCCGGCAAGGCCGAAAACGTGAAGTTCCCCGCTCTGGCGAAGAGCTGGAAGATCAACGTCTGATTCGCAGAAACAGCACATAACCGCGTCATCCCATTTCAGGGACGGCGCGGCTTTTTTCACGCTTCGGTTGATTTTTCTCCAATCAATTGATGCTTGCAATCCGGGCGGGGAGCGGGTACAATAAAGGCACACCGGCCGGTGATTCTCTTCTTTGGAGGAATCCCATATGACAATCGAACTCGGAACCAACATCCGCGCGCTCAGACTCCGGGACGGCCGGACACAGGAGGAGGTGGCGTCCTCCCTCGGCGTCTCCCCGCAGGCGGTCTCGCGCTGGGAGAAAAGCATCTGTTATCCCGACATGGAGCTGATCCCCTCCATCGCCAACTACTTCGGCGTGTCCATCGACGAGCTGTTCGGGTACGACAACGAGCGAAAGAATAGAATCGACGAACTGGCGGATCGCATCAACCGGATGAACCGGGAGAACAACGGCGAAGACGTCAATATGGACGAATGTGTTTCCCTCGCCCGCGAAGCCCTGATCGAATTTCCGGGCAACGAAAGGCTCACGCTCGCGTTGGCTTCCGTTCTGTACAACGCGGGCTACGTGCGCCGGGGGGAGTACCACATCACGGATGAGTACGGCTTCGACCGGTACGACACGGATCTGCACAAGACGTATCCGGAATGGCATGAGGCGATTCTGTTGTACGAGAAGCTGCTCCCGGGCATCTCCGACGGAGAGGAGCGTCAGAACGCGGTGAGACAGCTGATCCAGCTCTACGCCAATACGGGAGACTATGATCGCGCAGACTCCATCGCAAGGACCGCGCCTCCTCTCGAGGGGTGCCGGGAATGGCTCGCCGCTTCGGCACACGACGGACGGGAAAGGGCGGAAGCGCTCGGGAAACTGCTGATCCGCATGATAGCCGCGTCCGCTGACCAATTGATCCAGCTTCTGATCTCATTTCGTCAGGACATGGCTCCGGGACGGACGGCGGATGCGGTTCGGCAGGCCCTCGCCCTGTACGACGCCCTGTTCCCGGACGGCAGACTCGGAGGATGTCACGAGGGAGCCGCGCGGCTGTACCTCTTTCTCTCGGAGTTTCAATGGCGAACGGGGGATAAGGATGGAGCTTTCCGATCGCTGGATTCCGCACTGGAAAACGCCCGGGCTTTTGATGCGTGGTGTTCTCTCCCGGAGGCATCCTATTCTCAGCCGCTTCTTCGCTGTGTGACAGTGACGCATTGTCCGCCCCCCGGACCGGACGACCGGCTCGCACCTGATCTTCCTAAGGTCTGGCCGTGGTGGCAGGTTCCCGACTATGACGACGTTGCCGCCGAAATGCGCGCCGATCCCCGGTGGTCGGACTGGGTGCGGCGGTGTAAAGAAGTGTAATCCCGAAAAGAACCGCAGACCCTGCCGATCTGCGGTTTTCTCCTGATTTTGGGCCTGCTCAGTTGAATCTGCCGTCCCAGACCGGGACTTCGGCGAGGTATTCGGCCCGGACCGCGGGGACGTAGTAGACGCCCCAGGTCTGAAGTCCTTCGACGGCGCCGGCCGGGAAGCCCTCCCTCAGACGGACATAAAACCGGTAATACGGCTCGGCGTATTCGTCGCGCAGGGAGCACCGGTAAACCAGCTCCGTCCGGTCGATCCGCTCCTCCGTGATCCCGTCCTCCGGGAGCGTGTCGGCGGGAACCGTGGTCAGGTATTCACCCTTCAGAAGCATGGCCCGCGCCTCGTCCTCCGTGATGACCGGATAATCGCCGAGGTAGTTCAGCCCGTCAAATCCCGGTTCCTTCCAGACAGTGCGCACGTCTGTGCCGTCTCCATTCTCAGAAACCCTGGCAAGGCGGGACGAGGCCGCGCAATAGTTCAGCAGCTTCCGCACGGGATCGTCGGAGTCCTCGTAAACCTTCAAAGTCGTGTTCATTTCCCCGTAAATATCGCGGTCCCCGGATTCCGCAATCACGGCGTCCCGGTAGCCGAGGAAGGTTGAAAGAATGCCCAGCGCCGCCGCCCGCTCTTCCGCCGTCTCAAACGGAACGGAGGGGGTGAGCTCGGCGGAAATCGTTCCCGCGCGGGAGACCCGGACCTTAGCGGAACCGGTTTCCCCGGCACATGCGGCGGTCAGCGAGACGAGACGCTCCGTCAGGGTGGTATCCCGGATCTCGCCGATCGTTCCGGCTTCCGTGGACAGCACCTCCATGCCGAGGTTTTCCGCCGCCTCCTCCGCCGCCCGGCGCATGTCCTCCTCCGAATCGTAGTACACGGGCTGCGCCAGCTCATCGTAAAGCAGATTCTCGTACACGGGCAGGGCGGCGGTGTCGGAGGGGATCTCCCGCCAGGGATTGCCGTTTTCCAGCTCGTCGATGGAATACGCCATCATTCCCTCAAATCCCATGCCGCCGGATTCGATCCCCGCCGTGATGAGGGGTAGTCCGTTCACCGTCTCCACCCCCACCCGGCCGCCGATCCCCGGCTGTTCGCATCCAACGCCGCTCGAGGGACTGTCGGGTGTCAGAAGCTCCGCCGGTTTCCGTACTATCCCCATCTGATGAACCGCCGCCGCGCCGATGAGCAGGACCGCGCAGATCCCCGCCGCCGCATAAGCCCATCGGAGGGCAGGCCGCTTTTTCACTGACAGAAGCTCCGGCGCAAACCGGGGATCGACCTCCCCGATGGCCGCGAGCAGTCGTTCGTTTGCTTTCATTTTCCCGTTTCCTCCCCGTTCAGATAGCGTTTCAAAAGTGTCCGCGTCCGGCTCAGGGACATGCGGACGGCTCCCGCGGTAATCCCTCTGGCCCGGGCGATATCCCGCTCGGTCTGGAAGGCCCAGTACCGCCGCATGAAGATATCCCGGGCGGCCGGGGTCAGCGTTCCGAGGAACCGGTCCAGCGCGTCCCTCAGATCGATCTCATCCGTCCCGTCCTCCTCGCCCACCGCCTCGGCCAGCTCTTCCAGGCATACCGTCACGATACCGCCTCCCGCCCGGGCCGCCCTCGACCTGCGCAGACGGTCCAGCGCCAGATTCCGGGTGATGGCTCCAAAGAATCCGGCCAGTCGGCTCGGTCTTTTCGGCGGGATGGCGTTCCAGGCCCGGAGCCAGGTGTCGTTGACGCATTCCTCCGCGTCCCCCTCGTCCGAGAGGATATTCCGGGCGATGACGGCGCAGTAGGAACCATATTTGTCCGCGCTGGCCGTGAGAGCGTCCTCGTCCCGCTTCCAGTACAGCGCCACGATTTCCGCGTCCTCCATTCTGCCGCCTCCTTTCCTGTGTCCTCATCCCTATAGACGGAAAAACCGGCCCGTCTGCATCACGGTTCGGGAAGAAAATGGAAAAACCGGACGGAAATCCGGGAAAGGACCGCCGTCCGGCTGTGGGTTGTTCAGTTCCGCTCGATCCGCACCGCGCCGCCGCCCTCATGGGTCAGACGGATGCCGTCACGCATGAGGGTCACTCCGGGCAGGATCAGGCCGTCGGAGGAGCGGGGATCCGGGCAGAGGTATTTCTCTGGCTCCGGGGGGATCAGGGTGACGCAGCCCGCGCCGTTCTCAACCCTCCCGCTGATTTTATAGAGAATCACGCCGTCCCGCTCCAGCGCTTCGTCGGGGTCGAGAGGCGCGCGGTATTCGGCGATATACCCGTTCTCGCTGTCTGTGGGCAGGTTGACGAGCTTTATGCCGCCCGCCGTCTCGATGGGGGTCAGGGTCACGCACCCGCTCTCCCCGGGTCCGAACTCCGTCACCTGATCGTCGTCGATCCAGCCGAGGCGCCATTTGTGGTACCCGAGATAGTCCGGAGCGGCCGCCTCGATGAGCCCCATGAGATCGAAGGGGCCGCAGTGGGCGAAGCAGTCCCGCACCCCGTCGGGCACGTCGTAGAGGTAGAGATCCGGCAGGCCCATGATATGGCCGTTTTCGTGGCAGAACAGCTTTCCCCGGCGAAAGTGCATATCCGCGCCGAAGGTCACCACAAGGCCGCAGCCCGTGCCGTTCTTCGCCGTGACGGGCCAGCCCTTCGCCGCCATGGTGGGGGAATAGGGAACGGCGCTGCCCTCCACAGCCGCGATGTACACGATGTCGTACGCGCCGAAATCCACGTCCGGCACGGCATCGAAGGCGTCCTGGATATAGTTCCGATGGGTCTCCCAGGTGATGACCCGCTCCATCCCGTAGTCCGCGTCGTTCTTCGGCATGGTGACCCAGTCCTCATGAAGCGTCACGGTCATGCTCAGGCGGCCGTAGGACATTTTCTCATAGAGCCGCAGTCCCTCCCCCGCCAGAATGTCATAATAATACCGGGTATCCGGATGGGGGGAATCCGCGGCCCGGCAGTTCGGAAAATCCACGCAGAGGAACAAGGCTTTGAGAGGTGCCCGGGCGTCGGCGCAGGAGGCGAGGTCCACGGCAAAGCCCGCGTTGAGATCCGGGAGGGGGGAGGTGTATTTTATCATGTCACTCCACTTCCCAGGCGGCCGCGCCGTGCTTCGGAAGGCAGACCGTCACGCTGTCCGCGGGTCCCGTTACCGCGCCGGTCCACATTTCGGTGAGGGTGTGTTCCCCGTCCAGCTCGATATCGCAGAGGGGCACGGTGATCTCCCCGTCCTCCTCCCCGGCGTTGAAGAGGGCCAGGTAGTGTCCGCCCGCCGCGTTCTCCGCCGTCCAGAGGATCCACTCCTTCCCGTCCCGCTTCCGTCTCCACACGGGATGGGCTCCCCGGGCGTTCTTGTGCATGGCCAGAACGGCGCGGTTGGTCAGGAGATCCAGGGTGAAGCCGTCGAAGCCGGGCATGTCGCCGCCGATCATCAGGGGGGAGCGGAAGACGGACCAGAGGGTCATCATGGTGCGCTGCTCGTCCTCCGTGAAGCGGGTGCGGTTCTCCCGGCCGTACACCTGACGGATGGGTCCCACGGGCAGCATATCCGCGTCCGGCCAGTTGCCCGCGCCGGTGTGGATGCACCAGCCGTAATGCCGATATGTTCGGCATTACTTCAATCCCGTGCGTGATCCTCTTTAAAAACGGCGCTGAAGCTGACAGAAGCATAGGC
>CACWLT010000149.1 GCA_902761695.1 uncultured Ruminococcus sp.
GTCGCTGAAGTGTTCGTAGCGCACCGCTTTCCAGCCGTCCTCCCCCTCTTCGCTGACCACAAAACCCGATGCTCTGCCTCGGATACGGAACGGAACGCCGGGCGCGTGGTCTGCCGCAGGCTTCAGATAGTCTTCGAGCGGAACGGCATAGGGGATCCCACACCCGTCCGGCGTGGAAACCGCAGGGACGGGTTCGGCGGGGACATAATCGAGCAGACGGACGACCCGGAGCCGCGCCTTCATCTCCGGATCCGTCAGCCGGGTGCGCTCGTTCCACATGGCTTTCGTGCCGCAGGGCGACCAGCTCATCGGGGAGTAATAGACGAAACGGTTCTCCGGATCCCCGAGGTCGACGCCCCGGTACGCCCTGCCCTCGTCCAGCGTCTTTTTCACATCGACGAGCGCGGGACCGATCAGCCCACGGCGGAAGATGCGCTCCGAGCCGATGGCGTACTGATAGGCGGGATTGATGATCGGCGTACGCGCGTACCCGGAGTGCGGGAGCGGGACGAGGCCCAGGATATCGGCGTTGGTGTGGACGGAGAAGCGCGGCGACATGCAGACGGCCAGCCGCTCGTCGGGGGAGAAAATCGCGGTCTCCTCGTATCCGGCAGTGTCCGAGAACTGCCATGTTTTCCCCGTATCGAGCTCCTCCGCCACGCTGTCCGCGAGGGAATCGCTGTTCCCGACGAGGGAGATCGCCCGGCCGCCGCGAATGAACTGCTTCACCTCGCCGCCCCGGACCGTCTGCGGGATGACCTCGCCGGGATGCGCCGGATCGGGGGCGTACATCGACCGGGAGCTGACGCAGTACACGTCCTCGATAACGTATTCCCCGTCGTGCCGGACCAGGCGTCCGATGAAATTATCCGCGCCCGTGTAGGTCAGCATCGTCCAGACGATATGTTCCATATCCGGTGAGATGATAATCTCCGACCAGTGCCGGAAAACGGCGGGATAGTGCTCGAGCGCATCCGGATATCGGACCGGGATCAGCGCGGCCTGACCGTCCTCGTCGAGCGAATGGGCACATTCGAGAACATAATCCCCCAGCAGGACCCGGCGGTTGTCGGCATAGCACATGTACCGGATGCCGTTGGCGGTCTTTTTCTGCGGGATCTCCCCCCTGAAGACTGTCTTCACATCCGTCCCGTCGTCGTTCAGGGTGAAAAGGCAATAGTGATCGGCATCCGGGCGGGTGCGGTCGGCGACGAGGACGCGGCCCGAGGGCGTGTAGGTGCCGTTGATATCGCGCACGCTATCCGGCATGGGAACGTCGAAGACCTCGATCCTGCCGAGGGTTTTATCGTGAATTGTCATCATGACCTCCGTATTTCAATTGTTGTTCAGAGAGACGGCATACCGGTGCGTCCCGGGACCGGCCGAAACCTGCCGTCCGTCGGGGAGCCGGACTTCCGCCGTCAGATTGGCGGGGATTTCCGCCGTGACGGTCAGCGCGCCGTCTTCATACGCCCATCCGCAGGCGATCCGTCCCACCGGGGAATCCCATTCTCCCCGGGCAAATCCGAGGGAGGGATGGGGTTGCGGGCAGAGCACCAGCGTCCCCGCCGTCAGCCGGATGCCGCAGACGCCGTCGAGCAGCCACCCCGCCACCGCGCCGAACGCGTAATGATTGAGCGAATCGTGAACCGAACCGTCCTCGCGCACGCCGTCCCAGGCTTCCCAGACCGTCGTCGCGCCGCGCTTCACCGCGTAGAGCCACCCGGGCGCTTTGTCCTGCAGCAGGAGCCGGTATGCCTCGTCCGTATGCCCGTGCTCCGCCAGGACCCGGCAGAGATGCGGCGTGGACAGAAAGCCGGTATTGAGGCGGTACCCGTTCTTCCTCACAAGCGCAGCGAGCCCCTCCGCCGCCGCCCGCGCTTCTTCCCCGTCGAGCAGGCCGAACGCGACGGGCCGCACATACGCCGCCTGACGGTCCGAGGAGATATGTCCCCCCTCCGTGCAGGTGAAGCGGTACGCCGTCTTTGCCCTCTCCGCCGTCTCCGCATACCGGCGCGCGTCTTCGTCCAGACCGAGAAGGGACGCGGCCCGGGAAACGATCGAGGCGGAGAGAGAATAGTACGCCGTCGCCACCTCGGGCGCGCCTTCGCGGAGATTTTTCTTCATGGTCTCGAGGTTCGGCACATCCGGCTCGATCCATTCGCCGAAGTGGAAGCCCCGGTCGACGAGGTACCTCCTCTCTGGATTCTTCCGGTTGCGGAGGCGGGTCCGCCGCGCGCGCTTTTCGACGAAACGAAGCCAGCGGGTCATCATGCCGTAGTTTTCCCGCAGAACGGAGAGATCCCCCGTCGCCTCGTAAACCGCCCACGGCACGAGCACGCACGCGTCGCCCCAGCCCGCCGAGCCCTGGAGCATCTTTGAGATCATGGATCCGGCGTTGTTGACGGGCGCGATGTTCTGAACCAGTCCGTCACGCCTCTGCGCGATCCGGCATTCCGCGAGCCAGTTCCGGAGCACCGGGGCAGAGTCCATCAGCATGACCGCCGTCGGCGCGAAGATCCCCGCGTCCCCCGTCCATCCGGCTCTCTCCCGAGTCGGACAATCCGTCGGGATATAGCAGAAGTTCGACTTCATGCTCCAGACGCAGTTTTTAAAGAGCCGGTTCACGTCCGGATTGCCGCAGTCAAACCGCGCGGTTTCCCGCATATCGGAATAGACGGCGACGGCAGTGAACGCTGCGGCGGAAAGATCGGCGTCGGTTTCGATCTTCGCGTACCGGAAGCCGAAGATCGTGAAATCCGGACGCCAGACGTTAAGCCCGTCCCGGCAGATACAGGTGAGCTTCTGCGGGATGCCGCCGTTTTTGTTCCGCGCGCCGGGCTGGAAATTCGCCTGCGTGAAGTTCCCGTTTTCGTCCAGGGTCTCCCCGTGCCAAAGCTCGATCCTCTGTCCGGCCTTCGCGTTCGGAATCCGGATTTCGGTATACCCCGCCAGATTCTGCCCGAAGTCGATGACCCGGGATCCGTCGGGCGCGGTAAAGAGCTTCCCCGGGAACCGTTCATGCTCCCGGACGGGCAGGCTCCCGGAGCAGACGAGCGTCTCATATCCGAAATCCCGCACCGTCACGCCGTGCCAGTCGGTGATCTTCTCCCGGCGCGCGTCGTATTCCTCCCCCATCTGCAGATCGTTCAGCCGCGTCGGCCCCTCCTGCGAAGCCTCCCAGCTCTCGTCGCTGACGCAGACGGTTTCTCCCATGATCTCCAGCTGGCAGAGGAGCGCGAGATCCCGCCCGTAATACCTGGTGAGCCCGTCCACGCCGACGGAGCCCCGGTACCACCCGTCTCCGAGGGTCACCTCCAGCTCGTTTTCGCCCTCACGGAGCAGATCGGACACATCATAAACCTGATAACAAAGGCGCTTTTTGTAATCCGTGGTCCCGGGGGTGAGGATTTCGTCCCCGACCCGCACGCCGTTGAGCCGCGCCGTATAGAGCCCGTGACAGGTGATGTACAGCCGCGCGCATTCTGTTTTTGAGCAGTCGAACCGCTTCCGGAGAACGCTGGCGGGCTGTCTTTCCGCAGAACGCTCCGACGGTTCCGGATCGATCCACTTCGCCCGCCAGTTTCCGTCGGAGGGAGCGCCGAGGCCTGTTTCATACCACGCGGAGGTCCATTCTCCCGGGACGCCGTTTTCATCCCAGAGCCGCACGCGCCACTCCACCCTTTCGCGGGGATTCGCCCGGTACTCCGGAACGGCGGACATGGCGGCCCCTTCGGTTTTTCCGCTTTCCCGGACGGTTTTCCCGCGGACCGTCAGCGAGATCTCATACGCCGTCTGCCGGATTCCGCCCTCGCAGCTCCATCGGAGAATCGGGGAGGGATTGTCGATGCCCAGGGGATTCTCGAGCCCGTCGGAGCGAAGCTGTACCGCCTTCATCGATGAAATCTCCTACTCATCCATTCCGCGCTGATCTCGAGACTGCGGACCGGGTCGTTCTCCGCCCAGTTCCGGTGAGTTTCCAGCACCGCCGACGCGCATCCGTTCTCCTCCGCGATATCCGCCAGGCCGCAGAGATCCATCGATCCCCGGCCCGCCTCGGTCACGTCGGCTTTCAGAATGGGCGTCACCGCGTTCTTCGGCTTTCTCACGCCCCGGTCCGTCACGTGCCAGAGCTCCATGCGCCGCCCGAGCTTCTTCATCCAGACCCCCGCGTCCGCCCCGGCTTCGGTGAACCAGTAGCTGTCGAATTCAAATCCCACAAGCGCGGGATCCGTTTCGTGCACAAGAAGGTCGTAAGCCGTCGTGCCGCCGTCCGCGCAGAGCAGTTCCGCGTTGTGATTGTGGTAGAGCAGCCGGAGACCGGAGGCCTTCATCCGCTCCCCCGCCCCGTTCAGCCGCCCCGCCAGCGCCCGGACAGCACCGCCGTCGCCGTAATCGAAGCGGTACAGGCCCGTGACCACGATCCGCGCCGTGGAGAGGGACTCCGCGTCGGCAATGACGGCGTCCGGTTCCCGCTCGATGGAGCCGAGATCGGCGTGGAGGCTGACGACGGAGAGACCGCTTTCCTTCACGAGCGCCGGCCAGTCCAGCTTTCCTCCCGCGCCCGCCGGCATTCCGGCCATCCGGGTGAGCAGGCGGACAAATCTGCCGGTGGGATGGATCATGAACCGGTTGAGCTCCACAGCGTCGTATCCGGCGGCCTTGATTTTCGTCAGAGTTTTCCGGGCTTCGGCTTCGGTTCCGGTCACCTGCCCGAGCATGATCTGCTGTACCGCCGTGGTCATGCCCGCTCCTCTCCTGCCTTCGCCTCGGCCTTCTTTTCCGCGATCCGCTGCTGGACCTCGGCCATTTTCTCCTTGCCGAGACCGCAGAACCGCATGGCCACGAGGGTGCAGATCCAGCCGAGGATCGGGAGGAAGTAGCGCAGGAACATGGTCATCCAGAAAACCTGTGTCGTCATGGGATCGTTCGGCTGCGGCAGGGTTGTCGTATAGCCGATCAGGGCGACGCACCCCGTGGCGATGGCGGCGGAGACGGAGGAGACCACCTTGTCGATGAAGGAGGAGGTTCCGGTCACGACGGCGGGGATGTACTTGCCGCTGCGGTCCAGTTCATAGTCGATGATGTCCGCCATGAACGCGGAGTTGGCTGTGGTGACGCACATGGTAAAGCCGTTGCCGATGAGGGTCAGGAGCACATAGAGGATCATGGTGACGCCCATGTGCGCGATGGAGGACGGGTCGATCAGGACGAAGAAGAGGATCATCGCCGCGTTGGCGAAGATGCAGTTCCGGGTCCAGGTGACGATGGCCTCCTTGTTGCCGTGCTTTCCGCAGTAGCGCGCGCCGAGAACGGCAAACAGGATGGAGGGGATCATGCCGATAACGCTGAGCATGGTGCCGAGGCTCATGTTTCCGATGAGTATGCCCATGAGCATGGTGGACACGATGGTGGTGGCCGTCACCTGCTGGGCGATCTTGTCGGAGGTGGCGGAAATGATATAGCTCTGAAGGGGTTTATTTTTGCTGAGGACATTCCACATGTCGCGGAGCTTCAGCCGCTCGTCCGCACGGTTCGTGCCCCGGAAGTTCTCCGGCTTGTCGTATTCCGCGACGCCGACCGAGACAAGGATCACACCTACAAGGGAGATCGCAACGCAGATATACGCCGCGACGGAGAGAAATTCGAGGGTATAGTTCCCGCCGAACTTCGGCAGCAGAACCACGTTCAGGACGATGGTGAGCGCCATCGGAACCACGTAGTTGAACGCGGTGTTCCAGACACCCACCGTGGGCCGCTGCTTCGGGTCGTTGGTGAGCAGGGGACCGATGGTCTGCGCCGTCATGTTGACGATGGTATAGCCGATGACGTAGACCATGTAGAGCGCGATGAACATGCCGACGCCGAAGCCCTTGCCCGCCGCCCACGAGAACATGGCTAGAAGCCCCGCGGACTGGATCAGCCAGCCGAGGAGGAGCAGGGGCCGGATCTTGCCGAACCGGGTGTTGACGCGGTCGTAGAGGAACGCCAGGAGCGGGTCGGTGACGGCGTCGAAAATGCGGGTGAAGGTGAGAATCCCGCCCACCGCCAGTGTTGCGACACCGAACCCGATGCTGGCTGAATAGCTCGCCAGGCCGATAAGCGTGTAGACCGCCATGCCGTTGAGCGCGTTCATGGCGACGAGGATGATCTGCCAGAGCCTGGCCCGGCGGTACGTGAGGGTGTCCGTGGTCATTTCGTTTGTCCTCCGGAGATTTTGATTGGGTTTGTTCTCATTATACATAACCCGGACACGCCTGACAAGCCGGAACTTCCGGAAAAGTTACAATTTTTCGATATTATTTTGACAGAATACCGATGATATGCCCTTCCCTCCTGTGTTAGGATAAGGCTGGAACAACCGGGAGGGGGAGAAGAGAATGAATGTCGATATCTCGGGAATCGAGCTGACGCAGGGAGAGGAGAACCTGATCCTGATGCAGAAATCCCTGCCGGAAAACGGGCGGCTCTGGCTCTGGAACTATTCGCTCACGGGCAGGCTCTGCGGTTCGACCTGCCCCGACGCCGCGCTCTTCGACGAAGCGTTTCGCAATCTGGAAGGGCTGGACAAAGCGCTCGCCCTCGCGGAACAGGGAAAAACGGAAGCGCCCGTCCTCATCGGATCCTCCGTCGGTCTGGTCTGGGCCGTGTTCTTCGAGCGGGAACGGAACAACAGCCTTCTGTTCGTCCTCGGTCCGGTGGTCTACGAACGGGTGGACCGGAGAACCATGCGGGAAGGCCTGCGCCTGCTCACTCTTGACCGCCGGGGCGCGGATTGGGCCGGACGCTTTCTCGACGCCGCAGGCCGGA
>CACWLT010000150.1 GCA_902761695.1 uncultured Ruminococcus sp.
GGGCGGCAAAGCTCAGGGACAACATGACCGAGATCGATCCCGACACGGCGGTGCAGCCCCTGAGCGTCGCGGAGCACGAATACCACGAGGGCTCGTCCGTCAAAAAGATCGGTGGGAAGTACTACTACCTCTTCACCGACACCCACCGGCACGGAGGCAGGGCCACCTCTCTGGGCTACGCCGTCTCGGACTATCCGGATCACGGCTTCCGGTACGGCGGGATCGTCATCGACAATTTCGGCTGCGACCCGAGGACCTGGAACAACCACGGCTCCCTCTGCGAATTCCGGGGACAGTGGTACGTCTTCTATCATCGTTCCACCCACGCCGGGGAGTTCTCCCGCCACGTCTGCGCCGAGCCGATTTATTTTGAGGCGGACGGCTCCATCCGGGAGGTGAAAATGACCTCCGGCCTGTTCTCCGGGGGCGAGACGATCCCCGCGTACCGGGCGGCCGAAATGGCGGGCTCCGTGCGGATCGCTGGAGACAGTCAGTCCGCGTGGGGATTCGCCCTCACCGAAATCCGGGACGGAAACCGGGCCCTCTTCCGCTCCGTCTCCTCAGGCGGGGAGGACGGCTTCACCCTCAGTGCGCGGACGGACAAGCCCTGCCGCGCGGAGGTCTGGCTGAACGGCCGGTACGCCGGATGCGCGAAGCTCAGCCCCTCCGACGCCTTCACCTCCGTCAGCGGTTCCTTTGAGCGCCCGGTCACCGGCGTCCATGAGGCGGAGCTTCGGTTTTACGGGGAGGACTTCACCGCCGCCCTGGATGCGCTGGCCTTCCGGAAGCGGTGAGCCTCCGTCCGGAAAACGAATACAGATCACGGATGAACGATATGAACGAACGGGAAATCACCCTTGAAGCGCTTGCCGACCTGCCGGAGAGCGCCTATGTGCTGTACGATGTCCGGGACGCGGTCTCCCACGCCTACGGCACCATTCCCGGAGCCGCGAGCCTGCCGGATCCCGAGGGGGAGGCGGAGGCAGGAGCGCTCCCCCGGGACAGAAAGCTGGTACTCTTCTGCATGCACGGCACCCGGAGCGGTGAAGCGGCCGATGTGCTTGCCGGCATGGGTTATGACGCGGTCAGCCTGGCCGGGGGATACGCCGCCTGGCTGAAAAAGCAGATGGTCTCCCCGGAGAAGTGCGCGGAGCGCTGCGCCGAGATCGAGGATTCCCTCCGGAACAAGCGCAAGTTCAAGGAGCGCCTCTTCACCCCCTTCGCCAAAGCCATCGTCCGGTACGAGCTGGTGAAGCCCGGGGACAAAATCGCCGTCTGCGTCTCCGGCGGGAAGGACTCCATGCTCATGGCCAAGCTGTTCCAGGAGCTGAAGCGCCACCGGAAATTCGACTTCGAGCTGGTCTTTCTGGTGATGGACCCGGGCTACAACGAGCTCAACCGCCTGCTGATCGAGAGCAACGCCGCCGCCATGGGGATCCCCGTCCAGATCTTCGAGACCTCCATCTTCAACGCGGTGTACAAGATCGATCATTCCCCCTGCTATCTCTGCGCCCGGATGCGCCGGGGACACCTGTACAGCAAGGCGCAGGAGCTGGGCTGCAACAAGATCGCCCTGGGCCACCACTTCGACGACGTGATCGAGACCGCCCTCATGGGGATGCTCTGGGGCGGGCAGATGCAGGGCATGATCCCGAAACTGCGGAGCACGAACTACCCCGGCATGGAGCTGATCCGGCCCATGTACCTGGTGCGGGAGGACGACATCAAGGCCTGGCGGGACTACAACAACCTCCATTTCATCCAGTGCGCCTGCCGGTTCACGGACACCTGCTCCTCCTGCCGGGACGACGGATCGCCCGTCTCCAAGCGCATGGAGACCAAGCTCCTGATCCGCCGCCTGAAGGAGACCAACCCCAACGTGGAGATCAATATCTTCAACAGCACCGAAAACGTCTGCCTGGACACCCTCATCGCCTATAAGCACCGCGGTGTCTCCCACAGCTTCCTGGACGAATACGGGGACCGCGACCCGCGCCTCTCCGCCGATACGGACCCGACGGAACCTGCCGGATAAACAGCCGCCGCACGCTTGAAAACCGACGTTTAGTCTGCTGTCCCATTATAAAGAAATAAAAAAAGCCCGGTTCTGCCGGATTACGGAGGGTATTCCCATGTCCGCTCATTTCCGCCGCTCCCCCGCGCTGTTCTCCGCCCTTCTGGCAGCGGTTCTCCTTATGAACGGATGCGCGCCGGCCGCGGAGCCCGTTCCCGGGGAGCAGACTGCCGCAGACTCTCCCGCTGTGCATACCGCAGCCGCGAATCCCGCACCCGAGCCGGAACCGGAGCCGCCCATCTACAGCGAACCGGAGGACGGACATATGCAGCTCATACCCGACATCGCCTTTACCCGGGGCATGGACCTCATCACCCAGAAGGATCACGGAAACGGGGACGCCTTCTCCGTCTTCGCCGCGCATGATTTCCGAGGCGGAAACACGGACGGCCTCTCCCCCCTCTGGCGGCTCTGTCAGTGGGATTCCGGCCCGGACCTCTCCGAAATGCTGGTCCCCTCCGATCCCGGTGAGATCACGGACGGGCAGTACCGCTCCTTCCGCTATGATCCCGCGTCGGACGTGATGACCTTTCGGCTGGACACATCCCTGTACTACGGCGGAAAACCGGCGCTGGAGGGGGATTGGTGGCCCCATCTGCTGATCGAGTGTCCCACCTTCGGCCGCGAATCCCTGCCCGCGGATCAGGCGGACTTCTACCGCTGCGACGCGGACAGCCTGACGGTCTCCTTCGACATCCGGCTGACGGAATACGAGGCATCCCCGGTGGAAGGGGACTGGGTGGACGCGGCGCAGTTCCTCCTGTACTTCTACGTGAAGGGCATCGACACGCAGGATTTCTGCTGGTTCGGCCTGCAGCTCTTCGACAGCCGATGGCCCCGGAACGAGCACTATGTGGGCTACGACGGCGGAAAGGCCGACGCCTCGGGGGCCATGATCTACTCCGTGGGATCGAAGTACATCTATCCCGGCCCCGGCGGATCGGCCCTGTGGAAGAACGGCGCGCCCTCCCCGGACGGCATCTGGCACCATGTGGAGCTCGACCTGGTCCCCTATCTGAAAAACATGCTGAAGCGCGGAAAAGCGGACGACTACTTCACGGCGCAGGAGCTCTCCGGTCTCTCGGTCAACGGCATGAACGTCGGCTGGGAAACCATCGGCACCTTCCGCCACACCATGGAAATACGCGGTCTCCGCCTGACAGCGGCGCGGGGGAAGTGAACGGCCCCGATCGCGTCAGTCCGCGCGGCCTGCGGGGAAGGTCAGCGTCACCGTCGTCCCCTCGCCCGGTTCGCTTTCCAGCCCGATGGACGCCCCGTGGAGCATGGCCCCGTGCTTGACGATGGAGAGCCCCAGCCCCGTTCCGCCGATCTCCCGGGAATGGCTCTTGTCCACCCGGTAGAACCGCTCGAACACCCGGCTCTGATGGGCGCGCGGGATGCCGATTCCCGTATCGCGCACCGTCAGGACCGTGCTGTCCGGACCGGCGGCCACGTTCACCTCCACCTCGCCCCCCGGCTTATTGTACTTCACGGCGTTGTCGCAGAGATTGAAGATCATCTCCTCCAGCACCCGCCGCACGCCACGAATCTCCGCCCTGTCTCCCGTCAGACGCAGGGCGATTTTTTCTTTGTCCGCCGCCGGCCTGACGGACTCCAGGGCATTCTCCGCCGCTCCGTACAGATCCACCGTCTCCATGAGGAGATCCTCCCCCTGCTCGTCCAGCCGGGAGAGGCGGATGATGTCGTCGATCAGGGCGATGAGCCGGCGGGACTCCCGGTAGATGTCCCCCGCGAACTCCGCCGTCTTTTCCTCCGGGACCATCCCCCGCATGAGCAGCTCCGCGAAGCCCGAGATGGAGGTCAGGGGCGTTTTCAGCTCGTGGGACACGTTAGCCGAGAATTCCCGCCGCAGCCTCTCCCGCTGCTCCCGCTCCGTCACGTCCAGGGTCAGGATCACCGCTCCGGACAGCCGCCCGCCGGAGGACACGGGATTGGCGATGAGCTGGACCGCGCCGTCCTCGTCCGACAGCAGAATCTCCGTCCGCTCCCCGCCCAGGGCCTTCCCCGCGGCGCTGCGGACCGTTTCCGGAACCGGGGATTCCTCCATGAAATTCTCCCCTTCGGCACAGCCGGACAGGAGGGAGGAGGCGGCGTGATTGGCGCTCAGCACCGTGCCGTTTCTGTCCAGCAGCAGAAAGCCCTCCTTCATGGAGTCGGTGAGGGCGGAGAATTCCTTCTGCTTCCGGCCCAGCTCTTCTTCCCGCTCCCGGATGGTCAGGTTCTGCTCCTCGATGCGTCCCACCAGAGGGGCCAGCTCCGGATAGATCTTCGCGGCGTCCGGAGCGTCCAGATCGATGGCGTTCACCGGCACCAGAATCTGCTTCGCCACCCGGAAAGCCAGAATGCCGGACACGAACAGCACCAGCACCACCATCCAGAGTATCGGCGACACCGTCACCAGCGCGTACCGCAGGGCGTCCAGATCCCGGGAAAGCCGCAGCACCGTGCCGTCCCCGCACCGCACTGCGAAGTACATGGTGTGCGCCCCCGTGGATTCCGACCGCCGGATGTCGCAGCCCTCCCCGTCCCGCAGGGCGTCGCTCACCTCGGAAAACTGCCCCTGATTTACCGCCGCGTTCCCGGATTCCGAATCGTAGAGCACGGACCCGTCCCCGGCGATCCAGGTGATCCGGTGGGGGTTATCCAGAGTACGGAGATATTCCTCTCCGGCCATTGCGACGCCGTTTGCCGCGTAGACCGCCTCCTGCCTCAGCTCGTCCCTTGTTTCATCCTTGGTCTGGGTGTACTGGAGGCCGAAGAACACCACGGCGCAGAGAAAGAGCACCGACAGCCCCACAAGGAGCGTATTCAGAAAGATTTTCCGTGTCATGTTCTGTCCTCCCCCCGCATCCGGTAGCCGATGCCCCGGACGGTCTCGATCAGGCTTCCCGCCTCGCCCAGCTTGGAGCGCAGCGTCCGGATATGTACGTCCAGCGTTCTGTTTTCCGGCTCCGATTCCAGCCCCCACACCCGGTCCATCAGCACGGAGCGGGTCAGCACCAGCCCCCGGTTCTCGCAGAGCAGGCAGAGAAGGGTGAATTCCTTGTAGGTCAGGGTCACGTCCCCGCCGTTTACCCGGATCTCATGCCGGTCCGGACAGAGATACAGCGGGCCGATCCGGTATTCCTTCGCCTGCGCGCCGCCGGGGTTCCGTGATTCCGCCCGCCGCAGGACCGCCCGCACCCGCGCCGCCAGCTCCATCATGCCGAAGGGCTTGGAGATGTAGTCGTCCGCGCCGGCGTCCAGTCCTTCCACCCGGTCGAACTCCGTATTCTTCGCCGTCAGCATGATGACGGGCACGGAAGCTGTCCGGGGATCGGCGCGCAGCTTTTTCAGAATGGAGATCCCGTCCTCGTCCGGAAGCATGATGTCAAGGAGCACAAGATCCGGCATTTTCTTTTTTACGGCCTCCCGGAATTCCTCCGGAGCCTCGAATCCCGCCGCCTCCATGCCCTGAGAACCGAGGGCGTAGACCACCAGCTTGCGGATGCTCTCGTCGTCTTCCAGCAGATAAATCATTCCGCCACCGTCTTTCCGTTAATTCCTCCCCCATAATAGCATAAAGCGTTCCCGGTGTAAACAGCGGCCGGGAAGATTTAACTTCCATTTTACATTATCCGGCCCGTTGATTTAACCTTCGTCCGGTAAAACTACGGATGGTGAAAAATAAAAAAGGCAGAATGAAAAAGGAGAAATCTGTTTTGGGCATTAAGCAGATCGTTAGTCTGTTGAGCGGCATCGCCCTTTTCCTCTACGGCATGAGCGTCATGGGGGACGGGCTGAAAAAAGCCGCCGGGAGCAAGCTGGAGCTGATCCTCTACCGCCTTTCCGGCACGCCCCTCAAGGCCGTCCTGCTGGGATGCGGCGTGACGGGGGCGATCCAGTCCTCCTGCGCCACCTCGGTCATGACGGTGGGCTTCGTAAACGCCGGCATGATGAAGGTGAAGCAGGCGGTGGGCGTGATCCTGGGGGCCATCTTGGGCACGTCGGTCACCGGCTGGGTCATCTGCCTGAGTTATTTGGGCGGGGAGGGCCTCGGCGCTATCTTTTCCACGGCGACCCTGACCGCGGCGGCCGCCCTGACCGGAGTCCTGATCCGGATGTTTTCGAAGAAGCCGATGCTTGTGCAGGTGGGCGGGATCCTGATGGGCTTCGCCGTCCTCATGTTCGGCATGAGCACCATGTCCGCGGCGGTGAGCGGCCTTGGGGAATCCGAGACCTTCCGGCGCATGCTGACCTCTCTGTCCCATCCCGTGGCGGGCATCCTCATCGGCGCGGTGTTCACGGCCGTGCTCCAGTCCGCGTCGGCGGCGGTAGGTATTGTGCAGGCCCTGTCCGCGGCGGGCATCATGACCTTTGAGTCCGCGCTTCCCCTGCTCATGGGCATAGCCATCGGCGCGGCCGTTCCCGTTCTGCTCTCCGCCGTAGGCGCGAATACGGAGGGCAGGCGCGCGGCCCTGATCTATCCCGTGGCGGCGACCATCAGCGCGCTGACCGCGGCGGCCTTGTTCTATATCGCCCACGCCATCTTCCACTTCCCCTTCACCGGCACGGTCATGAATCCCTTCTCCATCGCCGCCGTCAACACCGTCCTGCGCTTCGCCATGGTGGTGCTGCTCTTCCCCTTCACCGACCTTTTGGAGGTCCTGGTGACCCTGATGGTCCCCGGGATGTACTTTGAAGAGATGGGGATCACATATCTGGGACC
>CACWLT010000151.1 GCA_902761695.1 uncultured Ruminococcus sp.
AAAATCTCGTAATATCTTGTATAGTGCAAAAGAGCGTTAGCATAATGGACAGCTCCATTGACGGCATAGGAATTGATTGCCTTATAATCTGGCTGGCCCTTCGAGGTTTTATTGGCAACCTTCCCGTCAGCATCAAGCAAAACGAGCTTATCCTTGTAGCCTTTGTATTCGATCAGAATAGGATAGTTAGCCAGATTCTTGTCCTGCAAAAGCAACTTGGCATCAGGACGATTCCCGCCTGATCCGCCGTTTTTTGAGGCATAGTCGTTAAGGGCTTGATCTATTTCTGTGTTAAGTGACTCCTGCTCTAATTTATAGGGAAGCTTATAGGATTTCAGCCATCCATTTGCCAGATCGGCAATATTGGGTTCCACTGATTGTACTTTTGCCATTGTTGGTTCCTCCGTATTCTATCATGCTTGTAGGTGTGAACCGAACCCACAACCTTGGTAATTCTATTTCCTCTTTCCTGGGCTACCGGCCATATATGAAACGAGTTTTGCAGAAAAACTATCAGGGACTTATGTTTCTGCTTTCAGTCGATACCCCCACACCTTCCCGTCTCTCACCCGTTCCAGCGTCCCATCCTCACACAGCTCCCGCAGAATCCGGTTCGCCGTAGCCGGGGAAACGCCAAGGCCGTCGCACAGGTCCCCGTTGTGGATCAGGGGATGCTCCGAGAGAAACTCTTCGACGAACCGCCTCCGAAGGGCAGCGTTCTGAGCGTTTTTGCCGAGGGGCTTGTCCTTGAGGCCGGAGGCTTCGCGCAGGGCGGTCCGGATGGCCGAGAGCATGAACTCAATAAAGACCGTGGATTCTCCGGCAAGGTTCGAACGGTTGATGGCGTCGTAGTATTCCTGCTGCCGGTCGTGGATGATGGATTCTACCGGGAGCCAGGCGAACAGCGGATCCCATTCCATGAGCAGCCGCGTGTGCCATAACCGCCCCATTCTGCCGTTTCCGTCGGCAAAGGGGTGGATCAGCTCAAATTCATAGTGAAAAACGGAACTCTTGATGACCATGGGCAGATCGCTGTCCCGCACCCACGAGAGCAGCTGCTCCACGCTGTTAGGCACATAGCGGGAGAGAGTTCCCATGTGGAGGATATTCCCCTGACTGTCCGCGACACCTACCGCGCCGGAGCGGAACATACCCGCCTCATCGATCAGGCCACGCATCATGACTCCGTGGGCGGAAAGCAGGGAATCCACGGAATACGGATCGAGTTCTTCTATGGTATCGTAAACCGTGTATGCGTTCCGCACCTCGGCAATGTCCCGCGGCGGTGCGAGAACGTGCTTTCCGTTCAATACGGCCGTCACTTGTTCGACACTCAGAGAGTTTTGCTCGATGGCCAGTGTTCCCTGGATCGTGCGGATGCGGTTGGTGCGCCGCAGGATCGGACTGACGGAGCGTTTCGACGCGGACAGGCGTCCGACGAGCTCGGCAATCTCCGCTGCGTCCGCCAGCATCGCCTGTGTGATTTCAAAAGGAGGATTCTTCATGGTTGTCCTCGTTTCCTTATATTCGACCATATTATATCACTTCATCAATCAGAAATCAACAGGGAATCCGTAAAAAGAGATTTGAATTTCCGGTTCATGAAGCAGATCTGCCTTAAGCGCAAGTGTGACACTCTCATTCATGTTTTTGGGAAAAAGGCTTGACATAGGAGACGAAGGAGATTATAATAAAAAGGAAGGTAGCTCCGACAACACACTGACAACTTGTGCCCGAAAATTTTACACTTTTCGGATACTACGGATACCACAGAAACCTGAAGCCATATTTCCTAAACAAATTTGTTTAGTATGTGGGCGGCAGGAGCGAGTTCGAATAATAAATCTCGTCCATACGATCCCGCAAAGTCTTTGATTTACAGGGCTTTGCGGGATTTCTTCATTTCTTCTTTTCAAGTCTATATCGCATCCCCCTCGTATTCCCCTCCCCGACGATCAACCCCGCCTCCTTCAGCTCCCGCAGAACCACGCTGACTGTAGCCGCCGAGACGCCAAGCTCCTCCTGAATCTCCTTCCGCGTGACGGAACCCTTACGGCGGATCAGATCGAGGGCTTGCCGCTGGCGGGAGGTGAGTCCTTTGCCCTTGTCCTGTATGGGCTTATCTGAGGAGACAGCTTCCGTGTATCCGGAACGGTAATTGATATTCGGCAGCGTGATCCGGAAAGCGTTCCCGGTGACGGAGACCTCCGGTTTGACCTCTTCGTCCGCGTAGCTGTCGAATATCTTCATCATCCCGGTGCCGTATGCCTCAATGAGGTGCAGGCGGTAGAACACGTTGGCGAGGTGCGGGTTCCGGCATTCGGACACGCCGAGCATCATGTCGTCCACGCTCAGCCCGGGTACCAGACCGCCGATGCTGACGATCTCCATCCGGTCGTCGAAGATGCTCACGAGGATCGGGCCGCTCATGGCGTACTCCCGGTGCACGACGGCGTTGAGCAGGGCTTCGCGTATGGCGTCTTCCGGGTAGTCGCGCCGGTCGATCCGGTCGAGGCCGGAGAACTCCGCTCGGGTGCGGTTGTTCCGGTCTATAAAGTCGTAGGCCTCCTCCAGCTGAGAGAGCAGGGACCCGCTCAGCTCCCGCCGGTCGTGGAAAACTGCCTTCTTCGTCCCCTCGAACACCGCCAGCTTGACAGAGTGGACGCACTGATCGGACAGCAGCAGCGCGAGATTGGTATAGGTCCCATCCTCCCCGACAAGGTGGAGACTGCGCTTCTGAGCGTTTCCGAAAGCGACGGCACGATGGCCGAAAAAGGCGGTCGCGGCTTCAAAGGTCAGCTGCTGATTGAGGGACCGCGCGTCCTCGTACCGATCTCCGCCCGTCTCCCGGATCATCTGCAGGATCACGGTTTCCGAGGCCGGGACCGTGGACGCGCCCTGCCGGACATACACCCCTTCCGGACGGATGCCCTTGCTCCCGAGGTAGTAAGGCCGCGCCGTTCCGCGCTGTACGGAAACAGTGACAACGGTCTTTCCTTCGATTTCCTCCGTTCCGATCTTTGTGAACAGGGTCACGTCCGGGCGGATGGAATCACGGATCGTGTTCGTGACCCGGAGCATGATCCCGTCCGGATCTTCCACGCCGCGGACCGTGCCGTCGTTCTCTATGCCGATATACAGCGTCCCGCCGTCCGTGTTGGCAAAGGCCAGAACGGTGAGGCGGATTTCCTCCACAAACTCCCGCTTGAACTCGACATTGCTTCCTTCGATCATGGTGATTCTCTCCCGACTATGCTTGATTATGCTGATTCACTATGATTATTATAATCATAATCACAAGCATTGTCAAGAGGGGAGGAAAAGAATCCGGGAAATGATTCAGGGGGAATAATCGGGACGGATGAAGCTTGTGCTCATATTCGGATCCCGAAAGGTAAAAAACATGAAACCCGGATTCGTTTTGCTGGAAATATCCTGTGGCTACACCGTGGCTACAAAAAATCCGTATAACTCCCGGAACATGAAGAATAAGTGAAAATCCGAGAT
Organism: uncultured Ruminococcus sp.; assembly: GCA_902761695.1. GTDB lineage: Bacteria > Bacillota > Clostridia > Oscillospirales > CAG-272 > UMGS1696. The sequence continues at coordinate 3,508 of CACWLT010000151.1, forward strand.
GAAATACGAATTTTAAGTGCGTATTATTATGGGAAATGACTAAGGCAAAAGGTCCCTTCCGCGAGGGGCTTTTTGCTTTTTGGGGCGGACATCGGATAGCGGTCTGCCGGTCAGGGGGAAAAATGACGGGAAGCTCTGGATTTTTCCGGGAGGACGTGCTATAATGGATTAGCTTAAACTAACCATCTGGCCCGGATGAGCGCCGATTCCGACCCGAAAAAGGAAAGGCTGCCATGAAGATCAAACGCGTTCTGTTCGCCGCGCTGGGGCTGATCTGCTTCGGCCTCGGCACCGTCGGCGTGTTCCTGCCGGTTCTGCCCACCACGCCCTTTTATCTCCTGACCCTGTTCTTCTTCGCCAACAGCTCGGAGCGGCTGCACGCCTGGTTTCTCGGCACAAGGCTCTACCGAAAGCACCTCGACTCCTTCGTGATGCGGCGGGGCATGCTGCTCTCCACGAAGCTGTCCGTCATCGTCACCGTCACGCTGCTCATGGGCTTCGGTATTTTCATGATGGCGCGGAAGGGGATCTGGATACCCTGCGTCATCCTCGGTGTCGTGTGGCTCGGCCATATCCTGTACTTCGTTTTCCGGGTGAAGACGATCCGGCGGGAAGAGCTCACGGAGGGAGGAGACGATAACCGGGACGGGGAATGAGGGGAAAACGGCTTTCGGACGGAATTTCGCAAAAACTCCGCCGGATCCCTTGACAAGAGCGGAGAAATGGGGTATGATATTAGCGTTAGCTAACTTCATTTGCCGGGCAGGAGGTTCACCATGCCGAGGGACAAGACAGCCAGTCACGTGAAAATCATGGCCGCCGCCCGGGAGGAGTTCATGGAACAGGGCTTCGAGCGGGCGTCCATGTGGTCCATCGGCGAGCGGTGCGGACTAACGGCGGCGGGGATCTACCGGCACTGCAGGGACAAGGCCGACCTCTTCGATCAGCTGGTCTCCCCGGCGGTGGGACGGCTGGAGCGCTGGCTGGACGACCACGCGTCGCGGTACGCGGAGGCGGTGCGGGGAGAGGGACGGGTGGAATGGCGGGACTCCGAGATCGACATGATGAAGGAGATGCTCAAGGCCGCGCCCATCGTGATCCTCGACGAGGCCACCGCCTACACGGATCCCGAAAACGAGGCCGTCATCCAGCGCTCCGTCTCCCGGCTGACGAGGGGGAAGACCCTGATCGTCATTGCCCACCGGTTGTCCACCGTCACCGACGCGGACAAGATCTATGTGGTGAAGGACGGGCGGATCGACGACTGCGGCACCCACGAAGAACTGCTCGCCCGTCACGGACTCTATGAGGCTATGTGGACGGCGCACATGGAGGTGAAGGACCATGCTTAAGATCATCCGAAAATTCTTTGCCTTCTGCGGGGAGGAAAACCGGAAGAAATTCGTCGCCTCCGTCTGGTTCGGGGTGATCGAGGCCCTCTTCGGCGCCCTGAAGATCCCCGCCGTGGCCGTCATGGTGCGGGCTCTTCTCACGGGGACCGTTGAAACGCGGGATATCCTCCTCTCCCTCGGCATCATGCTGCTCAGCGTGGTCGGTTCGGGGCTGGTCAAGGCGAGGGCCACCATGCTCCAGACCGAGGCGGGATACGACACCTGTGCGGGAAAGCGGATCGAGATCGCGGAGCACATGCGGTACCTGCCCATGGGGTATTTCAACAAAAACAGCCTCGGCGTGATCACCTCCGTCACCACCAACGTCATGGAGAACCTCGAAAACGTGGCGACCCGCGTGGTGATGCTGGTCTGCGAGGGACTGCTGACCACCGCGCTGATCGTGGTGATGCTCTTCTTCTTCGACTGGCGGATCGCCCTGGTCCTCGCCGCCGGGTTCGCGCTCTTCCTCTTTGAGAACGCGCGGCTGCAGAAGGCGGCGGGCGGGCTGGCCGGGCAGAAGATCGACGCTGACGAGAGGCTGGTGGAAAAGGTGCTCGAATATCTCCAGGGCATGGCGGAGGTTAAGGCCTACCGTCTCTCCGGGCAGAAGAGCCGTGAGCTGAACGAGGCCATCGCCAAGAACGTGAAGATCAACACGGACATGGAGATGACCCTGATTCCCCGGATGTCTGTCCAGACCCTCATCGCCAAGCTGACGGGCGTCGCCATGGCGGCCTGCTCCTGCGCGTTTTACTGCGCCGGGTCCATGGACGCGCTGACGGCGGTGGTCATGACGGTCTCGGCGTTCATCATTTACGCGAGCCTGGAGACGGCGGGCCAGTATTCCGCCCTGCTCCGGGTGGTGGACGTCAGCGTGGACCGGGCGGAGGCCATTCTCTCGACGCCCCAGATGGAGCTGGACGGGGAGGACATCGAGCCCGAATCCCGGGACATTGCGGCGGAAAATCTGGAGTTCTCCTACGATCAGCGGAAGATCCTCGACGGCGTGACCCTCAAAATCCCCGAGAAGACCACCACGGCCATCGTCGGACCGTCCGGGGGAGGCAAGACCACCCTCGTGAACCTGCTGGCCAGGTTCTGGGACGCGGATTCCGGGCAGGTGACCCTCGGGGGACGGAACGTGCGGGACTACGACATGGACGCGCTCATGAAGAATTTCAGCTTCGTCTTCCAGAACGTCTATCTCTTCCACGACACCGTCGCCGACAACATCCGCTTCGGCAATCCGGACGCCCCCATGGAGGAGGTGATCGCGGCGGCAAAGAAGGCATGCTGTCACGACTTCATCTCCGCGCTTCCGGACGGGTACAATACAGTCATCGGCGAGGGAGGCGCGTCTCTGTCCGGCGGCGAGCGGCAGCGGATCTCCATCGCCCGGGCCATGATGAAGGACGCCCCGGTGATCTTCCTGGACGAGGCGACGGCCAACGTGGAGCCGGAGAATGAAAACGAGCTCTCCCGCGCCATAGAGGCTCTGACAAGGGAAAAGACCGTCGTCATGATCGCCCACCGGCTGAAGACCGTCTCCCACGCGGATCAGATCCTGGTGGTGGATCGGGGGCGGATCGTCCAGCGGGGGACCCATGAAGAGCTCATGAAACAGGAAGGCATTTACAGAACCTTCGTCGGCGAGCGGACGGAAGCCGCCGGCTGGAAGGTCAGGGACTGAAACGGAGATAATGCGCCTGCTGCACGAGGATGGCACGGATTCGAGGCGAGTGAAAGCTGTTTTCAGGACGCACAGCCGGACGGCCCCGGCGAAGAAAGGGACAATCATGAAAGAAAAAGACCTGCCCTTCGACCGCACAAAGCACGCGGTCTACACGAAGAACGCCGAAAGGTGCGTAAAAAAGCTCCTCGCCCGCTGGT
>CACWLT010000152.1 GCA_902761695.1 uncultured Ruminococcus sp.
CCGGCCCAGGGGGACCCTCCGGGGAGGGGTACCTGCGGCCTGAGCCGGTATCCCTCCCCGGCGCCCGTCCCGCGCAGGGACATAAAATTCGGAAACCCGTAGGGTTTCCTTCCTTTTGACAGATTTTCTTAAAAAATCCTGTCGTCCGGCGCGGAATTTGGAGGATCAACAACCCCGGACATATTGACTTCCCGGGCGGATAGAGGTATAATATTAGGCGATGATTTTTGCATCTGTGCTGACACATCCGGCGGCGCAAAGGCTTCCGGGTGAACAAAACATCGGACGCGCGGCATAAAATATACGGGAGGAACCGTCAGTAATCCCCCTGTAAAGCATAATCCGCGTACGGATGAGGTCCGCCAGACGAACTGAATATCTCTGATGTTCACATCCGGCAGTTTTAACAAAACCGGGATACGGACAGCCGTATCTGAGAAATCGCAGCGTGCGCCGTCTCCTCCAAGGCGGGGGAGGGGCGCGGGAACTCTTTGCGGGGGCTGCGATTAGCCGAGTGTGGGTCTCGCGCAGAGCTGATCGGGAAAACGGATTTTCCGTTCCTTTCCGAGCTTACGCGGAGTCCGTCGGAGACCGGCTCTTCCTTGCCGAAGAATTTCGGCGGCGGAGAGGGCGCGGCTTCCGCATGGCGGGCTCCTGGAGCGGCCTTCCCCCATCCGGGAGGGAGCTCCGGTGATACCTTTGCCGCAAAGGGGGATGCAAAATTGACCGAAAAGAATATTATCGATCTGAAAAACATCACCGTCCGTTTCGACGGCGATACGGTTCTGGACGACCTTAACCTGTCCATCCGGGACGGGGAATTCGTCACGCTGCTGGGCGCTTCCGGCTGCGGCAAGACCACCACGCTGCGCATCATCGCGGGCTTTCTGGAGCCGGACGAGGGCGAGGTGTTTTTCGGTGAGAAGAACATGAATGGTGTTCCTGCGCACAAACGTGAGGTCAACACCATTTTTCAGCGTTACGCCCTGTTCCCGCACTACAACGTCTTCGACAACGTGGCCTACGGCCTGAAGGTCCGCCATGTGCCGAAGGAAGAGATCAAAGAGCGCGTGGGCGAGATGCTCCGGCTGGTGAACCTCGAGGGATTCGCCAAGCGTCCCGTGGCCAAGCTCTCCGGCGGCCAGCAGCAGCGGGTTGCCATCGCAAGAGCCCTTGTGCTCAAGCCGAAGGTGCTCCTTCTGGACGAGCCGCTCTCCGCCCTGGACGCCAAGCTGCGCAAGGACATGCAGGTGGAGCTGCGGAACATCCAGCAGGCCACGGGCATCACCTTCATCTTCGTGACCCACGACCAGGAGGAGGCGCTCTCCATGTCCGACACGGTGGTGGTCATGAACGAGGGCCGGGTCCAGCAGATCGGCACGCCCGAGGATATTTACAACGAACCGAAAAACGCCTTCGTGGCGGACTTCATCGGCGAGTCCAACATCCTGGACGGCGTCATGAAGGAGGACTTCAAGGCCCAGTTCTCCGGCCACCTGTTCCAGTGCGTGGACAAGGGCTTCGCGCCGGGGGAGGCCGTGGACATCGTGGTGCGGCCCGAGGATGTGGACATAGTGAAGCCGGAGAAGGGCATGCTGAAGGGCATCGTCACCTCCGTCACCTTCCTGGGCGTCCACTATGAGATCATTGTGGATATCGGCGGCTTCAAGTGGATGATCCAGACCACGGATTACGCCGGTGTGGGCGAGACCGTGGGCCTCTCCATCGATCCGGACGCCATCCACGTCATGAAGAAGTCGAAGTATTCCGGCCTCTACGGCGACTACTCCACCTTCTCCGACGAGATGGAGGAGATGAACCAGATGTCCGAGGAGCTGGCGGAGGAATTCGCGGAGGAGATCGCGGAGGAGCGGGCTGAGGAAGAGGATGGCTCTGTGAAGAGCGGCTCTTCCGGGAAGGAATAAGGCCCGCCCATGAAAAACCGTTCCTTCCTGCAGAGGATCATCGGCGCGCCCTATGTGCTCTGGGCGGCGATCTTCATCGTGGTGCCCCTCTTGATCGTGGCCTACTACGCCTTCACCGATCCGGCCGGGGCCTTTACCCTGGACAACATCCGGAACCTGACGGACTACGGGACCATCTTCCGGGAGTCCATCGTGTATTCCGTCGTGGCCACCCTCATCGCGCTGGTGCTGGCCTATCCCTTCGCCTACGTCATGAGCCGCAAGCGGGAGAAGACCCAGCAGATCATGATGGTGCTGGTGATGCTCCCCATGTGGATGAGCCTTCTGATCCTGACCTATTCCTGGATGGGGATCCTCGAGCGCAACGGCATCATCAACAGCCTGCTGGCGAAAATCGGCGTGGCTCCCCTCAACCTGATCGGGACGCCGGCCGCGGTCATCTTCGGCATGGTCTACAACTACATCCCCTACATGATCCTGCCCATCTACTCCGTCATGTCGAAAATCGACCCGTCGGTGCTGGAGGCGGCGGAGGATCTGGGGTCCGGCAGCGCGTCCAAGCTCTACCGGGTGATCCTGCCCCTATCCATGCCCGGCGTGGTGTCCGGCATCACCATGGTGTTCGTGCCCTCCGTCAGCACCTTCTATATTTCCCAGAAACTGGGCGACGGCAAGATCCTTCTGGTGGGCGACGTCATCGAGCGGCAGATCCAGGCGCAGAACAATTACAACGCCGGCGCGGCCCTGTCCCTGGTGCTGATGGTGCTCATCGTCCTGTCCCTGGCCCTGATGAAGCTCTTCGCCGGGGAAGGGGACGACAATCTCTACGTGTAAGGGGGGAGCGGCATGAAAAAAGCAATCGGCAACATCTTTGTCGGGATCATGTACTTCATCCTGTACCTGCCCCTCCTCATCATGGTGTTCTTCTCCTTCAACTCCGGCAGAAGCACCTCCGTCTTCAAGGGCTTTTCCTTCAAGTGGTACGCGGAGCTCTTCACCAATTCCTCGGATATCGGGATCCCGGTGCGGAACACGCTGATTCTGGCTACCCTGTCCGCCGTCATCGCCACGGTGATCGGGACCGCCGCCGCCGTGTACATCTACTATGTGAAGAACAAGGCCTGGAAGAACACGCTGAACACCGTCACCAACATCCCCATGATGAACCCCGATATCGTGACCGGCGTCTCGCTGATGCTGCTCTTCGTCTTCGTGGGACGGCTCATGGGGGCGCTGAACTCCCTGAATTTCTTCACCCTGCTGATCGCGCACATCACCTTCAACATTCCCTATGTGATCCTGAATGTCCTGCCGAAGCTGAACCAGACTGATCCCCATCTGTCGGAGGCCGCGCAGGACCTGGGATCCACACCCACCCAGGCCTTCTTCCGGGTGGTGCTGCCCTCCATCATGTCCGGCGTGACCTCCGGGCTGATGATGGCCTTCACCCTGTCCCTGGACGACTTCGTCATCAGCTACTACACCACCGGCACGGACTTCCAGACCCTGCCCCTCTACGTCTTCAACATGGTGAAGAAGCCGGTGAAGCCCAACATCTACGCCCTCTACAGCATCATCTTCCTGCTTGTCCTGGCCGTGCTGCTGTTCACCAACATCTCCGGCATGAAGGAAAACAGGAAGGATAAGAAGTAATAATACCCCGGCCGACGTACCGGAATCCATACAAAAAACAGGAGATTTACCGCGTTGAAAAGATTTGCTTCCATCCTGCTGGCCGCTCTCATGGCCGCCGTCCCCCTGACCGCCTCCTCCTGCGGGGGCAACACCTCCATCAGCTCCCCCCGTGCCTCCTACACGAAGGATCTGGCCGGCACGACCCTCAACGTGTTCAACTGGGGCGAGTACATTTCCGACGGATCCGAGGGCTCCCTCAACGTGAACAAGGCCTTCGAGGCCCTGACCGGCATCCATGTGAACTACAACACCTTCGACTCCAACGAGTCCATGTACGCCAAGCTGAGCTCCGGCGCCGTGTCCTACGACGTGGTGATCCCCTCCGACTACATGATTGAGCGGATGATCAGGGAGGACATGCTCCAGCCCCTGGATCCCGCGAAGCTGACCAACTATGACCTCATCGACGATCAGTACAAGAACCTGTTCTACGATCCGGACAACACCTACAGCGTTCCCTACAACGTGGGTCTTGTGGGCCTGATCTACAACACCACCATGGTGGAGGGCACCCCGGACAGCTGGTCCGTAATGTGGGACGAGAAGTACGCGGACAACATCCTGACCATTGACAATCCCCGGGACGCCTTCGGTATCGCCCAGTTCCTCGTCGGCGTGGACGTGAACTCCACCGACAAGGCCGACTGGGACAAGGCCGCCGAGAAGCTGAAGGAGCAGAACAAGGTGCTCCAGGGCCGGGTCATGGACCAGGTCTTCGCCAAGATGGAGGGCGGAAACGCAGCCATCGCGCCCTACTACGCCGGAGACTTTCTGACGATGGTGGGCAACAACCCCGACCTGGCCTTCGTCTATCCCAAGGAAGGCACCAACATCTTCGTGGACGCCGCCTGCGTGCCGAAGAACGCGGCCAACTATGAGGCGGCCATGATGTACATCAACTTCCTGATGGAGCCCGAGGTCGCGCTTGCCAACGCGGAATTCATCTGCTACGCCAGCCCCAACACCGCCGTGGTGAACAATCCGGATTACGAGTACTACGGAGAGGAGATCCTCTATCCCGACCCGGCGAACCTCCCGCCCACCGAGTACTTCCACGACATCGACCCCGAGATCCGCAGCTATTACGAAAAGCTGTGGGAGGGAATTCTCTTAGCGGGTTGACCGCTCGGTGGACTGACCGGAGACGAACCGGTCCCTGAATAAAAAAGATAAGCCTGACAAACCCTTCGGGCGGGGGAATACCCCTGCCGGATGAAGGATGCGCCGGGCTTGTTTTTTTGCGGTTCGGACCCGCGTCGCCTGTGACGGATTCGGATACGCTGCGGAACTGCGCAAAAAAAGAAGAGAGCCGAAGCCCTCTTCTCTTCATTCATGACCGCCGCGCGGGATTACATGATCTTCCTGTACAGCGCCTTGAGCTCTTCCACGCTGGTGTCGCGGGGATTGCCGGGGCGGCAGGCGTCGGCGTATGCGTCGGCGGCCAGCTGGTCCAGATCCTCCTCGCGGATCCGGTCGTTCTTCGCGGGGATGCCCACGTCGGCGGAGAGCTGCTTCACGGCTTCCACGGCGGCCTTGCGGTACTCGTCCTGCGTCATCTCATCGACGCCCTTGACGCCCATGGCCCGGGCGATCTCACGGTAGCGCTCGCCGGTGTACTCCTGGTTGTATTCCATGACGATGGGGAGCATCATGGCGCAGGCCACGCCGTGGGGAGTGTCATAGTGCGCGCCGAGGGTGTGGGCGATGGAATGGGCGATGCCGAGGCCCACGTTGGAGAAGCCCATGCCGGCCACGTACTGCGCCAGCGCCATGCCCTCCCTGTCCTCGGGGATGTTCTGCACCGCGCCGCGCAGATGCTTCGCGATGAGGCGGATGGCCTCCAGATGGAACATGTCGGTCATTTCCCAGGCGGCCTTGGTGGTGTAGCCCTCGATGGCGTGAGTCAGGGCGTCCATGCCGGTGGAGGCGGTGAGGCCCTTCGGCATGGAGGACATCATCTCGGGGTCGACCACGGCTACCTCGGGGATGTCGTGCTCGTCCACGCAGACGAACTTGCGCTCCTTTTCCACGTCGGTGATGACGTAGTTGATGGTGACCTCGGCGGCGGTCCCGGCGGTGGTGGGAACGGCCACGGTGGGAACGGCGTGGTTCTTCGTGGGAGCGACGCCCTCCAGGGAACGGACGTCCTCGAATTCGGGGTTGGTGATGATGACGCCGATGGCCTTGGCGGTGTCCATGGAGGAGCCGCCGCCGATGGCGATGATGGAATCCGCGCCGCAGGCCTTGAACGCCGCAACGCCGTCCTTCACGTTGTCGATGGTGGGATTGGGCTTGATGCCGGAGTAAACGGTGTAGGGGATTTTTGCCTCGACCAGAAGATCGGTGACCTTGGCGGTGACGCCGAACTTCACCAGATCCGGGTCGGAGCAGACGAAGATGTGCTTCCATCCCCGGGACGCGGCCAGGGCGGGGATCTCCTTTATCGCGCCTTTACCGTGGAAGGATACGGGATTGAGAATGATGCGGTCAGCCATGGGTTACCTCCGGAATTGATTTTTGAGATTGGTATTATTATACCCGCCGGATGTGAGGGGAGTGTGGCCGGGGCTTGGCGAATTTATGAATTTCAGGGCGGCGGGTCCGTCGGGGGACCGTATCCCGCGGGGTGCGGATGGAATGAATATACAGGACGGGCGGCGAGGATCTCCTTTGGTGAAATTTGTATAATCCGCTGATACCTAGGTGATAAACTATGTGAAAAACGCTGAAAAACCGGACGCTTTTTCCCGCCGGTGGAAAAGAGACTTGTAATTTCGCCGCTTCTGTGATAGAATATTGAATGATAATTTCCGCGTATGATTATTCCGGATCCGGAGCATTTTTTTCGCCGGGGATTCCTCCGCCGAAGCGAAGAAGCCGCCGTACGGCTTTTTATGCAGGGATCCGGAGTACTGTCAGACGGGGTTATTGAAATTCCGTCTCCGGGAGAACTTCGCTTTTCCGGGGGCAAAAAGGAGATGCACTATGGCGAAGAAAAAGCTTTCCCTGCGCATTCTCGCGGTTCTTCTGTCCGTCATGATGCTGGTCGGGCTTCTCCCGGCGGGCGCTCTGGCGGCGGGAAGCGGAACGCCCGGGTTCACATGGGAAAAGGTGCCGAATGATCCCGCAAGGGTTCGTTCGCTGCGCAAGCCCGCCGCGCGCGTGTCCGTGGTTCTGGAGGACGCCTCCACCATCGACGCGGGATTTTCCACCGAAAACATTGCTTCCGACAGAAGCGCGAGAATTTATCGTGAGAATCTGAAGGACAAGCAGGCGCGCATGACCGAGATCATTTCGGCCGACGCTCTTGCCGGTCAGAAGCTCGACGTCGTCTGGAATCTGACGCTGGCGGCCAACATCATTTCCGCCAACGTGGAATACGGCAGGATCGAAGCGATCAAGGCCGTCAAGGGCGTCCGGGACGTTATTCTCGAGACCCGTTACGAGCCTGCCGTCGTTTCCAGAGACGCGGACGATCCCAACATGGCCGTGGCTTCCGACATGGTCGGCGGCGTTCAGGCCTGGGAGAACGGCTACACCGGCGCGGGTTCCAGGGTTGCCATCATTGACACCGGTCTGGACATCGACCATCAGCTGTTCGACGGCGCGGCCCTCGAGTATGCCGTCGAGGATGCGGACGTTGAGCTCATGACGGCGGACGAAGCCTCCGCTGTCTGGGATCAGCTGAACGCCTCCGCCTTCATCGGCGATGCGGCGGGCACCTATCTGAACGCGAAGGTACCCTTTGCCGTCAACTACGTCGACAGGGATCTGGACATCACCCATATCAACGACAGCCAGGGCGAACACGGTTCCCACGTGGCCGGTATCGCCGCCGGCAACCGGTACATTCCCGGTGAGGGCGGCGCGTTCGAGGAGTCCCTGGATGCCGTGTTCACGCAGGGCGAAGCTCCCGACGCGCAGCTCATGATCATGAAGGTCTTCGGCAAGGGCGGCGGCGCGTACGATTCCGACTATATGGCCGCCATCGAGGACGCCATCCTGCTAGGCGCGGACGCCGTCAACCTGTCCCTCGGTTCCGCCGCTCCCGGCTTTGTGACGAGCGACGGGTATCAGGACGTGATGGACAGCCTTGTCGGCTCCGACACTGTTGTTTCCATCTCCATGGGCAACAACGGCGGCTGGGCGGACGAATCCCTCTTCGGCTATAACTACAGCGACAAGCACAACTTCTCCACCGGCGGATCTCCCGGATCCTTCACCAATTCCCTGGCCGTCGCTTCCGTTGACAACGACGGTATTATCGGCGGCTACGTGACCGTCGGCGGGGAGAATATCTATTACAACGAGACCAGCGGTTACGGCAACGAGCCCATGATCACCATCGGCAGAGATGAAACGTACGAGTACGTTTACGTGGATGGTCCCGGCGTAGAAGACAACGATTACGACGACAGCATGAACGCCTTCGCGAGCCTCGGCGAAGAAGTTGTCGCCGGCAAGATCGCCGTCTGCAACCGCGGTACCTCCTCCTTCTTCGCGAAGGCGAACGCCGCCGTTGACGAGCGCGCCGTGGCGGTTATCATCGTCAACAACCAGCCCGGCACCATCAATATGAACCTGACCGGTTACGAGTATACCGCTCCCGCCGTATCCGTCACCCAGGCGGCCGGCGCGTACTTCAAACAGGGCGAGCCTTCGAAGGTTGCGGTCGGCGAGAAGGAGTACGATGTCTACACCGGCACCATCACGGTAGCCGACAGCATCGGCAGCCAGGCTTATCATTCCGATACCTATACCATGTCCGACTTCTCCTCCTGGGGCGTTCCCGGCGATCTCTCCCTGAAGCCCGAGATCACGGCCCCCGGCGGAAGCATCCGTTCGGTATGGGGCAAGAACAAGGGCGCCAGCTCTCCCACGAGCATCGACAACCAGTACGAGCTCATGAGCGGCACCTCCATGGCGGCCCCCCAGGTTGCCGGTCTGGCCGCCGTTCTGGCGCAGTACATCCGCGAGAACGATCTGGTTGAAAAGACCGGACTCACCCAGAGAGCGCTCATCAACTCCCTGCTGATGTCCACCGCGACTCCCCTGATCGAAGGCGACAGCGGCAGCTACTACTCCGTCATGAAGCAGGGCGCGGGCCTTGCCGACGTGGACGCCGCCACCAACGCCAAGGCCTACATTCTGATGGATGAGAACGCCACCCCCTCCTATGAGGACGGCAAGATCAAGGTCGAGCTGGGCGACGATCCCGACAGAGAGGGCGTATACACCTTCAGCTTCACCCTCAACAACCTGACCGACAAGGCCATGGAATATGAATTCGAAGGCAAGTTCTTCACCCAGGACGTCTTCGAAGACAGCGGCATTGAATTCTTCGACACCTGGACCACCGAGGTTCCCGCCACCGTGACCTTTGAAACCGGCGACGTGATCTACGTGCCGAAGGAGATCGTGGGTCTCGACTTCAACGGCGACGGCGTGTTCGACGCCAAAGACGCCGTGGCCATCCTCGAGCTGAACGTCAACGGCACGCCCCTTGTGGACGATACCGGCGCGGACTTCAACGAAGACGGCGTCATCGACACCTACGACGCTTACCTTGCCCTCAAATACGTGAGCACCGCGGAGGCCGAGCTTCCCGTGGAAGGCTCCATGAGAGTCACCGTCACCGTCCAGTTCGAGCTCCCCAAGGATCTCGACGTGAACGGCAACTACGTGGAAGGCTACATCTTCGTGACCGAGAAGGACGCGGAGGACGGCGCCGTCGGCGTGCAGCACTCCATCCCCGTTTTGGGCTACTACGGCAGCTGGACGGAGTTCAACTCCTCCGACTACGGCTCCCTTTGGGGCTACATGGACGGAACGGAAGCGCTTCCTCCCATGCTGTACAACGTAGTTCTCGATGATGACCAGGAAAATCCGGCGAGAAATACCGGCGCGCTCTATATGAACGCCTTCACCATGATCCCGGCCGGAGAGACCGATCCCTACATTCTGGGCGGCAACCCGCTGACCGGTGTGGAGGAGCAGGACGGTCGGTACCATCCCGAGCGCAACGCCTTCAACTCCGAGAACGGCGATATGCTCGCGGGCTACCAGTACGCCCGTATCCGCAACGCGGCCGGCATCCGCTTCCAGACGCTGGCCGAGGACGGTTCCGTGCTTGACGAATACAAATCCGTCGGCCAGTTCGACGGATCCTATTACTATACGAATCAGGGCTACTGGGTTCTGAGCAGCCCCGTGGCGGACGGCTACGGCTACGCTCCCTCCGGCGCGGAAGAGCTGGAAGAGCTCTCCAAGATCACCGTGACCCACACGGTGGCTCCCGAGTACTACCTCGACGGCGGTTCCATCGACTGGGATTCCGTCCATGAGAATTCCACGGACAAGATCGAGCTGACCATCGACAACACGGCTCCCGAAATCGCCAATATGATTGCCGGTTATGACTACGACGCGAAGACCTCCGGCATCATGTTCGACGTTTCCGACAACTTCTACATCGCCGGCTTCAACGTATACAACGAGGAAGGCTGGCTCACCGGCGGCGATCCGATCCTTACCGTAGGCGCGGATCTGGACGCAGAGCTCGGCGAAAACGGCGAGACCCGTCACGTCGTTATCTCCGACGAGGACATTGACACGACCGCAGAGGGCAACCAGCACCTCATGATCGAGGTCGTGGACTATGCCTCCAACATGTCCACCTACAAGCTCAACCTCAACGCGAAGGAAGAGCTGGAGGATCCCGACATCTCCGTCGCCATCTGGCATGAGGGCAAAGAGCTTACCGAGGATGACGAGGTGCTCATCGTCAACAAGGGTTCCGCGCAGCTTACCGCCGTCGTCAGCCCCTGGGGACTTGAGAACGAGAGCGTCACCTGGGAAGTTGTCCCGGACGACAGCGACGGGGACGCGGTTACCGTGGATGAAAACGGGCTTGTCACCTCTGTTTCCAACGAGGAAGCCTGGGCCACCGTGAAGGCGACCTCCAACGCCGACTCCACGAAGAGCGCGGCGTGCGTGGTGCATGTCGTCATCATCGAAAAGGATCTGAACGGCATCGTCTGGGATGAGAACGGCGAGGTCTGGTTCTCCGCGTTCAACGCCGCGACGATTCCCGCATACACGAAGCTGAACGCCGAGAACATGCGTATGGAACTGACCGGCGCGGCTTATGACGCGGACGGCACGCTCTACGCGGTCACCCTCGACACCGAGAATTTCGTTTCCGATCTGTACACGATCGACGAGGACACCTACGAACCGACGCTGGTGGGCGGCAGCAGCGAGATCGCCTACATGGATATCTGTCAAGCGCCCAGCCTCTATGATAACCTGCTGGGTGTGTACGGTCCCTATGTTATGATCATCGATAAGGCTACCGGCGATTACATGGGCTACTTCGACTTGAGCAGCTACACCGGCGGCAAGAACCTGGTGGGCATAGCCTACGAAGAACTGTATGAGCATCCCACCTACGGCTACACCGACTGGGTGTGGCTCCTGGACGAGGGCGGCAATCTGTACAATACCGGTTTCCTGCCTTACGGAGAAAGCTTCTCCAGATTCGGCGTTTCTAAGGTCGGTCAGATCGCCGATCCCGTAGATCGTCCCTACTGGCAGTCCCTGTACTATGACGGCGAAAGCATCTTCTGGAGCCGGTTCAATTACAGCGACAACAAAGTGGAGCTCGTGGTTGTAAACGATTTCTACAACGACGGTTCCGTCTACTCCCTCGGCTCCTTCGCGGATTCCGTGTGGCCCGTGGGCGGTCTGTACGAGCAGGGCATCAACCCGTGCCCCATCGGCGGTCAGGAGGAAGACGCGGGGAACGGCACGGGTATCGCTCTGAACGCGTTCAACGCGGCTCCGGAAGTCGATCCTCGCGAGGAGGCAAAGCTCTCCGCCGTTGTAGAAGCGGAAGCGGCCGCGACGGTTGAGCCGATCGCTCTGCCCACGGTGAACGGCGCGGCGAGAAACGGCGGTCTGAACAGCGCCGATGTCTCCGCGAAGGACGAGGCTGCCCCCGCCGTGAAGAAGTTCATCTCCAGCGATCCTTACGTTCTGAAGGTCAAGGCGGAGAAGCCGGAGAACAACGGTCTGGTCACCGTCGAATACGACGCGGAAGTCCTCACCCTTGTTTCCGCCGAATCCTCCATCACCTACAACGTCATCAACAGCGAGGAAGAGGGCAAGGTCGTCATCGGCTTCGCCACCCTGACCGCCGTTGAGAAGAACGGCACCGTTGCCACCCTGACGTTCAGTCCCAAGAAGGCTGGCTATACGGATGCCGTCGTGACCACCGAACAGGTGGTTGACACCGAGACGGAAGAACCCGTGGGAACCTCCGAGCAGATCATTCGGCTGGGCAAGATCGAACAGCCCGAAGATCCGACTCAGCCCGATCCCGCAAAGCCCGAAGAGCCTGTGAAGCCGGAGCCCACGAAGCCCGATCCGCAGCTCCCGATCATTCTTCCTCCGATCTCCGTGCTTCCCGTTCCTTCAATCAAGGATCAGAGACCTACGAGAGAGCCCGTCCTTCCCGGCACCGTTGTTGATCCGACGCCCGAGAAGCCCGCTATCCCGGCGGTTATCAATGATCTCCCGTTCGTGGATGTCAACGTCGGCGACAGCTTCTACGACGACGTGAAGTTTGTCTACGAGAACGGCATCATGAACGGCATCTCCGCAACCGAATTTGCGCCTAACTCCACGCTGACCAGAGCCATGGTGGTGACCATCCTCTATCGGACCGAGGGCGAACCTGAAGTCGAATTCAAGGGCACCTTCACCGATGTGGAAGCCGGCACCTGGTACTCCGAGGCCGTCGAGTGGGCTGCCGCCAACGGTATTGTCAAGGGCTACGGCAACGGCAAGTTCGGTCCTACCGACGCCGTGACGCTCGAGCAGCTCGCCGCGATCCTGAATCGCTACGCGACCTTCAAGAGCTACGTCATCGCGGGCGGTTCCGAGATTAACGGCGAAGTGTCCGAATGGGCGATTGCCAAC
>CACWLT010000153.1:0-6724 GCA_902761695.1 uncultured Ruminococcus sp.
AGCATCAACTGTATATGGCGGAAATGGAGCGCGATCTGCTAAAAAAATGGACGAGATCGAGAGGAGGGATGGAAGGATTCTGGGGTATATTGAAACGGGAACGATACTATGGAAAGCGTTTTACTGCTCAGTCTGAATTGGTTGATATGATCGTGAATTACATTCGTTACTACAACAATCATTGCGTTCAGCGTAACCTTGGGGTCCTTACGCCGATGGAAAAACACAATCTTTACTTAGCAGCTTAAAAACCTCAGATCCGGTTGGATGCCTTGGCATCTGACCGGATCTGAGGTTGCCACAGCGCCGCAGCGCTGTGAACTTTTCGTTAATTATTTCATTGTCTACTTGACGGGGAGCGGTTCAAAGGCAAATGCGGCAGCCCCTTTTGGTTTTGTACGAATCTCGGGCTAAACCCTCAAAAAGAGGTTTTTACCTGATCCGAAAACACCGGATGTGATTTCGGAAAATCTTTATGGAAGTATCAGACCGGGAGCCGAATTACTCCGCCACTCCCTCGCAGAACGCGCGGACCGCGGCTGCGATCTCCCATCTGAGCGCGTTCTCCGTCGGACGGACGTGTCCGTCCTCGAGGAGCAGCACGCCGTTCGAGACAGCCCAGAGCACGTTTCCGGCCGCCCACGGGGAGACCAGGGACGCGTCGGAGACGGCAGTATCCGCCGTGCGCAGAGCGTACCCCTTCCGATCGGCGTACCGGTACAGGATCGCGGCCAGCTGTTCGCGGGTCAGCGGATCCGACGGACCGTACTTTCCGTCGCCGTAGCCGTTGACGATACCGTTCGCGGCCGCCCATTCGACGCCGTCGGTGTACCATTCGCCGGCCGGGACGTCACGGAAGACCCCGGAGTACTCTGCGGCAGGTTCCCCTTCCATCCGCCAGAGGATCGTCACGAGCATGCCTCTGGTGAGGGTGCCGAAGGGATCGAACGCGTCTGCGGAAACGCCGTTCATGATGCCGTTGTCCCAGACGAACCGCACGTCGTCAAAGAAGCTGTCCGACGCAAGGACGTCCCTGAACGGCATCGCTTCCCGGACGGGTTCTCCGATGTCGGGCTTCAGGACTTCGGGCTCTCTGACTTCGGGCTCCTTCTCCGGACCGGGCAGCTGCGGGACCGGTACGATCGGAGCGCCCAGTATCAGGCGCGGCGCAGTCACCGTGACGGTATCCCGGTAGATCCGGCCGTCGATGACCGCGGAAGCCGTGTAGATCGTGGTCATCGGCGCGCTGCCAAGGGCCGGGAGTTCTTCGGAGTTCACCGACGCCGTGAACGACCGGATATGCGCGGGATCGTTCCGGCAGGTCTGTACCGCTTCGGCCGAACGGTTGTTGTTGTACCAGCGGAAGACCGGTTCGCCCCAGTTGTGGCCGCGGGCCGGACGGGCGGTCTCAAAGATATCCGCGTACGTTCTGTCATCGAAGGTCACCGTGGCCGTGTATACGGTCACGCCGTCCGTCTCGCAGGTTTCCCGGATGATGTCGACCGTAATGCGCACGCAGTCGTCGGCGTCCGTCAGCGTCACGTCTCCCTTCGGATCCTCCTCGGCCGGGAAGGTCACGGTGACATGGCCGTCGTCCGTCCACTCAAAGACGGGGGCCCCGTAGGTATAGCCCTTCGGCGGGATCACGACTTCCTTCTCCAGATCCCGGAACAGCGGATTCCCGAAGGAAACGGTATAGCGGCCCTTTCCTTCCGTCTCCGGACCGGGCTCCGTGATCACCTTGTACTCCGTTACCTCCGTCTCCTCCTGCGTATGGGAAGGATCGTTCCGGCAGACCGATTTCGCCGTGACGGAGGCGTTGTCCTCCGCCCAGACGTAAACCGGATCGCCCCAGTCGTGGCCGAGCGCGGGTACGGTCACGGTCGTGCGGCTCAGTTCCTTTCCGCAATCGGCGCAGTAAACCGCATTCTCGTAACTGCCCGCCTTTTCGCAGAGGGCTTTGATCTCGTTTTCCTTCACCGGTTCGCCCGCTTTGTGTCCGGCGGCGGGAATCGTCACGGTCTTTACGTCCGTGTATTCCTTTTCGCCGAAGAGGACCGACGCGGTGTAAACGGTCTTCCCTTCCTTCTCGCATTCGGGATCCGTGGTGACGGAGGTGATGTTCGCTTCGATCACCTGCGTGTCGTCGTTCTTGTCGCAGGTGAAGGTCGCCGTCGCCTTCTCATACCCGGTCCATTCCCAGACGGGCTCCCCGTACCGGTGTCCCTTCGCGGGCAGAGTGACGGTCTTCTGATCCGTGTATGTCCTGCCTTCGAAGACCGCCGTCGCGGTATAGACGATCTTTCCGGCTGTCGTGTCGGTCGGATCGGTCCGCTCGCTCCCGATCGTTCCCTCCACGGTCACGACGTGACTCTTGTCGTGACCACAGACGAAGGAGGCCTCCGCCTTTGTGACTCCCGTCCACGTCCAGCCGCTCAGAGCATACGCGTGTCCGGTAGCCGGGATATCCTTCACGTCCTTATTGTCGGTGTATGTCACGTTCTCGAAGGTCACGGAGGCCGTGTAGGTCGTCGTTCCGGCAGCCTCGCAGGTAGCGGGCACCGAGACGGCGGAGGTCACGGACGCGGGACTCCTCACCACGTGGCTTGTGTCTCTCGAGCAGGTGAAGACCGCCGTCGCCGCGCTGCCGTCCTCTGCCCATTCGAATCCGGTCAGCCCGTAGTCATGTCCGGTCGCCTCGAGCGTTTTGGTCTTCTCGTTCCTGTATTCCTTCCCGCCGAAGAGGACCGCCGCGGTATAAACCGTCTTGCCGTTTTTATCGCAGGTCGGCTGCTCGGTGACGGAGGAGATGTCGGCATTGATCACCTGCGTATCGTCTTCCCGCACGCAGGCGAAGGTAGCCGTCGCCGAATCGAATCCGACGGTCCAGGTCCATTTCGGCTGGCCGTATTCGTGGCCCAGGGCGGGGATATCCGTCTTCGCCTCGTCCGTATCGGTCACGCCTTCGAAGGTCACGCTCACCTTCGCCTCGACCTTCCCCGGATTGAGGCAGTCGGCCGGCGTCGATTCACCGGTGATCTCGACGGTGATCGGGCCGGAGAAGCTGACGTTTCCTTTGCTGTCCTGGACGGCCAGGAACCATACGCCGCTCTCCGCAGCCGTGAACACGCTCTCCTCACCCGTCGTCGAAGCATCCTCCCACGCGGCGCCCGACGTGTCGGGAACCGCGCTTTCGGATTCCGCCTTCACCAGCGCGAACTGATAGGAAGTCTCGTACCGGTTCTGGTCAGGATCGGACTCCGATGCGTCGTAGCTGCCTCCCGTGACCTTCGCGGGATCCACCGTGATCTTCGCGGAAGCGGAGTAGACATCGGCCTCTGCAGATACCCCTCCGCCGAGGGATACGGGCACCGAAACCGTGATCGTCTGCTCCGTCGTGTTCCCGGCGTCATCCTCGACACGCACCGTGTATGTGCCGCCGAAGTCCACGGGGAACGCGCCGGAAACCGTCCTTCCGCTCATGCCGGGGATCTTGTATCCGTTCACCTTCACCGAGACGATCCTCGAGTTGTCGGAGGCCGCGATGTCGATGGCGTCTCCGGCCTCGTTCGGGACTGCCGAGAGGACCGGATCCGTGACGTCCACGTTGGAGATCAGCGTCACCGCTCTCGCCCAGGTGCCGTCCTCGCGGTCCACGCGCACCAGATAATATCCGTTGCCGACGGTCTGCCATCCGGCCGCGTTCCCGTCTTTTGCGAGCTGGGAATCGGAGAAGACGCCGTCCGCGAAGAAGTACGCGCCGTCCGTTTCGTTGCTCTCCGTCCGGTAGCTGCTCGTCAGGTAAGGGATCTCGTTCAGAGGATCCGTCAGGCTGACTGCCGTACCGTTTTTGTCCGTGAAGGACAGGTGTCCGCGCACGAACGTGGGAGCGTCCGCTATGGCGCCTACGGTCAGCACACCGTTGAACCACATGGCCTTCCCCGGGAGCTCGGAGCTGTTTCCGGCCAGGTCCATGGCGCTCACGTCGTACTTGCCGTTATCCGTAAAGGTATAGTCGAAGTACCACAGTCCGCTGTCCAGCTTCACGAGAGCCGGGGATGTGTTTTCCGACAGAGGATTTCCGTTGAAGCTCACGCTTTGGATGCCCGTGCCGTCCACGATGTAGCAGGTCATGGGCACCTGGTCGCCGGGCATCACGGAAGCCGTGGCGGGCGCGCTCCGGTTCCAGAGGATCTGCGGGGAGTCGGAATCCGTGTCGGACACCGGGGAGACCTTATACGTCGCGGTGTAGCGGTCAAGCTCGGTCCCGGCCGCCGCCGTGATCGTCACGGTGTGGCTCTTTCCCTTCGGATTGGTGAACTCCACGAACGCCGGAGACTTCGTGAAGGGCCCGTAGGATCCGAATACGTCGCTTTCGATGGTGACGTTCCCGGTGAAATACAGGGTCATGGTGTCGGCAACGGTTTCGAAGGACACCGTCGCGCCGTCCTCGAGAGCCCGGCTGAGGTCCGCGTTCATCGGGATCTCTCCCTTCTTTCCGCCGGTCCACGCGAGGGCGGGCACCTTCTCGGGGAACGCCCAGCCCCTTGCGGAAGCCGAGGAAGCGTAGAGATCCACCGGTGATCCGTCCGCACGGAGGAAGGTGAAGGAGGCGTCGTTGCGGTAGATGTTGATGCCCTCCGCCATCTTCCCGATCTGGTACGTGATCGCCGCGATGGAGTTGGTGGACTCGTCCCGGATCTGAAGGACGCCGGTCGGTACGGAGTCGTCGAGGATCCGCTGTTCCGCCGTGCTGTTGGCCGCCGCCACGATCACATTCCGGTCCTCGTCGAAATAAGCGATGCCCATGTTCGGCGTCCAGTCCGCGCTGCCGTCGCTGACCTCGTTCAGCACGATCTGCGGATTTCTGCTGGTGCTGCGGATCGTGACGGGAAGGTTCAGCGTGTTGCCGAGGGCGGTGGAGATGCGGGCCGGGACCTCGAAGAACGTGCCGTGCTTGACGGTCGTCTCCGCCCGGTTGTTGTCGCCGTTGTACTCCGCGTGCTCGGAGGAATAGACTTTATCCTCGCTGAGGTTCGTGCTGTCCGCGTCGGAGAAGATCTCGGCCCGGATGTGCAGACCGGTCTTTTCCTCTCCTTCGAGGAAGCAGCTCACGGGAACGCACAGGGTCTTGCTGATCCTCCGCAGATAGCCGGGAGCGATGGCGGTGCCTCCGGACTTGTCGGCCAGATAATACACGCCGTAACTGTCGCTCGCCGAAACGTCGTTGACGGAATAGGCTTTCCCGATGAACTGGGGCTCCGCCTTGCCGGTCTCGAGGTCGCTCCCCGTGATGGGAACGGGCTTGTAGATCGGATTGCCCAGACTGTCGACGGCGCCGGTATCGTAGGTGAACTGGATAAAGACGTTGTCCGCCGTCTTCGTGCCGTTGTTCAGCACGGAGGCGTCGATCGTCAGCTGCGCCTGTTCACCCTTCACGCCCGTGAGCTTCAGATCGAAGGAACCGAAGCTCAGCTCGGCCAGATCCCTGATCGTGAAGAGATCTCCCAGCGTTTCCGTGAAAGCGTATTTGCCGAAGTATTCGGAATTCTCGGAAACGGTGAGCGCGATCGTCGTGCCCGCGGGGAGCGTGGTGCCCAGCTCGTCCGTCTTGAACGCCAGCTTGACCTCGCCGCCGGAGGGGATGGATTCGTTCACGAACCATCTCGCCAGCGTCACGCTCGGCATCGTCGATTCCTTCGGAGGAACCGCGACAAGCTCCACGGTCGCCGGGTGTGAGTCGCCGGCGCGGATAGCCGTCGTGCCCGCGTTGACGAATCCCGCCTCGCCGACGATCTGACTGCCCGCTGTGAAGTCGCTGTTCGCGAAGGAGATGGAGCCCATGGAGAGCGCCTGCTTTCCTTCGCCGAAGGCGATCGCGTAGAATCCGACGTCGGTATCTCCGTCGGGAATGACCGTCGTGAACTCACTGGCGGCTCCCGGCATGAAGGTCTGCTTTTTCAGGGCCGTGCGGCTGCCCTGGGTCAGAATGAGCAGCTGCGTATCGGTCTTTCGGGGATCGGTTTCGTTCGGAACGGCCCTGGTCGTCATCTGGAGATCGGAGAAGGTGAAGGAGTCCATATCGCCCTTCGCGTGCGCCAGCGCGCCGCCTTTGAGCAAGCCGATGTACTCGTCGTACGCCTTGTTTCCGGTCACCTCGCCGAGATATGCCTTCGACCGCTCGTCGGGGGAGAGATCGTATTTTTCCGCGTCCTCCCTGACCTGCAGGTGGTTCATCGCAAGGAGGACCGGGCTGCCCCAGGTCTTCTCTTCCGCGTCCCACCAGGCGGCGTAGACCGCGTTGTTTACCGTATCCGCCACGGGGGCCGTGTAGACCACCGCCATATTCTTGCTGTCGGAGCCGATGACCGCGCCCGCGCCCGTTGTGGATTCAAACAGGGGGACCAGGCTGCCCGCTCCTCCGCTCATGAGGGAGAGCAGATCCGCCTGCCGCATCAGATAGGTGTTGCCGCCCATCTCGAAGAGCAGGAAGGTCTCGGGATCGCCCTCACCGTCCAGCTTCGCCGTCAGGAACCGGAGGTTGCCGAAATACGGATCCGCCTGCGCCCGGGTGAGGGAGCTGTTGACGTACACGCCGTCCTTGAGCGGGGCGGTGTCGAGGCTCCGGTCGTCGCAGCTGTCGAAATCGATGACGGTCTGGATCAGCTGCGGCTCCTCCCACGCGTCCGCCGTCAGCCTCGTCAGGTACAGGCGGCGGATCGTG
>CACWLT010000153.1:6759-13145 GCA_902761695.1 uncultured Ruminococcus sp.
CGTTTCCGTCGAAATACCCCGTGAAGCTCGTGGAGAACAGCGCGTAGAGCGTCCCGTCCACGGTCCCGCATTCCAGGTTCTCGATGATCTCGCCGCTCTTCAGAGGATACCGGGCGTTCTGCGCCGTGAGCACGCTGTGATCGCCGGAGAGCTCGTTCATCTGGGAGGAAATGTTCCAGCGGTAGACGGCGGAGGCCAGAAGCCCGTTGTCGGTGGTTCCGGCGTCCAGGATCTCCGGCGTCAGTCCGTCGGCGGCGTTCTTTGCCGTCAGCCATGCCTTCAGGGCGTTGTTCTGCGCCTGTCCGCTGCCCGAGGATTCACCCCAGACGGCGGCCCCGCCGGAGACGGAGGGCTGGAACCGGTACGCGTCCGTTCCCTCGGAAAGGGTCACCGGGGCGGAGAAGGCCGCGTCCGATGACAGATCGATGGAGGCGCGCTTGACGGAGAGGATCTGTTCGCCTTTCTCATTCACCTCGTATCCGGTCCATACCACCGTCACGAGGGAGTCCTCCGCCTCCGCCATGAAGTCGAAGTCCGTCAGGCCGTCGTTTTCCACGCGGATGTACGGGATATCCGATGTGGAATCCACGGGATTCGCAAGTCCCGTTCCCTCCGCCAGATTGCCCGTCATGACGACCCGGCTCATCACCAGCTGCGGGCATCCTCCCAGGGAGAGAGGATAGAGGATGTAGTTTTCCCCGGCGGCGGAGAATAGCTTGTACGCATAGCCGTTCGCCAGCCCGTCCACCAGCTTCCGCGCGTCGCCCGACGTATTGAAGCCGGACAGCTCGAAATCGTCGGTACCGGTGGGCTTGATGGACTGGATCTCCGCTCCGCCGTCCCGGATCACGGGGATGCTCATGATCTCGTAGGGCGTTTCGATCACGGCCGCGACGCTCTGGGTGGGAGCGACGTCCCGCTGCACCGCGATATGCACCAGACTCTCCGCGTCGGACACGGGAACGGAGACGGAATTGGTCCCCTTTCCGCTGTCGACGGGAGGCTCGTCGTAGGATTTGCCGCCCTTGGTGTAGGTGGTCTTGGTCCACAGCACCTTCATGCCGTCGGCGGCGGAGGCCATGATGTTCCAGGTGAAGTAGCCGCCCGTTCCGCCGGTCTCGGCGCCCTGCACCGAGATGCCGATCACGTCCATGGAATAGTTGATGAAGAGGACGGTGGCATGGAATCCGGCGGCCAGCGCCCACTGGAAGTCGGAGATATAGAATCCCTCGTACTTCTCCGTATCCTCGCTGTATCCGCCCATGGTCATGGTCATGGCGATATTCGTCCTCACGAAGAGTTCGAATTTCAAAAGCTCCATGCCCACGCCGACGCCCGCTTCCAGAGACAGGCCGGGCGTGATGCTGAGACCGTCGAAGACGACCTTGCTGGACGCGCCGATGACGGGCTTCAGATCGCTCACGGACTCCACGCCCTTCCCGATCGGCGTCAGGCGGATGTAAACCACCTTGTTGTACTCTTTGAACAGGACTTCGTTCGTGCTTCCGTCCCCGCTCAGAGCTCCGGCGGTCAGTGCCGCCACACCCGTGCCGGGGTAGTCGGGATAGACGTCCATGAAGACTCTTCCCTTCAGGTTCAGGTGGAAGCCGCGCACGGTATCCTTATCCTTCTTCGTCATATCCAGCTTGAAGATCACGGGCTTTCCCTCGGTCAGGGCGTTCAGCGTCAGCCCGTCCTGGATGGTGTTCAGCTCCGGTCCTTCCTTCGCTTCGCGGATGCAGGTCACGCCGATGCCGACCTCGACCTCCGCGCCGAATTTGACGTATACGTACAGAAGCGGGCAGACGGTGAACCGGTGCTGTACCGTGACCTCGAAGCCGAGCTTTCCGGCCAGACCCGCGTTCTTGAAGTAATACCCGTTGTCGATGGGGTTGTATTCGAACATGATGGCGATCTGAACGGTAAACGTCACGGACACCTTCTTGGAGGTGGTGTTGCCGTTCTTCGCCTGTTTCAGACTGTCGTCCTCGAAGGCGCCCTTCATGAAGTCCTTGACCTTGCCGGCCTGACCGTGGGCGCGGTTCCAGACGGAGGAGACGAAGTTGATCAGGGTCTGCATCTGCCCGTTCGCCTCGAGGAACCCTTCCTTTGCCTTCTCGCGCTTGGTCTTCGCGGTCTCGGCGGGAGTATTCTGCGGGTTCTCCGCGTGCTCCGTCTTCGTGACCTTTTCGATGGTTTTCGTGGGATCATTCGGATCGGGGACCTTCGTATAGGAGTTCTCGATCACCTGCTCCGTCTTCGATCCGTCCGGCTTGGTGCGGACCACGACGGTCTTCTCGATGGTGATGTCGGGATCGTTCGGGTCCTGCTGCTTCGGATAGGTCGTGGAAACCGTCTTGCCGTCGGCGGAGGTGACCACGGTCTCCTTCTGCCCGGTCTCCGGGTTGACCCATTCCTTTCTCGTCGAGCCGTCGTCCTGCTTCGTGGTCTTTTCCGAGCCGCTGTACGAGGTGTCCTCGTACTTGTAGATCGGGATGCCGATGGAGAAGCCCACCTGGTACCCGTCGATGATCAGGGTGGCATAGTCGCCCAGATCGAAGTTGAGCGACGGGAGCTCCACCCCGAGATCCGCGCCGAATTCCGGGAATCCGGTGGAATCGTTCGGCGTCTCGCCTTCCGTTGCGTTGGGATCCTCGCCCGCCTCCATGTTCATGAGGTTGTTGGGGGAGGGGGTGGTAGAGACTTTTCCAATGACGATGCTCTCGGGCCGGACGTCGGAGAGGCTCCCGATGTTGGCGAGGGGGATCACCTGCATCTGCACGCCCATAGCGAAGGCGGACCGTCCGGCAAAGGAGCCGAGATATCCGTTGACCCGCTTCTCTCCGTCGCCGGAATACGTGAAGGAGCCGTCCGCGTTGAGCACCGGCGTCTCACCGGCAATCGGGACCGGGCCGCCCGTGACGTTGTTCTTGTTCACGACCGGGGTCGGGGAATCGAAGGGAACCAGCAGATTTCCCCTGTAATCCGGCACCCACGTCCAGACGGTCTCGGATTCCAGGTCGCTGACTTTGCCGTCTTTGTCCTGCTTATAGTTCGTAACGGTGTTCTTGACGATCATCGCCACGTCGCCGCCCAGCGGGATATCCACGTTCATCATTCCCGTGGCGTCCGCTCCGTACATGGGCAGGCCGTCGGTATGGGCCCCGGCGACATAGCGGTAGCTCTGCTCCTCCGGGGTCAGCTCGGCCTCCTGCGCGGGATTGGTGATCAGGCTGACAAACGCGGGCAGAACCTGCGCTCTGTCCTCGGCCGAAGCGCCGGCGGGGATCTGATAGGCCCGCGGGCGCAGCGAGAAGAACGCCTTCATGAAATACTGGCGGACTTGGATGATTTCTTTGGTTTCATCGTCGCGGATCACCGTCGGGGCGAAATAGGCGTCCGGATATTCGCCGTCCAGCGGTCCGACCTTAACGTCGGGAGCCGTGACGGTGAAGATGCCCTCGTCGTCCGTGGTGCCGCTGATGATGCCGTCGCCGTCCCCGTCATAGTACAGGTCAACGTGGTCGAGCTTGACCTCCATCGGGCTCACGGCGTCGAGACAGTCGGAGTCGTAGAAGAGGAAATTCAGCGTCGAGCCCGAGAAGCAGTCCGAAGTGATCGGGATCCGCTCATCCCCGCGGTACGCGTGCTTGTTGAACAGCACCACGTCCTCCGCGTCCTGATGGAAATTGACCCACTGGATATTTTCCACCCTGCTGCCGTAGGTGTAGGTACCCGCGCTGTTTTTCCCGGTGCTGAACCCGCCCTGCTCCAGTTCCTTCGTCAGCGTTTCGCCGAAATACAGGCCGTTGCGTTCGGCGTCCAGAGTAGAATACCCGACCTCAACCACCTTCGTCCCCGTTCCGTAATGGAAATTGGACCATGTAGGAGCGATCATTTTGGAATCCGGCGTCATGGGATCGTTCTGGAGCCGGGGGACGGAGGGCAGGATATCGACGGAGATGAACTGCTTTCTCGCAAGGAATACGTTCAGCTGGAAGGAGCCTCCGAGCTCGCTCTCGCTCATGTCCTTGCGGAGCAGCTCCACGATCCATGTGTAGTCCCCGCTCTGCGTCACCTTATCCATCTCGTAGACCTTGTTCCCCACGGTCTCCGTCAGGGTCACACTTTCGATGGTATAGTTCCCGTTGGTGGGCAGGGAGATCTGCAGCTTCGTTCCGACGTACAGATTGCCGGACGCGCTGACGCCGCCCTCGCCCTGCACGATGGATACGGACGGCGTGATCGCCTTATACAGAGCTTCGTTGGTGACGGGGGACCAGCCGTTATTCCGCGCCTCGTCCTTGTCGTTGGCCGTATAGATCACATAGCGGATCCCTTTGTTCGTCTGTGTGAATTCGCGCCGCTTGACGCGGTACGCGAGAATATCGACGACGGTATCGCTTGACACGCGCTCGTCCCAGTCGTAACCGTCGTCGTTCTGCAGCCAGTCGCCGCCGCCCTCTCCTCGCATGATGTAATCGAGGGAGAGGCCGAAGCTCTTGCCGAACTGCAGATTCACGGGCTTGATATGCGTCAGGCCGGGCCAGGAGTCCACTCCCTGATTCGCGCCGTCGGCGGCCTTCCACGCGCTGCCGTTCATTCCCGCGCTGTACCAGTAGTAAACCCGTTTACTCTGCCCGCTGATATTGAAATTGGTCGAGACCAGGTTTATGCCGGACCAGCTTGTACCCGTGAGGTTTCCGGAGTAAAAATAGAGATTCGGCTGCAGGAAACGGTCCTTGCGTGCTGTCAGGGATTTCTCGCCGACATGCTTCAGATAAGCCGCGAACTCCATCTGACCGAAGAGCTTCGCGTGCTCCGCGGTCATGGGCAGCGAAAAACTCCCTTTGAAATTGGCGTTGATCCGGAAAATATTCCCGGTTCCTCCGAGCCACGGATCACCCTCTTCCACCCAGTCGCCCAGGTATTGCGTTCCGTACGAAATATGGGTGTCTTTTCCGTTTTCGTCCTTTCCCTTCCCTTTTCCGACATCCTCCAGTTCCGACGAGGCCCGCTTCACGTAGTTCACCACATCGGCGATGTCGCTCTCACCGCGCTTGGCGCCGACGATGATTTCCCAGTCCCGCCAGTAGTTCGAGGTTTCATAATGATCTATGTCGTCCCGGGAGAATTTATAGCCCGAGGATACAAGGTACGACTGCGGTCTCACGACCACGGGAAGGGCCTGCACGCCGTCCGCTCCGATGGCTGACATAAGCTCGACTTCCCTGAGCGAGGCCAGCTCCGCCGCGTCGGGCAGGGTCAGCGAGGCCGTCAGCAGTCCGTCGGGGTCCGCGGCCTTTCCGATATAGTCCCCTTCCAGAACGGGCGTATCGCGGATCATGGCCTCATCCGAGAGCGTCACACGGTCCGCCGCGTTTCCGCCGCTGCTTTCCGCCAGCACCGTCGCCAGGTTGATCCCGCCGGGCAGCAGAGAAGACGCGGAGTCCGCGGGTTCCGCCTCATCGGACGCCGCCTTCGCTTCCGCCGGGGCACCTTCCCCGCCGATCTCCACGGTCACCGCCGAACGGGCAAAATCCAGGACGCAGAGATCGTCCGGGCCGCCGCCGGTCACGTCGTACAGTTCAATGGAGAAGGTCTTCGGCTCGCTGCTCTCCGTCCGGATGAGCTGCACGGGAATCCGGATCTCGTCGATGCTCCCGGCGAAGGCCAGCGTCCCCTCCAGAGGCGCGTAGTCCACGCCCGCCAGAGCCGTTCCGTCCACGGTCCGGTAGTTCACCGCCACCTGATAGCTTTTGCCGCCGTCACGCCGGACAGTCACGGAGGTCTCGTCGTTGTTCCGGTCGGTCCGGACCAGTTCCTCGACGAAGCCCAGGGCCGACGGCTCGCCGGGATCGTTGTCCGACACCATCAGCGTCAGGGTGTTGCAGGTGTCGGACAGATCACCGCCGTCGCATCCCGTGATGGTGAACAGGGCGAATTCCGGCAGCTCCGGGATCTCGTCGTCATACGCCGTCACCCGGATATACTTTACCGTCTCGCCGTCCGCGTAGGTCAGCTCGAATTCGTAGGCGTCAAATTCGCCCTCCACGTCGAGCACGGCGTATTCCGGCGCTCCGTCCTCTCCGGAGGCATAGTCCTTGGGCAGAAAGTCCGCGTCGGTTTCCGGGATCCCGTTCTCCTCGAAGGGAACGCCGAACAGGGATTCCGTGCAGTACCGGACGCCGTCCAGGGAATAGAGGCACCGGAAATCGTTTTCCTTCCAGCAGTCTTCCCCGAAATCCCAGATGTCGCCCCAGAGCATGGGAAGGGCGGAGGCGTCCCCGCCGTCGACGTCCTGCCAGTCGCCGTCTTCCGCGCGGAACTGCCACTGGATCTCCTCCGCGTCCGGCGCGCCGGAGAGAACGAGGATCAGTTCGTCC
>CACWLT010000154.1 GCA_902761695.1 uncultured Ruminococcus sp.
GGTTCAAATTGTTGATTTCGTATGTGTCACGGCCTGTCCGAACGCGGTGAGGCTGCAGAGCCCCGGCGTGATCCCCTCCGGAGAACCGAGGATTTTCAGCCGTATGCCATGCGCTTGGACCGCTTCCGTCTGCCGGTAGTCGATCGGGAGATCCTCCGTGTTCTCCGACGCGTCGATCAGCATGCGCCAATCCGTGAGGCCCGGATCCGGCGCGTATTCAACCACATAGCGGAAGGGCCCGGGCAGAACGCCTTTTGCGCTCTCCATGCCGATGTCCCGCCAGATGAGCCGGACAGCCCTGATTTCAAAGGCGGTGGCGCGTCCCGGCTGGCCCAGGGGAAAGGTGATCCCAGGTTCCGGATCGTCCTCCGCCGGCTGCCACCAGGTCAGAACGCTGTCGTCGGAGGCATAGAGGGGATCCCGGCCCGGCGCGTGACTCGTGGCGAACGGACGCTGCAGGAAGGTCAGGGGAAGCCAGCCCACATCGCTGCCCCGCTCCGGATGTGACAGAACGCCGGGGGCGAACTGGGGTGTTTCCGTGACGGCGGGACAGTATAGCTCCCCGTCCTCGTCAATGCCCACGGGATCCATGCCGATGCGCCTCTCGTACATATGGTTACAGCAGAACAGGCAGGTGTAGAAAACCCAGAGGGTGCCGCCCGGTCCGTCGGTGAGACAGCCGTGCCCCGCCCCGCGCATCAGTCCGTGGGGCTTGCATGTCAGAGGATCGTGATTCTTCTGCGGATGAAAACCGGAGAGCGGTCCCTCGTCCGACACAGCGACGCCGTTTGCGTAAGTCGAATACTCCGTTCCGGAGCCGGAGTAAAGCAGATAGTACCGGGAGCCGATCTTCTTCATCCACTGGCCCTCGGTCCAGCCCATGCGCAGGTTTTCGTTGTGCTCCCCGATGCGCTGCCACGGGACGGAGGGATCGAAGCGGTTGACGAGCACGGGCTCCCCCAGCATCCGCCAGGGCCTGTCCGGATCCATCTCAACACCGACCGTTCCGGTGAGCAGTTCGATGTCTTCGCCCTCTTCCGGAGCTCCGCAGTACGTCCAGTACAGATACAGCCGGTCCCCGTCGGCCAAAAGGCAGGGATCGCTGACGGCGGTGACGTTACCGTGCCCATCCGTGAGCTCTCCGCAGAGGACGAAGGGACCCAGCGGACTGTCCGAGACGTACATCTCCTTCACGGTGTGGCCGGTGAGATACCACTTCCCCCGGAATTTCGCTATGGCGGGGCTGTAGCGCAGCTGCGGAACGCCGATATCGATGTGCTTCCAGTGCACGAAATCCTCCGACACCCACGCGACGGCGTAGGACGGATAGAGGATCCACCTTCCGTCGGCGTACACCACACTCGGGTCGGAGATGGAGCGGTAATCCGGAAAATCCGCGGGATCGGCATGGGTCAGGTCCGTGTCCAGCCAGCGTCCCGGCGGGATGTCCGGTATGGGAAGGGGATTGCACCAAGTGAGCGGTTCCATGGCATACCTCCGGCGGGAAAATCGCGTTTTCGCTGATCCCATTGTAGCACATCGCGCGGCCCGGCGCAAGCCCCTTCAGCCTGTTTCTCCGTGTCCGATTTTACTTGACAGAAACGCCGCGCTGTGCTATCATGCTGTCAGATAACGCACATCATCGGGAGGCTCATATGAATCAGGAAGACTGCAGGTCCGTTCTGAACCGCATCCGGGACGGGAGGCCGGTGAAATTCTTTCTCGACACCGATACGGCCAACGAAATCGACGATCAGTTTGCCGTGGCCTATGCCCTTCTGGCGGACAACGTGGACGTAATCGGCTTCGGGGCCGCGCCCTTTGTGAACAACAACGCGTCGACCCCGGCGGAGGGCATGGAAAAATCCTATGAGGAA
The DNA here is from genome assembly GCA_902761695.1 of uncultured Ruminococcus sp. Classification (GTDB taxonomy): domain Bacteria; phylum Bacillota; class Clostridia; order Oscillospirales; family CAG-272; genus UMGS1696. The sequence goes on from CACWLT010000154.1 coordinate 1,878, forward strand.
TTGGTCCGGGTCCGCGATCTGACTGCTCCCGGATGCGGGATTCCGGCTTACCGGGGCACCGACCGCTATCTGCCCGACCGGAACACCCCCGTGGACAGCGAGGCCGCCCGCGCCATCATCCGGGCCTGCCGGGAGACGGACGATTATGTTTTCGTCGCTTCCATCGGCTGCTTCACCAACGCGGCGTCGGCCCTGCTGCTGGATCCCTCCGTCGGGAAAAACATGGTGGCGGTCCTCATCGGAGCCAACGACGCGGATCAGTTCCGGAGTGCCAACGATTTCAACCTTTATCAGGATCGTGCGGCGGCTCAGGTGCTCATGGAGAACGGGGCCGGTGTGATCCTGCTTCCGGCGGCGGGCGGAACGGAGGTTCTCCATCTGACCGCCATGGAGTGCGCCTATGCCCTGGAGGACAGAGGCATTCCTGCGGGCGACTATCTGACCGGCCTGATGCGGCGGGACCACAATGTGCCGAGGGGTACGGTGAAGTCTACGACCCACATCATCTGGGACATCGCGTCCGTCGCCATCCTGCGAGACATCGAGGGATTCTGGGAACCCGAGATCCGGGACGCTCTTTCCGTGGATGACGAGGGCATGTTCCGCCCCTCACCCGCAGGCGGTAAAATGATCTATAACAAGCGCTACCGCCGGGACGGCATCTTCACGGATCTCTTCACCCAGATCATCGAGAAGGCGGCGCGGGCGGAAGAAAGCGGGAATCACGGATAAACCTTCCGGGAAATCTCCCGGGACGAAAAAGCTCCGCGGTGCTCACTGCGGGGCTTCTCTTTATTCGGGTCTCTCCATTCCGCACGAAGAGCAGTACTGTCCGTCGTTCTCCGTTCCGCATTCCGGGCAGAACCAGCGTTCGCCGGAGCCATCGTCCGGGATCTTCGTGCCCCAGATGTTCTCCGGATCGGGGTCCATGCCCGGCTCCGGGAGATACGTCATCGAGCTGTACGAGTTGACGCCAAGGGTCACGTCGTGATCCGGCATGACAAAACGTAAAATATACCCCTGCTTCGGGTCGTAATCCTGTTTGAACTCCACGTCGTCGCTGTAGAAAGTATAGTCCGTGTCCGTCCCGATCAGGTTATAGGTAACCTTCACCCGCTCCCCCGGGGCGTACATCTCCTTCGGCGCCTCGAATCCCGCATGCTCAAAGGAAAGACGGTATTTCTCCCCTCCGCACCCGGACAGCAGAAGAAGCGCTCCGGTCACAATCAGCGTCTGAATCAGTCTGCGCGTCATGGTCCGCCTCTCTTTCCCGCATCAATCAAATCCGAACGCCGTCAGCCAGCACATGACGAAGAAGCTGATGATCGCGAACCACACAGCCAGACTGGCGGGCGGCACGAACACGACCCGGAGAATGCTGAGAACGGTTGCCTTGTCGATGTGGCCGGTACCGCTTCTTCTTCCCTTTCTCCGTCAGGGTGTAGACCAGAGGCCGCTCGTAAAGCTGTACCACCCCGTATTTCAGGAGAATCACGGGAACGGTGGGCACGGCGATGCAGAACCACACGGCGGATCCCCCCAGCTCCAGCCGGCCGAAATCAAATCCGTTGAGGAACAGCGCCACGATGACCGGGAGAAACAGGGCGACAGCGGCCAGCAACACCATTTTCAGAACCCGGGGCACCGTGGTGAAGCGCAATAGGACCGGCTGCCTCACCCCGTCGATGTTCCGGAGAAAGACCGGATCCTCCATGGCGCGCTTCTCCCCGCCGGAGGTGTAGACCTTCCGCCCGGACTCCACGGCAAAGCGGTTGTGCGTGGTGTCGCTGTACAGGCAAAGGGTGATCATGAGGAAAATCAGCGCCGTCATGCCCGTGATGACGAGGTTTGTCATGAGCTCCGTCCCGCCGAGGAAGAGCGCCAGGAACAGCGCGCCGCTGAAGAGCAACACCGCTAAGATCGCCTTGAGCCACCAGGGGATGAAATAATAGTGCGATACCTTCTCCGCCCGGACGCTGACCTTCCCCGTCTGCCCGTTGACCGCCGCCATGAGGTTGTCCCGGCAGACCGTGTATACCGGCAGAAGGACCGGCATCCGCACCGCCTCCCCCGCGTCCGTCTTCACCTCCACCGCTTTGGTTTCAAGGACCTTTCGGACAGCCGGCGTGCAGGACGCGCTCACCTCGTCCCGGACGCGTCCCTCCAGCTCCTTGTCGGAGATATCGGCGATCTTCATACGGTGTCCCGCGACATACGCGAAGTCGAAGGCCTGCATCGCCTCCGTGTCAAAGGGCTCGACCCCGTCCAGCATCAGATTGTCCAGCTGCTTCGAGCGGTTGACGAACTCGTCCCGGAGAAAGCCCTCGCAGGGATAGCGGCTCCCCCCGTCCATCCGCGACGCCGTCATGTGAACGGGACCCCGGACCATCTCGTAGGGCAGATAATACCCCTTCAGCTCCGGGAGAAGCGCTGTCAGTTTTTTTGCCTCCGGCTTCCCACGGTTCTTCGCGCACCAGGCACTCAGCTGCTCCCTGGCCTGATCCTCCGTAATCGCAAAGGGGATCACGCTCTCCGGCATGTTCCTCGCCTCGGGGTATTCCTTCCGCACCAGACTCCGGCCGCAGAACGCGCAGTTTGACAGGGCCTCGTTCTCCTCGAAGACCACCGTCGCTCCGCAGCCCGTGCAGGAAGCCCGGAAGAGCTTGTACTTCTTCACGGATTCCTGGAGCCGTTCTCCCTGCATCTTCCGGAACCCCTGCTTCTCCCGCTGGGCGATCTCCGAGGTGAACTCCCCGTCGCAGTACGCGCAGACATACCGGCCCCGGATCACATTGTATTCCGCCGGAGCGCCGCATCGGGGACAGTGAATATCCAGGATTCTGTTTTCCATAGCGAAAACCTCCCGCGCCGGACCGTGGACCGCCGCCCGATCCGCTGCGCATGATCCTATCTGCCCTGATTATACCACAACCCCAGAGAACCGTCAAGGGACGGCGCACGCTATATGCGGGATCCGGCGGCAAAATCTTCCCTCCCCCTTGCGCCCCGCCCCGGAATGTGGTACAATACAGTCGACTTCATCCCTGTGTCAAGGGGGACTGTATATGAATCAGAGCGAATCCGAACGCATCGTCCTGGATATCCCGGTCAGCCTCACCGCGGAGGAGCTGGCGGGACTCTGCCGCGTCAGGCCCGATTCCGCCGCTTTCTGCGTGGTGGAGGAATCCCTGGACGCAGTCAATGAATACGCCGCGCCGAAGGCCGTCATCAAATGGGCCACCGTGAACCGGGTGGAGGGGGACCTCACCAACATCGACGGCACTGTCTTTCAGAGCAGGGTGGTGGCCGACAAGCTGAAGGATACCCCCCGGGTGTTCCTCTCCGTCATCACGGCGGGCAGCGGACTGGAGCGGTGCGGGGACTTTGAGGGAGATCCCTTTCTGGACACGCTGAACGGCGCGCTTTTAGGCTATGCCACGGGATACACCGTCCGGTTCATGAAGGAGCGCTTCGGCTTCGACGGCAGCTCCATGCTCAACCCGGGCTCCCTCCCCGACTGGCCCATCCGGAACAACTTCGCCCTCTTCGACCTCATCGGGAACGTCCCCGAGATCGGCGTCACCATCCGGGAGAACGGGTACATGAAGCCCTGACTAAAAGGGGAACGCGGCTTCTTGAAATGGAATCCACGCTCAACAAGTTGAGCGGCAAGAACTTTAAAAAATCACTGGTGCAGCTTCCTTCTCAAAGTGCAGCACGGGGTAACGTACAGCGCATTCATTCTGTTTTTTTCTCTCACTTCTTAATCAGTTTGCCTCTTAGGCCGAGAAGAGTAAAAAACGTCCGAACCCGCCCGAAAACCAAAAAGCCCCCTTCCCGTTCCGCATGATTCCGCGTGAACGGAAGGAGGCTTTTATACGCGATCCCGATTTCGGAAGAGCTTACGCCTGCTCCCAGGGGGTATAGCTCCCCTTCTCCAGAATGTCCGCGATCCTCTCGCAGGCATGCCCGTCTCCGTAGGGATTGCAGGCACGGCTCATTCTCTCGTACTCCTCTTTGTTTTCCAGCAGCTCGCGGAAGGTCCGGTAAATGACTTCCTCGTCGGTGCCGACCAGCTTCAGCGTCCCGGCTTCCACGCCCTCCGGCCGCTCCGTGGTGTCCCGCATCACAAGGACCGGCACGCCGTAGCTGGGGCATTCCTCCTGGATCCCGCCGGAGTCCGTCAGGCAGAGATAGCTCCTGGCCTCGAAGTTATGGCAGTCGAAGACCTCGATGGGCTCGATGATGTGGATCCTGTCGCACCCGCCCAGCTCCTCCTCCGCCGCCTTGCGGACCGCCGGATTCATGTGGATCGGATAAACGGCTCTGCACTCCGGATGCTCGTCCAGCACCCGCCGGATCGCCCGGAACATGTGGTGCATCGGCTCCCCGAGGTTCTCCCTGCGGTGGGCGGTGATGAAGATCAGCTTGCCGTCCCCCACCCAGTCCAGCTCCGGATGGGTGTAGTCCTGACGCACCGTGTGCTGCATGGCGTCGATGACCGTGTTCCCCGTGATGTAGATGGTCCCGGGATCCTTGCCCTCGGCGATGAGGTGATCCGCGGCCAGTCTCGTGGGGGCGAAATTGTATCTGGCAATGATCCCCACAGCCTGCCGGTTGAACTCCTCCGGGTAGGGGGAATAGATGTTGTAGGTGCGCAGCCCGGCCTCCACGTGGCCCACCGGGATCTGCAGATAGAAGCAGGCCAGCGCTGTCACAAAGGTGGTGGAGGTGTCCCCGTGGACCAGCACCACGTCGGGCCGCTCCTTCTCCAGAACGCTCTTTATCCCGTCAAGAATGTTGACGGTGATGTCGAACAGCGTCTGCCTGTCCTTCATGATATTCAGATCATAATCCGGAACAACGCCGAAGGTCCGGAGCACCTGATCGAGCATCTGCCGGTGCTGGGCCGTGACGCAGACCACGACCTCCAGCCCCTCCCGCTTCTTCATCTCATTCACGAGGGGGCAGATCTTGATGGCCTCCGGACGTGTCCCGAAAACGGTCATTACTTTTTTCATTCGGTTATCCCTTTCGCTCTGAACAGAATATGGAGCCTCAGCACTGGGTCAGCGGCAATTCCTGCCCGATGCCGATGCTATTGTACCACAGAATCCCCCAAAGCGCAACCCCGCCCCGCCAAATCTTCCGTCCGCGCCCCGCATTTGCACACCCCGGCCGATCCGCCTTGACTTCCCGGGGAGAATCCTGTATAATGGGCAAAACGGATCAACCGCAAAGGAGCAGAGAGCCGCCATGAAAAAACCGAACCTCGTCTTCATTCTGACCGACGATCAGGGAGCCTGGGCGCTGGGCCGCGAAACGCCGGAGATCATCACGCCCCATCTGGATAAGCTGGCGGAGGAGGGCGTCTGTTTTGAGAACTTCTTCTGCGCCTCCCCCGTCTGCTCCCCCGCCCGCTGCAGCCTGGCCACGGGAAGACTGCCCTCCGCCCACGGTGTCCACGACTGGCTCCGGGGAGGAAACGTCACGGGATCCGCCCTTCCCGAAGAGCTGCGCCCCGCTTACGGCCAGGACACGGCAGCGGACTATCTCTCCGGCATGCCCACCGTGTACGACGCGCTCCGGGAGGCCGGCTACCATATGGGCTTCGTCGGCAAGTGGCACATGGGCGACAGCCTCCGTCCGAGAGAGGGCTTTGACGAATGGACGGTCCTGCTCGGCGGCGGATGCGCGTATAAGCACCCCGACATCTCCGTTGACGGCGTCCCCCAGTACCGGAACGAATACGTAACGGACTTCTTCACCGACCGGGCCGTGCACTTCATCGACAATCACCCGGATGAGCCCTTCTCCCTCCATCTCCATTACACCGCCCCTCACACCCCCTGGGGCCATGAGCATCACCGGGAGGACATCCTGCGCCTGTACGACGACTGCCCCTTCGCCTGCCATCCCTTCCATCCCCTCCATCCCGATCAGGTGGCGACCTGCGAGGTGGGGGACACGGAGGAGCATCGGCGGTACCTGCTCAAGGGCTATTACGCCGCCATCACCGCCGTGGACGAGGGCGTGGGCCGGGTCATGGACGCCCTGCGCCGGAACGGACTTGACGACAACACCGTTGTGGTCTTCTCCGGGGACAACGGCATGAATCTCGGCCAGCACGGCGTCTGGGGCAAGGGCAACGGCACCTATCCCCAGAATATGTACGACTCCTCCGTCAAGGTGCCCTTCATCGTGTGGGGACCGGAATACGTCCGCCGGGGAGCCGTCGTGAACAATCTCGTCAGCCACTGCGACGTTCTCCCCACCCTCCGGGAGTTCCTGGGCCAGCCGGTCCACACCGCCCCGGACGACATGCTCCCCGGAGAATCCTTCCTCGACGAGCTGACAAAGGGACGCGGCCCCACGGAACGGAAAATCTGCATCCTCGACGAATACGGCCCGGTGAGAATGATCCGCACCCGGCGCTGGAAATACGTCCATGAGGGCATAAACGGAGGACATCAGCTCTACGACCTCGAATCCGATCCCGGCGAGGAAATCAACCGCTTTGGGGATCCGGGGTGCGCGGAGATTCAGGCCGCCCTCTCCGCCGAGCTGGAGAGCGCCTTCAGAGCCTATACCCAGCCCCCCTTCGACGGCGCGAAAACCAGACCCACCGGCAGCGGACAGATGGGCCCGATCCGCAAGGAGGGCGACGACGTCTTCCACCCGCAGGTTCTGTACTTCCGGGACTGCCATCACGGGGTCTGAGAACCGCTCCCTCAAACCGACAGAAACATGATTGATCGGAGGCGCTTATGCCCCATCCCTTCTGCACCTGCACGGATCTCTCCTGCCCCTTCCACCCGTCGAACCACGACAAGGGCTGTACCCCCTGCATCGCCAAGAATCTGAAGGAGCGGGAGATCCCCACCTGCTTCTTTAAAGCCGTCGGCCATCCGAAGCCCACGAAAGACTGGCATTTTGAGGACTTCGCCGCCCTGATCCTCTCCGCCCGGGAAGCGGAAAATACGCCCGGCCGGCCTGAGGAGTCCCGGACCGACACAGACGCCTGACCACCCGACGCAAAAGCGTCCGACGCATAAGCGTCCAACGCATAAGCGCCCGCACAAGAAGAATCCCCCGCCGCATCCGGATCGATATGAACGCCGGAAGCGCGGGGGCTTTTCTTTACGCCTGTCCCTTCGCCATCAGCTTCTCCAGAGCCCGCATGTCCGAAAGCAGGGGCTGGCTTTTCGTCGACAGAGCGTCGTGTTCCGGGACGCAGAGGGCCAGGGCGCATCCCAGATAAATCCCCAGCGTCCGGTGCAGCCGGTTGTGCGATCCGCCGGAGAGGAACAGAAACGGCACGGAGAGCTTTTCCCTGAGCAGCAGCGTGGTCCTGAGGTTATCCCGCTCCTCCTCCTCTGAATCGGCGGCAGTGACGATCTTCACCACATCCGCCCCTCTTTCCTGCTGTGCCAGCGCGATCCGCAGAACCTCGTCCCCGGGAAGGAACCGGAGCACATGGGAGGACATGAGAACGCCTGCCCCCGCATGATGGATCCGCATGATCAGCGCTTTCTGCTTTTCCACGGCGTCCGCGTCCATGGTCAGCTCCCCCGGCGTGCGGCAGTAGTAATCCCCCATCACATCGCACAGGGACGCCCCCTGCTCCGCCAGAAAGACCAGCCCCTCCGCCAGCTCCTCATCCGTTTTCCCGGCGTTTTTCCCGCCCCGGTAGTTGGTCACATAGACCGGCTTCCCCTCCATGGCGGCGAAAACCTCCCGGACGTGAGCCCCATCCCGGAACGCCGGATCCACCTGACAGAACTGGTACCCGAACGCGCCGCAGCCCTCCTCGTGCCCCCGTTTTACGGCATACAGGATCCGCTCCTGCTCCGCCGCCTGGATCATGGAACAGAGAAGGGGCGCGTTCATCCGCGAAAAATCAAATCCCATTGTCAGCCCTCCGTCAGTTCCAATGTCCCATGGCTCCCCGGCCGCCGTCGATCATGATGTTCGTGCCGTTTATAAAACTGCCCTTGTCCGAGGCGATGTAGAGGATCAGATCCACGATCTCCTGCGGATCGGCGGCCCGTCCCACGAGGGTCTTCATGTTCGCCATTGCCGGACGGGTCAGCACCGGTCCCGGAGAGACGCACACGCACCGGATCCCGTATTTCGCCCCGTACTGCGCCAGAGACTTCGTCAGCCCCGCCATGGCGCCGCTCTTGGCCGTGCCGTATTCCACGCCGTAGCCGTCCCCCTCTTCCCCGGTGATGGAGCCGATGTTGACCACCAGCCCGCTCTTCTGCTCCCGCATCTGCCCCATGACCGCGTGGGCCACGTAGAGCTGCGCCCTCAGATTCACGTCCAGTCCCCAGTCAAAGACCTCGATGGGCACGTCGGGGAATTCCGGATATTTCGCCCGGTCCACCTGCCGCACCCGGACCGCCGTCCCGCCCGCGAAGCTCACCGCGATATCGATGGACCCGAACGCCTCCACCGCCCGATCCCGCGCCGCCCGGACCTGCGTGTATTCCCGGACGTCGCAGAGACAGGCCAGCGCGTGACCGGGTCCCTTTTTGTCGATCTCCTCCGCCTTCTCCCGGAGAACGTCCCCGTTCACGTCGCACATCAGAACGTTTCCACCCTCCGCGGCCCAGCTCTCAGAGAACTTCAGTCCCATCCCGGACGCCGCCCCGGTGATCAAGGCACATTTTCCTTCAAACTGCATTTTATCCTCCCGATCAGTTTTCTTCCGCCGCGTAAGCCCTCTCCAGCTCCGGTCCTCTCCACCGCATCACCGCGCGCAGGGAGAACGGCAGGACCCCGGCCCCGTATTTCTTCGCCCCGGCTTCAAAGGCCACGAGCAGGCCGCCGTCCCGGAATTCGATGTCCTCGCTCATGTGGGGCGCCCGGACCGTTTCGATCTCCCGCCGGCTGTCGAGGATGTACAGGGCTGTCTCATGGCCATCCACGGAAAACACCCCGTCCGACTTTCCGATGAACCGGTACAGCTTCAGCTCGGAATCCGCCAGCCCCCAGGAGCAGGACAGAACCGCCGTCCCCTTGTCCGTCACGGCGAAGCCCTGTACCTTGCCGCAGACGGAAAACGCGCAGACGGGAACCTCCCGGACGCCGAAGGACTCCAGCATATTGAGCGGATAGCCGAACACCATGGCCCGGTGCTCCCCGTCCGCCGTCGCCATGACGTGGGATTCCTCCGTCTCGTACCCCTCGGCGTAAAAATCTCCCACGTAGAGCATCCCTCCCGACGAGGAGCAGAAGGACGCCCGGCACGGCACCTCAAAATGGTGTATGAACCGCACCGTCTCCCCGTCTCCCGCGTTCATCACGTCCTCCGTCCGCAGAACGAAGATCTTCGACGCGTTGCTGATGTAGATGAAATCCCCCGCCGCCGTCATGCCTCCCGCGTGACCGTCGTAGACTTCGCCGTTCTCCCGCTCCAGCAGGATGCGCACGGGCGGGACGCCTGATCTCCGGGCATGTAGCCGCAGAGCAGCACCGTGCCGTCCTCCGTCTCCGTGACCCCCTGGGGGATGAAGCCGCTCATGAGATCGGGGATGGCCGCCTCCTTCTCCGCGTACGGGATGAACCCCGGATAGACAAAGCGCGGCGCGATCAGACAGAACAGGGCGTAAAGCAGGATAAGCCCCGCCAGGATGATGAGAATAACAAGGCCCGCCTTTCCGGGACGAACTGCCGCCGGTGCCGCCATAAACTGCTCCTTTCCGCGCCGGACGATCGAGCGCAAACTCTCCTCCGGCTCTTCCCTTTTATCTCAACAATACCCTCTGAAAACGACAGATCCCGCAGGATTCAGCGCCGCTGTTCTTCCGCTCATCCGGCCCTCACCACCTTGTCACCGGGAGATCGAACCGGAGGGCATCCCGGCCCCGCATGCTGTTTCCCTCGGAAATGAACCAGACGTCAAGCGCTGCCATCTTATCCCGCAGCCGCCGGTCCCGATAGGCCGCCTCCTCCGCCCGGACCGCCTCGTCGACGCGCATCCGCACAGCTTCATCCCCCGGTTCCGCGCCGAGGATGCCGCAGAGGACCCTTTCAAGATTCTCCCGGTGGCTCCGGATCACCTGATATCGCCACGAAGAGCGGAGAACATCGATCTGGATGGAGGACCGCTCGATATGGCGCCGGATCTCCTCATCCGAAACGGAAGCCAGAGCCTGGTCAAAAAGCGCCGTCCCCTTCTCCAGCAGAACGGAGGGCGCGATGGACGTGAACCATTCCGCGTATGCGCCGATGTCCGCCCCGCCGTCCCGGACCGCCGAAACCGTCAGCTCCCCGGGCAGCACCCCGTCCGCGTGATGAACGACGACCCGGTTCGGGTACAGATCCTCCAGGGAGATGTAGATCGACACATGCCTATCCTTCGTCTCCTCCAGAGCCAGCTCCATGACCTGCCGGACCGCGTCCCCGCCCTCGCCGTAGTAGTCCCGGAAGAACTCGTCCACGATGCGCTCATACTCCTCGTCGGACATGTAGGGATCCCACAGCAGCTTCGCGAGCAGATACCCCCGCAGCTCGGAGAACTCCCCGTTCCGGGACTGATAGGCCCCCTGCTCGAAGACGTACTTCACATGGCTGTCCGCGAAGAGCCGCGCATTGGCCCGCAGGACGTCGAAATTCGGGAAGGTGAGGTTGTAGTTGGCGAAGTCCGTGGTGTAGTCCCAGACGGAGAGGTTCGAACAGACAGCCGACCAGTCCCGGATCAGCCCGGAAAAATCGTCCGCCGCCGCGTGCTCCTTCCCCACCGTGGTGCAGACGGCCAGGGGATGGCGGAAGCAGGCCTCGATGGAACAGAGCTCCACCATCACGTTGGGCCGGGGAACCACCCCCTTCGGCGCCTGTCTGGTGTACCGGTAGGCGAAGGTGTGGATCATCACGTCCGGATAATCGTCCCGGATATCGTCGGCAATGCGGTTCACGAACCGGAGGAAGGACCCCGCCCAGCTTCCCGTCTCCCGGAAGACCTCCATGCATCGCTCGCACTGGCATCCCACGCCCCGGTCCGTGCTGTCGTTCTGGGACACGGAAATAAACCGGGCCCCGGGGTTATCCCGAAGCAGCCGTCTCACGTTGGCGAGCACGGTCTCGTATACCGCCTCGTCCGAGAGACAGGGCTGCCGGTCCGTGAGATTCCCCGTCATGCCGGCGAGGGACCCGATGGTGTGGCACCCGCCCCCGGCCCAGGCCATGGATCCGCCGTACTTCGCGGGCAGGGAGGGTCCCTTGTTCCCGTTCATCTTCCTCTTGGCCGCGAACCCGGTGTTGTGAAGGTAGTCCGCCCAGAAGTCGTTCCGCACCGTGAATACGGGTACTTGCCGGATGTCCACGGGATCGAGGGCCACCCTCCCGCACTGCGGAATCTTCTCAAAGTCCGACGCGTAGAACCGGCACCCCAGAAAGCGCTCCAGGAATTCGTAAACCGCGTAGAGCGTCCCTCGCGGCGATCCCCCCGTCAGAAAGAGCTTCTCCCCTGCGGAGCGGATGACGAACCCGTCCTCGCCGAGCCCATCCGTGTCGGGAGTCCCCGTCCGGTTCGTGCGGCCAACGACGATCTCGCAGGCCTCCTCCGCCTCCCCGTCCGTCCTCACCGGCAGCACCTTCCCGGTGATCTTCTCGAAATAATCCCGCAGCTCCTGTGCCGCGAAGATCTCCGCCTCCGAGGCGTTCTCCCCGCGCACCACAACCCAGGCGTCGTCCGTCAGAACCAGCTTTTTCATATCCCTCCGCCTTTCTGTTCTCCTGTGATTTCCGGATCTCCGTCCCCATCATAGCACAATCACCGCCGCCTTGTCAAGAAAAAGAGGCCGCCGCGTATCCTCCCGACAAGGGAAGACGTTCACGCAGCAGCCCACAAATCATGTGCGGTTATTCGATGACGACGGTGATGATTTCCGTCCCGGGCGAGATATGGAACCTTCCGCCGGGCAGCTCCTCCGCCACGGGTTCTTTGATCCGGATACGGTACGCCGGCATCGGCTCGAGGGTCAGATCCCACGCCGCCGGACAGTCGAAGAGGATGACGAGGGGCTCCGCCTCCGGCTTATGGATCTCATAAATGATGGTCCGGGTGTTGTCCCAGCCCTCCGTGACCGTCCGTCCCACGGGCTCGCCGTCATACACATACTCATACTCTGAGGCAGACGTGTAATCCTCGGAGAAGATCACGGCCTTGGAGGACAGGAGCTCCAGTGTCTCCCTGTCCACGATGACGGTCATCTCCCCCGGATCCGTGGACGGCCCTGTCAGGAACCGACCCCGGATGAGAAGCGTCATGGTCTCCCCGTCCTCCGCGAGAAGCTCGATCTCCTCCGTCAGCTCCACGGGCAGCTCGCTCGCTATGACGTCGTCCATGGGCATGTGCCCGGATCCGCTGACGTAGAGATTCGCTTCCACCAGCCCTTCCGGCGTCACCTTGTACCCGAAATCGCCGTATGTACCCTGTTCTTGACGCACCGTCACCCCGTCCTCCGTGTAGTCCCAAACGTGGACGGTCACCACGCTGCCCTTGATGATCCGGTAGGAGGTGCCGGTGTCGCTTTCCCCGGGCCTGCGGACGGTGACACAGGTGTGCCGCTTCATCAGCTCCGGCATCAGATTGGCGTCGTAGAGCTCGTGCAGGGTGACCCCGGCGGAGGGAGCCTTCAGATTGGCAGGCGCGCCGACCCGCTTCTCCGGCCGCATCATCCGCACGACAATGGCCGCCACCTCGGAGCGCTTGATGTTGGATTCCGGCCGGAAGGTTCCCGCATCGTCCGATCCGTTGACGATCCCCGCCCGGTAAAGCCTGTAGACCTCGGTGTAGTATTTCAGCAGATACGCCTGCTGATCGGTGAGGTTAACCTCGTCCAGCCGCATGTCCGGGATGGCGTCGTCCGGCACGGCGTTGATGGCGGGAAGCGCCTCCTCCGGCAGAGCCCGCGCGAAGATCCAGGCAAACTCCGCCCGTCTGAGCACCAGCCCCGGATTCGCCATGACGCTCTCATAGGAGAAGCCCGCCTCCGACGCCATGAGAAAATGCGCTCTCCCGTAGTCCGCGTAGCTCTCGTACCACGGGTCCCCGCCCGTCAGCGTCACTTCCCCTGTAGTGTACAGCTGATTCATGCAGGCCGCCAGCTTCACCGCCTCCGCCAGGGTGATGTTCCCCTCCGGATCGAAATAGTCCTGCCCCGCGGCGTCCTTGCCCTTCCCGTTGATCAGCCCCATATCCCGGGCGGTGTATACGGCCCCGGCAAACCATTCGCTCTCCTTCACGTCCGAAAAGAATACGCCCTCTGCCGCCGTCACACTCAACGACAGCACAGCCAGCAGCAAAAGCGCCGCCGCACCCCTGATGATTCCCCCGCCCATGAATCCGTCCTCCTTCCGTGCACTCTTTTTCCGCTTACATGGGACACTCGTCCCCTCACCTGCAGTATACCATGCCCCCATGTCCTCCCGCAACCCTAAAACTGCGGATTTTTCCCCTCCTGCGAAAATCCCGACCCGTTTTCGTCGGAATTTACAAATAATCGCGCAAAGCCCTTGCAATCCCGCCGCAAATCCACTATAATCGAAGGGAACCCACACCGAAAGGAGATGCGATCATGGCAAAGAAAATCGTGTTCATCGGCTCCGGCTCCCTCGTCTTCACCCGAAATCTCGTCCGTGACCTTTTGACCTTCGAGGCATTCCGTGACGCGGAAATCGCCCTGGTGGACATCAACGAGACCAACCTGGCCCTGTCGAAGAAGGCCGTGGACGGCATCGTCGAAAAGGGCGGCTATCCCGCAACCGTCACCGCGACAACCGACCGGAAAACGGTCCTCCCCGGCGCGGACGGCGTGGTCACCACCATCTGCTGCGGCACGAATATGGACCTCTACAACGACATCGCCATTCCGGAGGCCTACGGCTGCTCCATCAACATCGGCGATACCCGGGGTCCCTCCGCCGTATTCCGCTTCCTGAGGACCCTCTACCCCATGCTGGACATTTTGCGGGATATAGAGGAGATGTGTCCCCATGCCCTCTGGCTCAACTACACCAATCCCATGGCCATGCTGTGCCGCACGCTCCAGGGCTCCACGAACACCGTCACCATCAGCGGCCTCTGCCATTCCGTCCAGGGAACCGCCGCCATGCTCTGCGACTTCATCGGCGCGCCGAAGAACGAGGTCACCTACCTCTGCGCCGGACTCAACCACCAGGCCCACTACCTGAAATTCGACTGGAACGGCAGGGACGCCATCCCCCTCATCCGCAAGGCCATCACCGAGAATCAGGAGATCTACGACCGGGCGCAGGTCCGCAACGAGATGTTCCTCCACCTGGGCTATTACGCCACGGAATCCAGCGGCCACAACAGCGAATACAACTGGTGGTTCCGCAAGCGCCCGGACCTCATCGAGAAGTACTGCACCCACGGCACCAACTGGAATCCCGGCCACGACGCCCTGGCGAGAAAAGAAGCCGCAAAGGACGAGAGCACCGAGGAACGCCACATCCGGGAGTTCGGCAAGTTCGATATTGAAAACTTCTCTCTGGCCAGAGGGGAGGAATACGCCGCTTACATTTTCAACGCCGTGTTCGGGGACAACGAGATGTTCCACTTCAACGGCAACGTGCGAAACTTCGGTCTCATCGACAACCTGCCCGCCGGATGCTGCGTCGAGGTCCCGGTGCTGGCCTCAAAGCGCGGACTGGAGCCCATCCACGTGGGAGCCCTTCCCCCGCAGCTGGCCGCCCTGAACAACATCTCCGCCGCCTCCGAGGAGCTGGCCGTGGCCGGAGGACTGGAGCGCGACCCGCAGAAGATCTACTGGGCCTGCCTCTACGACCCGCTGACCGCCTCCGTCTGCTCCATGGCGGAAATTCAGGAGATGGTCTCCCGCCTCTTCGAAGCCAACCGCGCCTGGCTCCCCGGCTGGACCTGCTTCAGCTGACGGATAACCGCGTGATGACCCGCGCAGTCTGCTGCCTCAGACAGCGCGGGCTTTTTTCATATGCAGGCACCGGAGCGCGGATTTGCCATCAGAAAACAAAGCTGTTCCTTTGCGCTTTTTCCTTACCGCCGTAGCAAAAACATTAAATATTAAACGGAATTTTTCGCAAACGGTATTGCAAAAGCATAGATAGTGTGCTATACTGTATAGGTATACACCTGTGGCAGGTGTTTTCATCATTTTCACAGAAAGGCCGAACGCAATGAAGAAATCGTTATCCGTTCTTCTGGCCGCTCTCCTTCTCGGCTCCGCCATGGCAGCCTGCTCCACCAACACGGAGAACGCCGACGACGAGCAAAAGAACAACCAGTCGAACAACCAGAACCCCACCGCCGATCTGACGGAGGAAACCGAGGAGACCGCCCGCTTCCTGGATTCCATGCCCGAAACCATGGATTTTGAGGGCCGCGGTCTGAACTTCCTGCTCACCGAAGGCTCCAACGGCAACATCACCGAACTCTCCATCTGGGCGGAAGAGGATACCGGCGAAGTGGTCGACACCGCCGTCTATCAGAGGAACCTGACCGTGACCGACCGTCTCAACATCGTCATCAACCAGCCCGAGGTCAACACCGACTGGAGCGGCAACGCCACCGTCATCCGCAACATGGTCAGCTCCGGCTCCGCGGACTACGACATTTTCGGCGCTTATCAGTATTACGGAATCGTCATCGGCAGCGAAGGAATCCTCTACAACCTCAACAACAAGGATAACTTCCCCTATAACGACTTTGACCGCGAATACTGGGGCACGGGATACATGAAAAACATGAGCTTCGACGGCTCGAAGTACTACTGGAGCACCGGCGACATCGCGCTCCGCTACACCGGCGGCATGTACGTCACCTACGTCAACGGCACGATCTTCAGGAACTACTATCCGGACGTCAACCTGTACTCCATCGTCGATGAAGGCGGCTGGACGATGGACAAGCTCTCCGAACTCGCGTCCGCCGCCTACGTCGACCTAAACGGCAACGGCACCAAGGACAACAAGGACCAGTTCGGCTTCGTTCTTCAGTCCATCGACCCCACCGACGGCATGGCCGCAGGCTGCATGGTCGACTTCTCCACCCGTGATGAGAACAACATCCCGGTCATCTCCCTCGACAATGAATGGACCTACAAGTTCTGGGACAAGTACTACGCCCTCATGTTCAACAACGAAGGCACGATGCTGAACCCGGAAACCGACGACTCCGTCGCCATCATGACCAACTTCGGCGCCGGCCAGTACATGATGACCTGCAACAAGCTCTTCCAGTCCCCGATCTACCTGCGCGATATGGAAGACGACTTCATGATCCTTCCGATGCCCAAGCTGGACGAGACGCAGCCGCACTACAACACCAGAATCCACGACTCCTGCACGCTGTTCGGCGTTCCCGTCTCCGTCAGCGGCACGGAATGCCTCTCCGCCACCCTCGAAGCCCTGGCCTCCGAAGCCTTCAAGGAAGTCACGCCCGCTTACTATGAGATCGCCCTGAAGGTCAAGTTCACCCGAGACTCCGACTCCGGCCGCATGATCGAGCTCTGCCACGAAAACGTCACCATCGACTTCGCGGCGCAGTGGTCCAATAAGCTCGGCGACATCAACCACTTCTTCCGCGGACGCGCGGACGCGAAGGAAGAATCCATCGCCT
>CACWLT010000155.1 GCA_902761695.1 uncultured Ruminococcus sp.
ATCATCCGGGATTACCTCTCCCGCACCGGCGACCACTTCGACGCCATGACCGGCGGCGCCGTCAACTCCACGGAGCTGGTGGCCGCCCTCATCAACCAGAAGACCGACTTCGTGGAGGGCATCCGCTTCGCCCAGGAGAAGATCGTGGGCACCGCATCCATCCTGATCCTGCGGGATGACGGCTCCCTGATCGCTGCCCGGGACAAGCTGGGCCGGCTGCCGGTGGTCCTCGGGAAATGCGAGGACGCCCGCTGCGTGACCTTCGAGTCCTTCGCCATGGAAAAGCTGGGCTATGAGAAGGACCGGGAGCTGGGCCCGGGCGAGATCGTGGCCGTGACCCCGGACGGCACGGAGCAGCTGGCCGCCCCCGGAAAGAAAATGCGCATCTGCTCCTTCCTCTGGACTTATTACGGCTACCCCAACTCCTCCTACGAGGGCATCAACGTGGAGACCATGCGCTACCGCAACGGCGAGATCATGGCGGAGAACGACCGGGAGGCCGGCAACGCGGAGGGCGTGGATTACGTCAGCGGTGTCCCCGATTCCGGCACTCCCCATGCCATCGGCTACGCCAACCGCAGCCATGTCCCCTTCGCCCGCCCCTTCATCAAATACACCCCCACCTGGTCCCGCTCCTTCATGCCCACCCGCCAGAACGAGCGCAACAAGGTGGCCAAGATGAAGCAGATCCCCGTCACCGAGCTCATCAAGGACAAGAACCTGCTCTTCGTGGATGACTCCATCGTCCGGGGTACCCAGCTCAGGGAAACCGTGGAGTTCCTCTACGACAACGGCGCCAAATCCGTCCATATGCGCTCCGCCTGCCCGCCCATCATGTATGCCTGCAAGTACCTGAACTTCTCCCGCTCCAACAGCGAAATGGAGCTCATCGCCCGCCGCACCATCATGGAGCTGGAGGGCGAGGAGGGCTTCGACCACATCGACGAGTACAGCGACGGCAGGACCGAACGCGGCAGGCGCCTGCGCACCTATATCGCCGAAAAGCTCAACTTCTCCTCCCTCGAGTTCCAGACCCTGGAGGGCGTTGTCCGCGCCATCGGCCTCCCCGAATGCGACCTCTGCACCTACTGCTGGAACGGCAAAGAATAAAAGCCGTTCCCGCCCGTCCCGATTTTCACTCCCATCCCCTGCGAATCTGCGCGATCAAATTCGCGCCCGAATATAAGGAGGATTTCCCCCATGGCTTACCTTTCCGACATCGAGATCGCCCAGCGCTGTCAGCTGAAGCCCATCGCGGAAATCGCGAAAACCGCCCATGTGGATGAAAAGTACCTGGAGCCCTACGGCCGCACCAAGGCCAAGATCGACCTCTCCCTCCTGGATGAAACCGACCGCCCCGAAGGAAAACTGATCCTCGTCACCGCCATCACCCCCACCCCCGCCGGGGAAGGGAAGACCACCACCACCATCGGCCTGGCGGACGGCCTGAGAAAGATCGGCAAGGAGTCCACCGTGGCCCTCAGAGAGCCCTCCCTCGGCCCCGTGTTCGGCCTGAAGGGCGGCGCGGCGGGCGGCGGATACGCGCAGGTCGTGCCCATGGAGGATATCAACCTCCACTTCACCGGCGACTTCCACGCCATCGGCGCAGCCAACAACCTGCTGGCCGCCATGCTGGACAACCATATTCAGCAGGGCAATTCCCTCGGCATCGACGTGAAGAAGATCACCTGGCGCCGCTGCGTGGATATGAACGACCGCCAGCTCCGCAATATCGTGGACGGTCTGGGCGGACGCGCCAACGGCGTTCCCCGCGAGGACGGCTTCGATATCACCGTGGCCTCCGAGATCATGGCCGTGCTCTGCCTCTCCACCTCCCTCAAGGACCTGAAGGAGCGCCTCTCCCGCATCATCGTGGCCTATACTTACGACGATAAGCCGGTGACCGCAGCGGACCTCAGGGCGGCGGGTGCCATGACGGCCCTCTTGAAGGACGCCCTCAAGCCCAACCTGGTCCAGACCCTGGAGGGCACCCCGGCCTTCGTCCACGGCGGACCCTTCGCCAATATCGCCCACGGCTGCAACTCCGTCATGGCTACGAAAATGGCCCTCCGCATGGGGGACTATACCGTCACCGAGGCCGGCTTCGGCGCGGACCTGGGCGCGGAGAAATTCCTGGATATCAAGTGCCGCATGGCCGGACTGAAGCCGGACGCCGTGGTCATCGTCGCCACCGTGCGGGCTTTGAAAATGCACGGCGGCAAGGCCAAGACCGACCTGGCCGCAGAGGATCTGGAGGCCTTGGAGCGCGGCATCCCGAACCTTCTGAAGCACGTCTCCAATATCAAGAACGTCTATCACCTCCCCGCCGTGGTGGCCGTCAACCGCTTCCCCACGGATACCGACCGGGAAATCGACTTCATCATTGAGAAGTGCCGCGAGCTGGGCGTCAACACCGTCCTGTCCACGGTCTGGGCCGACGGCGGCGAGGGCGGACGCGCTCTGGCCGAGGAAGTGGTCCGCCTCTGCGAGGAGGAAAAGGGCGACTTCACCTTCTCCTACGCGGACGAGCTGACCATCACCGAGAAGATCGAAGCCCTGACGAAGAAGATCTACGGCGGCGACGGCGTCAACATCCTCCCCGCCGCGAAGAAGCAGATCGACCAGATCGAGGCCCTGGGCTTCGGCTCCTGCCCCATCTGCGTGGCCAAGACCCAGTATTCCCTCTCCGACGACCCGCTGAAGCTGGGCGCGCCCTCCGGCTTCACCGTCACCGTCAAGGCCGCCAAGGTCTCCGCCGGCGCCGGATTCGTCGTTATCTATACCGGCGATATCCTCACCATGCCCGGCCTGCCCAAGTCCCCCGCCGCCGAAAAGATCGACGTGGACGACGACGGCAGAATCGTCGGCCTGTTCTGATATCCGTACCAACTGTTCCGATTTTGTGTCCCGGGTGCTTCCGGAGCGGCCGTAATGGCTTGCTCCGGTTTTTCTTCCCCGTAAATCTGTGCAGATTGTTTCATTTTCTTTACTTTTTTCCCCGACCCGTTGCAATGGCGCGGCCTTTTGTGTATAATGAATATAAATACAACGGATAACAGCCTGAAATCCGGCATCCCCCTTCGGATCCCCGGATAAAGGCGCGACGGGAGGGTTGACGATGAACAAAAAACGGATTCTGGCCCTGTGGCTGGCGGCCATGCTGCTGCTTCCCGGCTGCTTCAAAAAGGGCGGGGATGAGCAGGCCGATCCCGCGTCCGGCGAAACGGAAACTGCGGAAACCCCGGACGCCGGAACCCCGGATCAGCCGGATACCCCCGTCACCCCCGCCGACCCGGGCGAGACCGCTCCCCCCGCAGCGGATCCGGGTACAACCCCGGCCGTCGTCGATCCCATCGATCCGCCCCCCTCCACGGACGAGCCCGCCGCGCCCACGGACCCCGCGGAGCAGTTCCCGGCCCCCGCCGCTGACGACGGACACGTGCACTCCATCTCCCTGGACAAGTATAAGGTCGTGGTCCAGGTGGGACAGGACGATATGCCCTGGGTCACCATGTATCCCGAATCCGCCGAGGATAAAAGCGAGATCTGGACCTGCAACGATACCTCCGTCGCCACCGTCAATTCCTGGGGCAAGATCACCGGCGTCAACGAGGGGACCTGCCAGGTGACGGTCCGCTCCGGGGACAACCCCGACGTCAAGGCCGTGGTGGACGTGACCGTGACCGCCCGCCAGGTGATTCACGTGGAGAGCATCTCCCTGGATAAGGAGGAGGTCAATATCCAGGTGGGCCTGCCCGATATGCCCCTGGTCACCATGTACCCCACCACCGCCACCGATAAGGGCGAGCTCTGGGAGTCCGATGATACCTCCGTCGCCACCGTGAACGGGTACGGCCTCATCACCGGCGTGGGCATCGGCGTCTGCCATGTGACCGTCACCTCCAAAGACAACCCCGAGGTCAAGGCCTCCGTGACCGTGAAGGTTGCCCAGCGCCCGACCTATTCGGAGGCCACCTACATCAACGGCGTCCTCGTGGTCAATAAGACCTACGGCCTGCCCGCCTCCTATAACCCCGGCGTGGATCCCACCGCCAAATCCGCCCTGGATTCCATGATCGCCGCGGCAAAAAAGGACGGCATCGAGCTGTGGGTGGAGTCCGGCTTCCGCTCGTATGACCTGCAGACCACCATTTATACCAGTTACGTCTCCCGGGAGGGTCAGACCGCCGCGGACCGCTATTCCGCCCGCCCCGGCCATTCCGAGCACCAGACCGGCCTGGCCTTCGATATGAATTCCTTCGATCAGGCCTTCGGCAGCACCCCCGAGGGACAGTGGCTCGCCGCCCATTCCTGGGAGTACGGCTTCCATATGCGCTACCCCAAGGAGAAGGAGGACGTCACCGGCTTCATGTACGAGCCCTGGCACGTGCGCTATCTGGGCTATGAGCTGGCAAAGACCCTCTATGAAAGCGGCCAGGTCCTGGAGGAGTACCTCGGCATCATCTCCGCCTATGCCGGATGATTCCCCGTAATCGAATAAACCGCGCAGAGACCGCCCTCCCCGGACCTTGTACGATGTGGAGACGGTCTCTTTTTCGCCTTTCTCCGACAACTTTTTACAGAATATTCAGATAACCCCCTTGCATCCCGCCCCCGCCCCGCGTATACTGAAACCGTGCATTATGATAACCGGGAGGGTGCCATGGAAGAAAAGAAAGAAAAAACCGCTCAGGAAGAGCTGCTGGATATGCAGAAGGAGCTCCTTGTGCATGCCCGGATCCGTACGGTCGTGCTGATCGGCCTGATCGCGCCCGTCATCGTCATGCTCGTCTGGACGATCCTGACGGGGCAGTCGGTCAGCAGAATGGAGAGACAACTTTACACGGCGGCGAACGGGATCGAAACCCTCACCTCCGAGGTGACCCGCGTTTCCGGCCAGCTCTCCGCCCTGTCCTCCTCCACCGCCGCCCTCTCGGGAGCCGTGGACGCCGACAGCCTCCGCGAGATCATCGACAGCCTGAAGGACACCCTCTCCTCCGTATCCGACGCCGCCCGTACCGTGTCGAAGCTCGACCCTGAGGCCGTCAATACCCTCCTCACGCAGCTGGACGGGGAAATCGACGGCCTGTCCGGCGCCCTGGATACCGTCAGTCAGCTGGATCCCGACGCCGTCAATAACCTCCTCGGCCGCCTGGATGAGGTCATGGCCACCCTGGATAAGCTCACCGGCCTCCTCGATAAATTCTCCGGCTTTAAGCTCTTCGGCTGATCCCCTCCCCCCCGCCCATCCTCCCGTCCCCCGGAAGAATGCGCGGGGTTTTTCCATCCTCCTTGTTTTTCCCCCCGGAATATGCTATAATCAACCCAAACACCAACCAGTGCATATATAGTCCCATAAACAGGGTGAAACCGGCACCCCAAACCGCGGCGGAAGTCTTTATTCTTTACATTTTCTCCCCCGCGTCCCCTGTCATGCGCGCTTCGATCGCTGTTTGCGTCGCCTTTTTGGCAGAGCAAACCGATGAACTTCGTCCCCGACGGAGTTCATCGCATGTTACAGCTGACGCAACGGGTCCGCGCGAGGACATGGGATACACAATCGATTTTCGATACAGACATGAGCAGCAAGGATTATGCTCTCCGGCCCAGGGGGACCTCCGGGAGGGGCACCTGCGGCCTGAGCCGGTGTCCCTCCCGGCGCCCGTCCCGCGCAGGGACATATAATAATTCGGAAACGCGCAGCGTTTCCTTCCTTACCCATCGTACCTGTACGATAAAAAATACAGAAAGGGGAATCTCCATGCTGAAAACCAAAATCGTCTGTACCCTCGGCCCCGCCTCCAATTCCCCCGATATGATCGAAAAAATGATCCGGGCCGGGATGAACGTCGCGCGCCTCAACTTCTCCCACGGAACCCATGAGGAGCACGCCGAGGTCATCGACCGCATCAAAAAGGCCCGGGATAAGCTGGGCGTCCCCCTGGCCATCATGCTGGATACCAAGGGCCCGGAAATCCGCATCGGTAAATTCGCCGGCGGAGAGGCCGAGCTGAAAACCGGCTCCTCCTTCACCCTCCGCACAGGCGACCCCGACCTGGAGGGAGACGAAAACGGCGTCTGGATCAGCTATGAGGACCTGCCGAAGCAGATTTCCTCCGGCACAAGGATCCTGCTCAACGACGGCGCCCTGGAGCTCGTGGCCCGGGAGGTATGTCCCGGCGAGGGCACGATCGTCACGGAGGTCACCTCCGGCGGCACCATCAAAAGCGGCAAGGGCGTCAACGTCCCCAACGTCCACCTCGATATGCCCCACCTCTCCGACCGGGATAAGAGCGATTTGATCTTCGGCATCGAGCACGACGTGGACTTCGTCGCCGCTTCCTTCGTCCGGTGCCGGGAGGACGTGACCGGCATGCGGAAATTCCTCGATTATCACGGCGGCCACAGCATCAAGATCATCTCCAAAATCGAGAACCTCGAGGGCGTGGACAACTTCGCCGGGATCCTGGCCGAATCCGACGGCATCATGGTGGCCCGTGGCGACATGGGCGTGGAGGTGGATTTTGAGCGTCTCCCCGGCCTGCAGAAGCGCTTCATCAAGGAGTGCTACCAGTCCGGCAAGATGGTCATCACCGCCACCCAGATGCTGGAGTCCATGATCGAAAAGCCCACCCCCACCCGCGCGGAGATCTCCGACGTGGCCAACGCCGTGTTCGACGGTACCT
>CACWLT010000156.1 GCA_902761695.1 uncultured Ruminococcus sp.
GAAGATCGACTGGTGCGACTACACATGGAACCCCGTCACGGGGTGCCTACACGGATGCGAATACTGCTACGCGCGGACGGTCACGCAGCGGTTCGGAAAGCCCGTGAAAAACCGCCTCACCGTTCGCTTCCCGGAGGGGCAGTACATCAACTGCGTCGGCGCGAAGATCCACGGCAATCCCTATCCATACGGCTTTGACCCGACGTTCCTCCCGTTCCGGCTGGACGAGCCGGCGCAGAAAAAGAAGCCCGGCACCATATTCGTCTGCTCTATGGCCGATCTGTTCGGCGACTGGGTACCGAACGAGATCATCCGGCAGGTTCTTCAGGCGGCGCGGAAAGCTCCCTGGCACCGGTATCTGTTCCTGACGAAAAATCCGGCCCGGTACGAAAAAATCCCCGGGGGGTGGTTCGACGGCATAGACGCATGGCTCGGCACCACCGTCACGTCAAACGCGGATCTCCGCCGCGGATCCAGCCGGATCGAAGCCCTCTCCGGTTCATGGAAAAAGGGCCTCAACTGGTTCGTGTCCGTGGAGCCGCTGCTTGAAGAGATGGACGAAACCTCGCTTGAGCAGATCGGCTGCATGGACTGGGTGATCATCGGCGCGGAATCGGGGACCCGGCCGGAGAAGGTCGTGCCGGAAAAGGGGTGGATCGACACCATCGCCGAAAAGTGCGCCCATTATGACGTTCCCGTTTTCATGAAGCAGTCCGTGACGGAGATCATGGGTGAGGACTTCCGGCAGGAGTGGCCGTGGGAAACCAGAGAGGAGGCGTAAGGGGTTATGAGCGAGAAAACCATTACGGCGGAAGAACTGCTCAAACTGTGGGCCGGGAACCAGACAATCGCGGTCCTCAGCTCAAAGGACGGGCGCGTCCTCATAACGAATCTGCACACCTTACAATACAACGCGACGAAGCACGAACACTCCCACCGCAAAGCCGACAAGCGGTATTCGGAGCGCTGGGAAAAGCTGAAAGACCTCCCCCTCTATGGTCTGCACGTTGTGATCCGCGCGGAAGAGACCGGATATAACTCATGGGCGAGGCCGGAAGTGCGATGCTGGGCGGATCAATGGGAGTATGAGCGCAGAACGAAGGGAGCCGACCATGAAGGAGAGTAAAACACCCCTCTGGAAAAAGAGCTGTCTGAAAGGCCTCCGCTTCTCCGACATCCGGGAATACCTGGAGGAGATCAGCGAGAACGGCGACCCTTACGGTTACGATTACGGTGAGGAGGGGTATTACAACGAGTACAAGGACCAGTTCGACGAGCTGTCGGCCGGCGCATGGGATCTGCTGGAGGCAATCAGCGCAGCGAACGACGTCATGGGCTACGACGAGGACAACTCCATCTGGGACGACATCACCGTGTCCGTCCTCGGCCCGATCTATCAGGTGCTGGGCTACGACGGCGGGGAGTACGACTACTACGCCATGGTGAACGGGTACGAGGAAGATCTTGCGGTGGAAGAGGCGCGAAAGCGTCTCTCCCGCCTCACCAAAGCCGACCTGATCCGGCACACATCGAAGGTGATGCAGTGCTTCGCCCTGTTCTGGGACATCAAAGCGGCACACGACTGCCTCGTGTCCATCGTGGAAGAGCTCGACGACCGGGCAGCGATCATGAAGAGCGGCCAGACCGCGGAAAGGATGTGGGTGGAATGAGCGAATACCACAACTGGCGGGACGATCCCGCCACAGAAAAGCAGAAGGCGTATATCGCTGAGATGCAGGAGTTCTCCAAGATCCCCCTCCCGCCCTTCGCCGGGAAGACCAAAGGGGAGGCTGCGGACTACATCGACCGGCATATCAAAACCGCGCATGAGCGGATCCTTGAACATCATGAGGATTGGGGGGATATCCGTGATTGATCGGAAAAACGTCGTACAAAGGCTTGAGGAAATCCATGCCGTAGCGGTGAGTCGTGACCAGCTCTATATAAACCACATGGGCATGGCTGACTTCAACTCACTGCTGAACGATACGATCTCTCTGCTGAAAGACCGCAAGCCTGTTATCACTACGAACTACGGGAAGAAATTCTATAAGTGCGCAAACTGCGGAGAAAACTTTGATCTGGACTTTGGAAAGCCGCGAAAGGTTAAGGTGTGCCGTCATTGCGGCCAGGGGGTGAAGTGGAATGATTGACGAGAAAGAGGTGCTGAAAGCGCTGGTTTGCAGAGCTTCGGAAGTAGCCCGGCTGTGTGATGGCTGTCCATATGAGCGGGAGAACGATTGGGGATGCGACGTACAGCGGCTGTGCAAAGATGTACTCACTCTGCTGAAAGCTCAGGAGCCGAGGGTGCTGCCATGGGAGAAAGTCGATAAATCCGGTAATACATATGTATGGGCAGAGATTCGTTCTTTTATAACCGACGAAAAAGCCCTCATTTACTGCAAGATAGTGAACAGCGAATTTTTTCACGAAATATATAGACTCCGAGAGGAGTCCGGCATGGAATGGGCCCGCACCGAAGAGGACTATAACCGGGACGATTCCCAGGGCTCGCATAGCGGTTGGCGGTGCTGGACTTCCCGCCCGACGCCGGAGCAGATGCGGGACACGCCGTGGGAAGGAGACAGCGATGCAGAATGAAGGAATCAAGTTGAAGCCGTGTCCGTTCTGCGGCGGTGATGCCAGACTGTGGGTGTGGTCTGAAGGCGGCGGGGTGTGCGTCAGATGTACGAAGTGCTACTGCCAGACTTCTACCAAGTCGGATGATGCGCTTCTTAAACACCTTGATCCTGCCGTGGAAAGAGTCATTAAGGAGTGGAACAGGAGGGCGAAAGATGCCGAATAACGATTACATCCTGCGGAGCGATGTACTGGAAGCAATGTGCGAAGAATGTGGTGACCCTATCGGCTGCGATCCTAAACACAAAGATCGAGGGTGTTATATGAAGATGGCGGTCAATGCCATCCCCGCCGCCGACGTGGAGCCGAAGCAGAGGTGGGTCCCGGTGACGGAGAGACCGCCGGAGGAACCCGGCGAGTACATTGTCGCATATCACCCGTGTCATTGGGATTTTGTGGAACCGTCTGTGAAAGTTGGGATTGACACATTCCGAGGAAAAACCGCATGGGCGAAGAGGAAGTATCAACGTGTCATTGCGTGGCAAGAGAAACCCGAACCGCCGAAGGGAGAAAAGGAGGACTGAAATGATTACACTACAGCTTGGCCGATGGTGCCACAAAGCCGGGCGGCTGTTCATTCATGAACGGGTATATACGAATACCGGGAAATGGACGCCTATCTGCATTACGAAATTCCGTCACATCGGT
The DNA here is from genome assembly GCA_902761695.1 of uncultured Ruminococcus sp. Taxonomy (GTDB): domain Bacteria; phylum Bacillota; class Clostridia; order Oscillospirales; family CAG-272; genus UMGS1696. The sequence continues at coordinate 3,289 of CACWLT010000156.1, forward strand.
TCCGAACCGGCACTGCCACCGGAGCCGCCGAAGGAGGCCGACAATGCCGAACCCATATAAACGTCTGCTTGAAGTAACTCTCAGGCAGAAGGTTTCTGAGGCTGCAGAGCAATTGATGAAGTCAATATCACAGGAGATCGACGCTGAATTACAGCGGGACATGATCGGTGCCAGGATCTATTACGAAGATCGAGAAGCAGGAGAAAGGTGGTTGAGAATGGAAGCGCAAAAACAGGAATCCTCGGCGTTCACCTTGCGCCGCCATCTGAAATGGGATGGCGATGTGCTGAAAATCACGGATACGGTAAGCAATGCGATCCATAACGCTGAGAATGAGTTCAAGAAGAGGTTTGACAGCGCTTTCACGGGCGAGATTATAAATCATTTTGACTGTGATCTCTCTGACTTCCGGGAGTATCTGCGGGATCGGGAGGAGTGGAACCGTAAACAAGCGGAAGCTGTTCCGAGATGGATCCCGGTAACAGAGAGGTTGCCCGAAGAACATATCAGTCCGATGACGTTGGATTGGATGGTCTATCCCTGTGTTTTTGTAAGCGCGAATGAGGAACGGGAGGTCAGATACTACAAGTTCGGCAACGGGCATTTCTGGAATGGGCCGGGTCAGATGGACGAATATATAACCCATTGGGCCGAGCCTATGAAGCTTCCTCAACCGATCGCCAGATATAGGATCTGCGACGGTGAATACGACACAAGAGACAATGGCTGAAAAAAAGGAGGGTGCCATGTACATTCACGATGTGGAAGAGCTTGCCGCGAAGCGCGGTATCGAAAGAGGCAAGGCGGAGATGGCAAGATCCCTGCTTGCCCGGAGCGAAAGGAGTGACAACGTGTACGACTACGAAAAGGTGATCGCCGATTTGAACGCCATGATCCCCGCCATCCATCAGAACGCTGTGGATCACGGATGGTGGGAGGGAGACCGGAGTTTCTGGGAGATCTACTCCCTGTTCCACTCCGAACTGTCTGAGGCGCTGGAGGAATACCGGAACGGCGAGCCGGTGATCTACTGCAATCAGCGCGGGGGCGACTGGTGCCCGAACTGCTGCGGGGACGCCTGCGCCGTGATCCCGGAAATGAGCTGCGTCGCCTGCTTCGCCCAGCGCAGGGATGCCGGCAAGGTACCGAACAAGCCCGAGGGCGTGATCGTGGAGCTCGCCGACGTGGTGATCCGCATTCTGGACTACCTCGGGAAAGAGGGAATGCAGCTGAAGGTCATCGAAGAAGAACTCGCAGAAGCAGAGGGGGAGGGCCTCGGAGACCGGATCGCCGTCCTTCACTGCGCCCTCTCCGTCGCATGGCTCCAGAAGAAAACGGGCGGGAACGCCGCCGCGGACTACGACGAGCTGACGCTTCTGTCCGCCGCGGTGAAGGAGATCGCCGCTTATACGGCTCTGCACGGACACGAACTCCCCGTGATCGTCGCCATCAAGCACGCGTTCAACGTCACCCGCTCCTATAAGCACGGCGGGAAGGTCATCTGAAGGAGGGCGTCATGAAAAAACTGATACCTCTGCTCCTGATTCTGGTTATCCTGTTCTTCTGCGGATGCGATCGGGAGGTCTACCGCGTAGACCTCAACCTCGGCCAGCAGGCAGACAATTTCAACATCGAGCGGCAGATCACCGTTTTCAACACCCGCACCGATACCGTGCTGTTCCAGATGACCGGCGTTTTCTCCCTGCAGAACTCTGGCGCGAACGAGCTGGAGGTCATCTGTGAGGTCGGCAAAGGCGAGTACCGAAAGCATTTCATCTATCTCTCCCAGGACACAACCTATGTGGTGGAGGATCTCGGCGGCGCGAACGTGAGCCAGTATCATTACGAGCTGAATTTCCTGCCTCAGATGATCGGGACCTTCACCATCATTTCAGACGATTAAGAGGGCACCTATGAAGAGTTACAACCGAAGCCGCGCACTGGAAGATCTTCGGAACTACCGCATCATGCTCCGCTCAGTAGAGAACCTCTCGGAGAAAATCGCTCTGCTGGACGAGCGGATGAAGCAGACCCGGACGGTGCGCATCACGGATATGCCGCCGAATCACGGTACCGGAGAGCGTACCGTGGATGACACATGGATCGACTGCATCGTGGAGAAGGAAAACATCACCCTGTCCCTCTCCCTGGAGCGGAAGCGTATCGCTCTGATCGACCGGGGCCTTGAAGCCCTGACCGACGACGAGCGGCTTGTCCTGACAAAGTTTTACATCGACCGGACGCCCCGGTACATGGACGAGCTCTGCGAAGCCCTCCACTCCGAGCGCACGAAGATCTACAACATCCGGGAAGACGCTCTCCGGAAGTTCACCCTGATGGAATACGGGATCGACGTGTGAACCGCGGACAAAATGCGGACGAAATGCGGAAAAATCCGTGCTATACTGTTATCGTGATCCTGACATAACCGACTGCCCGGGGGCTTCAAACCTCCGGGCGGTACTTTTTCGGGAAGGAGGTTTTCGCGCCGGACGCTTTTACTCCTTTGGCGGCGGCGTATCTGCTCCCGCGCATGACGCGGAGAGACACCACACAAGGAGGATGAACCTATGTACGGTTTCATCGTAATCGCCGTTTACACGGCCCTCATGCTCGGCTGCACCGTCGTCTTTTCGAAGAGGGCCGTCACAGCCGGGGACTTCCACACGGCCGACCGACAGCTCGGGCTGTGGCAGTCCGCTATGAGCATCGCCGCCACATGGATTTGGGCGCCGGCGCTCTTCACCTCAGCGGAGAAAGCATATTCAAGCGGCATCCCGGGCCTGTTCTGGTTCCTCGTGCCGAACGTGCTTTGTCTGCTTTTCTTTATCCCATTCGCAAAGAGGATCCGGGAGCGAATGCCCGAGGGCGTCACTCTTTCGGATTTCATGGCAAAGACATACCGCTCCGAAAAGGTGCGGAAGATCTATCTCGGACAGCTCTCCCTTCTTTCCGTCCTCTCGACCGGCGTTCAGCTGCTCGCGGGCGGGAAGATCCTCTCTTCGATCACGGGCATCCCCTTCTTCTGGATGACGGTGATCCTCGCGGCCATCGCGTACTCCTACTCCCAGTTCTCCGGAATCAAGGCCTCGGTCCTCACAGACGCTGTGCAGATGATCCTGATGCTCGGAGCGTGTCTCCTGTTCGTTCCGTGGGCGCTTTCGATGGAGGGCGGGGTGTCGAACCTTCTCTCCGGTTTAGGCGGCTCTACGGGAGTGTACACGTCTCTCTTTGACGCAAACGGGCGCGGCGTGCTCCTCTCGTTCGGGATCCCGACCGCAATCGGCCTGATCGCCGGTCCCTTCGGCGACCAGTGCTTCTGGCAGCGGGCCTTCTCCATCCGGA
>CACWLT010000157.1 GCA_902761695.1 uncultured Ruminococcus sp.
TCCATGAAGGGCGCGCTGATTTACGATCTGGACGCGGTGCCCGTGAGGACGAAGGGGTGGTGGGAGCTGGAAAACATGAAGGCGTATTACGCGCTGTTCCGCGACAATCGCGCGAAATTTGAGAATGAGTGAGACGGCAGAGGAGATCCTGAATGAATGGGGGGCGATGTGATGCTGACACTCTGCGAGCCAAAATATGAAGATTTATGGTTTCGGCAGAGGATGCTTGCCGATGAAGAGACAATGTCCTACAACCACGCCTGGGGCGGAACGATTCCATGGCCTGAAAGCGAATGGGAAGCCTGGTACGACTATTGGATCATACACCATGAAGGCAAGCGATATTACAGATACCTGAAAAACCCGGACGGTCAGTTTGTCGGCGAAATCGCATACCGCTTCGACGACAGCTTGCAGCAGTACATCGCTGACGTCATCATCCATTCACGTTACAGAAGAAAAGGCTACGGCAGCGAAGCGCTGGATCTGCTTTGTCAAGCGGCGAAGAAAAACGGGATTTCTGCGCTTTACGACGATATTGCCATTGACAATCCCGCCGTCGGGCTCTTTCTGAAAAAAGGCTTTGCGGAGAAATACAAGACGGAAGAAATCATATACCTCGGAAAGGAACTGTAAACCCTCTCCTATAAAGAAAAGGGACTGCCGGAGCAATCCCTTTCTTTTATGTTCTTTGCGATTATTCGTACAGCTTGGAGATCTTGGTGAGGCGTTCGTACTTGGCCTTCGCGTTCTCCTCGGCCTTGTGGAACAGGGTCTCGGCGCGCTCGGGGTTGGTCTGGGCCAGACGGGCGTACCGGTTCTCGTTCTTGATGAAGTCGATGTAGCTGGCGGTGGGTGCCTTGCTGTCCAGCGTGAAGGGATTCTTGCCCTCGGCGCGGTTGGCGGGGTTGAAGCGGAACATCTGCCAGTAACCGGCCTCCACAGCCTTCTTCATCTCGATCTGGCAGTTCTGCATGGTGCCCTTGATGCCGTGCATCTCGCAGGGAGCGTAGCCGATGATGATGGAAGGTCCGTGATAAGCCTCGGCCTCGGTGAGAGCCTTCAGCAGCTGGTTCATGTCGGCGCCCATGGCAACCTGTGCCACGTAGACGTAGCCGTAGGACATGGCGATCTCGGCGAGGTTCTTCTTGCTGATGGCCTTGCCGGCAGCCGCGAACTGAGCGACCTGACCGATGTTGGAAGCCTTGGAGGCCTGTCCGCCGGTGTTGGAGTACACCTCGGTGTCGAAGACCATGATGTTGACGTCTTCACCGGACGCGATCACGTGGTCCAGACCGCCGAAGCCGATATCGTAAGCCCAGCCGTCGCCGCCGAAGATCCAGACGGACTTCTTGGCCAGGTAATCCTTCTCGGCGAGGATTTCGGGAGCGATCGGGCAGCCGTCGGCAGCAGCCTTTTCCAGCTCGGTGATGAGAGCAGCTGCGGCGGGACCGTTGGCCTTGCCGTCTTCCTTCGTATCCAGGAACGCCTGCGCGGCGGCCTTGAATTCGTCGGAAGCCTTGTCGGAAGCGGCCATTTCCTCAACCTTCGCGATCAGACGGTTGCGGATGGTCTTCTGGCCCAGGTAAATGCCGAGACCGTGCTCCGCGTTGTCCTCGAACAGGGAGTTGGCCCATGCGGGACCGTGGCCGGATTCCTTGTTGACGGTGTAGGGAGTCGCCGGTGCGGAACCGCCCCAGATGGAGGAGCAGCCGGTGGCATTGGAGATATACATTCTTTCGCCAAAGAGCTGGGTGATGAGACGCGCGTAGGAGGTCTCGGCACAGCCCGCGCAGGAGCCGGAGAACTCAAGCAGAGGCTGCTTGAACTGGCTGCCCTTGACGGTGGTGTTGATCAGCTCGGGCTTCTCGGAAACGGAAGCGACACCGTAATCGAACGGAGCCTGCTGCGTCTCCTGGGTCTCTCTCAGTACCATGCGGAGGGCCTTCTTCTCGTCCTTGCCGTCCTTTTCCGCCTTGGCGGTGACGGGGCAGGCCTTGACGCAGAGCGTGCAGCCCATGCAGTCCATGGGAGAAACGGCCATGGTGAACTTATAATTGGTCTTCAGAACCGGACGGGCGGCGAACTTGGTGTTCTCGGGAGCGTTCGCGGCTTCCTCCTCGGTCATGGCGAAGGGACGGATAGCGGCGTGCGGACATACAAAGGAGCAGGTGTTGCACTGCACGCAGTTTTCCGGGATCCATTCGGGCACGTACACGGCCACGCCGCGCTTTTCGGAGGCAGCGGAGCCCTGCGGGAAGGTACCGTCGACGTAATCGGAGAAGGCGGAAACCGGAAGGCTGTCGCCGGCCATGCGGCCAACGGGCTCCACAACGGTGTTGACGAACTTCTCGAGATCGGCTCTCGGGGAGGTGAAGGCGGGCTCGGCGGCGTCGGGGGCGGGATTCTTCCAGGATTCCGGAACATCCACGGCCACGAAGGCGTCGGAACCGGCTTCGATGGCGGCCCAGTTCAGGTCGACCATGGCCTGGCCCTTCTTGATGTAGGACTTATAGGCGGCCTTCTTCATGTACTCGATGGCCTCGTCCTTCGGCAGGATGTTGGCGAGGGAGAAGAACGCGGACTGCAGAACGGTGTTCTTGACCTTGGCATTGCCGATCTTCTTGGAGGCGATGGTGGTGGCGTCGATGATGTAGAACTTCACGCCGTTGTCAGCCAGGTACTTCTTGACCTTGGCGGGCAGGTGCTCGTCCAGCTCCTCGGGCGTCCACGCGCAGTCGAGAAGGAAGGTGCCGCCGGGCTTGATGTCGCTGACCATGTCGTACTTGTGGAGGTACGCGGAGTTATGGCAGGCAACGAAGTCGGCCTTGTTGATGTAGTACGGGCTCTTGATGGGCTTGTCGCCGAACCGGAGGTGGGAAATGGTGATGCCGCCGGTCTTCTTGGAGTCGTACTGGAAGTAAGCCTGGATGTACTTGTCGGTGTGGTCGCCGATGATCTTGATGGAGTTCTTGTTGGCGCCGACGGTGCCGTCTCCGCCCAGACCCCAGAACTTGCAGGCGATGGTGCCGGGAGCCGCGGTATCGGGAGCGGGCTTCTCCTCGAGGGAGTGACCGGTCACGTCGTCCACGATGCCGATGGTGAAGTTGGCCTTGGGCTCGTCCTTGGCCAGGTTCTCATACACGGCGAAGACGGACTGCGGCGGGGTATCCTTGGAACCCAGACCGTAGCGGCCGCCCACGACCTTGATGTCGTTTCTGCCGGTGACGGCGAGGGAAGTGACGACGTCCAGATAGAGAGGCTCGCCGAGAGCGCCGGGCTCTTTGGTTCTGTCGAGAACGGCGATCTTCTTGACGGTGGCGGGGATGGCCTCAGCCAGCTTGGCGGCCACGAAGGGACGATACAGGCGGACCTTGACGAGACCGACCTTTTCGCCGGCGGCCAGCATGTAGTCGATGACCTCTTCGGCCACGTCGCAGATGGAGCCCATGGCCACGATCACGCGGTCGGCATCCGGAGCGCCGTAGTAGTTGAACAGCTTATAATCGGTGCCGATCTTCTCGTTCACCTTGTTCATGTATTCTTCCACGATGGCCGGGAACGCGTCGTAGTACTTGTTGCAGGCCTCTCTGTGCTGGAAGAAGATGTCGCCGTTTTCAGCGGAACCGCGGAGAACGGGATGCTCGGGGTTCAGGGCGCGGGAACGGAAGGCGGCGATGGCGTCCTTGTCCACCATTTCCTTCAGATCGTCGTAGTCCCAGACTTCGATCTTCTGGATCTCATGGGAGGTGCGGAAGCCGTCGAAGAAGTTCAGAACGGGAACTCTGCCCTTGATAGTGGCGAGATGCGCGACGGCGCCCAAGTCCATGACCTCCTGGGGGTTGGACTCGGCCATCATGGCGAAGCCGGTCTGACGGCAGGCGTACACGTCGGAGTGATCACCGAAGATGTTCAGGGCGTGAGAAGCGACGCAGCGCGCGGAAACATGAATGACGCAGGGAAGGAGTTCACCCGCGATCTTGTACATGTTCGGGATCATCAGGAGAAGACCCTGGGAAGCGGTGTAGGTGGTGGTCAGCGCGCCCGCGGCCAAAGAGCCGTGAACAGCGCCGGCAGCGCCCGCTTCGGACTGCATCTCGATCACCTTGACGGTGTCGCCCATGATGTTCTTCAGACCGCCGGCGGACCAGGTATCAGTCACGTCAGCCATGACGGAAGAGGGCGTGATCGGGTAGATGGCGGCTACTTCCGTGAACGCATACGAAGCGTGCGCGGCAGCGGTGTTGCCATCCATGGAGAGCTTGTTTCTTGCCATGCTTGTTGTATCCTCCATAAAAAATTGATAACAGAAGAAGATCGAGGCCGTGTGCGCGGCATTTCAATCCTACTTATTATAACGCAAAAACGCAAGAAAGTAAAGGGCTTTTCCGCCGAATCTTTCAAAAAAGTTTCGGAACCTGCCGCCAGAGGAACCTGACAGCGGTAAAACCGGAGAAAAAACGATGACGGTGAGGGGCATCGGGCTGAAAAACAGCGCGCTGAAGGAAAAAATCCCCTGAATCAGAAGACCGCCCGGATCCCGTTGAAAGGGAAGCAGGCGGTCTCTGTATGTTCCGATGATGTCCGCTGCGGGTTCATCCCGGCAGAGGAGGGAGCTCAGCCCTTCTTCTGCGCGGCGGCCTGGGCCTTCAGACGGTTGGCGGTGTTGAGGATCTTCTTGCGCAGGCGGATAGACTTGGGCGTGACCTCGATCAGCTCGTCCTCAGCGATGAATTCGATGGCCTGCTCCAGGGAGAAGATCTTCGGGGGAACCAGACGAAGAGCTTCGTCGGCGCCGGCGGAACGGATGGCGGTCAGATGCTTCTTCTTGCACACGTTGACGGCGATGTCCATCTTCTTCGGGCACTCGCCCACCAGCATGCCCTCGTAAACGGGGGTCTGGACGCCGATGAACATGACGCCGCGGTCCTGGGAGTTGAAGAGGCCGTAGGAGGTCGCCTCACCGTCCTCGGAAGCCACCAGGGACCCGGTAAAGCGGGTGATGACCTCTCCCTTATAGGGCTGATAGCCGTCGAAAATGGTGTTCATGATGCCCTCGCCCCGGGTATCGGTCATGAACTCGGACCGGTAGCCGAAGAGGCAGCGGGAGGGAATGGAGTATTCGATGCGCATCCGGGAACCGTGCAGGCCCATCTCCAGAAGCTCACCCTTGCGCGCGCCCAGCTTTTCCACCACGGCGCCGACGGAATCCTCCGGCACGTCGATGGTGACTCTTTCCATGGGCTCGCACTTCTTGCCGTCGATCTCCTTGTAGATCACGCGGGGTGTGGAGCAGCAGATTTCGTAGCCCTCGCGGCGCATGGTCTCGATCAGGATGGACAGGTGCATCTCGCCGCGGCCCGCCACCTTGAAGCAGTCCGTGGTCTCGCCGTCCTCCACGCGGAGGGACACGTCCTTGAGGGTTTCCCGGTAGAGGCGTTCGCGGATCTGACGGGAGGTGACGAACTTGCCCTCGCGGCCTGCGAAGGGACTGTCGTTGACGGAGAAGGTCATTTCCAGCGTGGGCTCGGAGACCTTGACGAATTCCAGCGGGGTAGCATCCAGGGGGGAGGTGATGGTGTCCCCGATGGTGATGTCCGCCGCGCCGGAGAAGCAGACGATGTCGCCCATAGAGGCCTCGGTGACGGGCTTGCGGGTCAGACCGTCGATGGTGTAGAGGGACACGATCTTGGTCTTCTTCGGCGGGGCGTCCGGGGTGTGATAGTTCACGATGACCGCTTCCTCGCCCTGGTGGATGACGCCGCGCTCGATCCGGCCGATGCCGATGCGTCCAACATAGTCGTTATAGTCGATGGAGGAGACCAGCAGCTGCAGGGGGCCGTCGATATCTCCCTCGGGAGCGGGGATATAGGAGAGGATGGTGTCGAAGAGGGGATCCAGGTTCTCACCCATGTCATAGGGGTTGAGGGATGCCTTGCCGGTGCGCCCGGAGCAGAACAGGACGGGGGAGTCCAGCTGCTCGTCCGTGGCGTCCAGGTCCATCAGAAGCTCCAGCACCTCGTCCGGAACCTCGTCCAGACGCGCGTCGGGCCGGTCGATCTTATTGATGACCACGATGACGCGGTGACCCAGCTCCATGGCGCGCTTCAGGACGAAACGGGTCTGGGGCATGGGGCCTTCCGCCGCGTCCACCAGAAGAATGACGCCGTTGACCATCTTCAGGATGCGCTCCACCTCGCCGCCGAAATCCGCGTGGCCGGGGGTATCCACGATGTTGATCTTCACGCCGTTCCGGACGACGGAGGTATTTTTAGCAAGGATGGTGATGCCGCGCTCCCGCTCCAGATCGCCGGAGTCCATGACGCGCTCTCTCACGACCTGATTCTCATGGTACGTATCGCACTGCTTCAGCATCTGGTCCACAAGCGTCGTCTTGCCGTGGTCGACGTGGGCGATGATGGCGACGTTGCGCAGGTCTTCTCTGATCAAAACAAACAACCCGTCTTTTCCCGTGTGAGAAAATCCCTTTCAGTATATGTTCAGATGTGCGTTCCGGAGTGAATTCCGTCCGGAAATCCGTTATCAACCTTGTTATTATAACACATTTTCACACGCAAGAAAAGAAGAACGGCCGAAAAAATCAAAATTCAGCGATTTGCGAAAAAA
>CACWLT010000158.1 GCA_902761695.1 uncultured Ruminococcus sp.
TTACCGGATGGAACAGGAATTCATGAGGAATGAGGTTCCCATCAGCCGGCAGAACATGGGAACCGCGTCTTCCCACTGCAGATCCTCACGATAGTGGAGATCAGGGAACTGTACACGGGTAAAGCCCAGCCCGTCCAGAGTTTCGCGGACGAATTTGTACCCCAGGTTCGGAACGGCCTCCACCTTGGTCATCCGGTCCGCCACGTCCTTCATGGCCGTTCCGGTGATCTTCCCGGCGGGAGCATAGTTCGGAACATAGGCGGCCCGGACCTTGCCGTCATCGGGAAAAACGGGGGCACTGCCGCTTTCCGCCCGCAGGATCAGCTCCGGAGCGGGAATATCGGACTCCGGTTCGGTCTGCCCTTCCTCAGCTTCATCCGGGGGTGTTGTTTCCAAATCGTCCTCCGACGGGGCAGGCGATGGGGCGGCTGTTTCGGCGGGGAGTGTTTCCGCGGGCAGGGAGGGAGAGATCCTGCGGCAGGAGAGTGCGGCGGGGGCGGCCAGCGTCAGGGCCAGCAGAAGGGCGGCCAGTCTCCGTCCGGATCGGAAAGCGGGTCTGGAATCAGGCATTGGTTCAGGTGTCCTTTTCATCCGTAATCGGAAGCCGACCTCTTGGGGGAGCTGGCTTTCCGTCGTTTTGGGGAATCAGTATTCGTCGGACTCGTCGTAGAGGGCGTCGTCCACCTCTTCCAGGGAGAAGATGGACTTCGGTCCGGGATCGCGCTTCACCCAGCGGCCGTCCGTGAAGTCCGGAATGGCGACGGGGGCGGATCCCGTGGCGATGGATTCCTCCGAGAGGATGCCCACGGCCATGAGGGTGGCGGAGTCGTAGGCGTCGATGGGGGTCTGAATGCCCCGGCGAACCGCGTTGAGGAAGGCCCGCATCACCAGCCAGTCCATGCCGCCGTGTCCGCCCGTGAAAGCGCCCGCCCGGGACTTCTTCCAGAGGGGATGCTCAAACTCCTCCCAGTAGTTGTCCATGGGCTCCCAGCTCTCGCCGGGGGAACGGCCTTCGATGTGGAGGGCGTGGAGGTCCTCCATCCAGAGGCCGCAGGTACCCTGCACGCGTCCGCCCCGGGAATAGGGACGGGGGGAGCTGGTGTCGTGGGTCAGCACGATGGTCTCGCCGTTTGTGGTGCGGATGGAGGTGGTGACGATGTCGCCCAGCCGGATGTCGGCGTTGGCCAGCGGATGGTCCGGCCCGAAGTGATCCTTCACGTACTTCTGGAGCCCCCGGGATTTCGTCGCCATGGAGGTCAGGCTCAGAAGACGGTTGCCCCGGTTGATGTTCAGATAGGTCATGATGGGACCCAGCTCGTGGGTGGGATACAGCTCCGCGTTGCGGTGGAGATACTGCCAGGTCCGCTCGTGGTCCCGCTCCATGCCGTTGGAGATGCCGCGCAGATCGTGCTGATAGCCGCCCTGACAATGGAGGATCTCGCCGAAGAGCCCATTCTTGATCATGTTGAGGACGGTCATTTCCTCCCGGTTGTAGCAGCAGTTTTCCATCAGCATGCAGGGGACGCCGGTCTCCTCGTGGGTGCGCACCAGATCCCAGCACTGCCGGATGGACTGGGCGGGACCCACCTCGAAGGCGGCGTATTTCCCGGCCTTCATGGCGGCGATGGCCAGGGGCGCGTGGTCGTTCCAGTAGGTGGTGATCAGCACAGCGTCCGCGCCGTCGTCCCGGTCGATGATTTCCCGGGCGTCCGTGGAGCCGTAGACCTCCCGGCCGTACTTCTCCGCGCACATCTTCCGGCCCCGCTCCATTCTGTCCTCGTGCTTGTCGCAGACGGCGGTGATCTCCACGTCGTCCATTTTGAGCAGCTCGCCCAGCCACCAGGAGCCGCGTCCGCCCAGGCCGATGACGCTCATTTTCACGTTTTTCACAGTCAACCCTCCCGGATCGCGCGGGCCGTCAATCCTCCGATTTATACGGTCCGCCGCGTATTTCTCCCCCATTATAGCAGACAGTGGGGGCTCTGTCAATGCCGATCTTCCCCCGGACGGGGTGGCTCCTCCCGCAAAGCCCCGAGCAGAGCCGCGCAGCCTTCCGTGATATCCCGCCAGGTGACGTCGAAATTGCCGGTGAACCACGGGTCGGCGATGTCCCGGGGATTTTTGCTCCAGTCCAGCAGGCGGCTGATCTTTCCCTCGGGATCCCCGCCGCAGATCTGCCTCATATATCTGAGGTTCATCTCCTCCATGCCGATGAGAAGATCCCACCTGTCGTAGTCCTCCCGCGTCATCTGCCGGGCGCGCTTGTCCCCACAGTCCAGCCCGTGGGCCATGAGCATCCGCCTGGCCGGGGGATAGACCGGATTGCCCGTGCCGTTCCCCCGGATCTCCTCGTCGCTGGTGGCCGCGGAGGCGATGACGAAGGCGTCCTCCAGCCCGGCCCGCTTCACCATGTCCTTCATGACGAACTCCGCCATGGGACTGCGGCAGATGTTGCCCCAGCACACAAAGAGAATGCGGATCCGCCCGTTTTCCCGTTTCAGCTCCATCGCGCTCGCCTCCCGTTCTCTCACTTCATATTTTCAGAGGCTCCGGATGAACAGCGTGCCGAGGGACCAGGGTCTGAGAGAGGGCATGACGGCACACCACTCCTCTCCGTCCGGCGTCAGGCGCGTCAGGGGAAGGTCCCTCAGAACCGGCTGTCCCTGGGCTGCGAAAACGCACGAGGTCACACCCGGCTCCAGGGCGGGCCTGCGCAGACGGAGCACAAGAGGTCCGCTCTCCCCCACTGTGCAGTTCAGCACCGACACCGAGGTCAGCCGTCCCGCCTCATCCTCCCGTGGCAGAAGCACCGCCCGGATCCCGCTCTCCAGTATGGCGGACAGACGGTTCCCGGAGATGAAGTCCGCGGCCCGCAGCAGCTGATTGCGCCGGTCCAGGGAGATGACGCTGTTCCAGGGCGAATTCCCGAACACGGCCCAGCGCGCCCCCCGGCCCGTTCTGACAATGGCCGACGCGATGCCGAAGGGATGGGGGCCGTCCGGGTAAAGGGGCGGGGTGGCCCGGTTGGCGGTCTCGAACAGGCCGAGGATCTCCGTGGTCCCGTCGAGGTCCGTCAGCGTCCAGCCCCGGTTGATGTGGAAGCTCTGGTTCCAGGTCTTCCCGGCGGCGTCCCCGTTCACCGGATGATCCGTGTACCGCTCGTAGAGCCTCAGGGTATCCGCCCGCTCCGCCGAAGCCCCCAGCATGGACCCGAAGCCCCGCTCCGCCAGAAGGATCAGCGCTTCCCCGGAGGTGAGAACGGGCACCTCAAGCAGCGCCTCCAGCTCTTCGTCCGTCATAGAGCGGACGGCGGCGGGATTCAGCACGTAAACGGGGTCGTGGACGCAGTCGAAGGACAGGGGGATCCCGGTGCCCCGCAGAGCCTCTCCGGGGAACGCGAAGGGCTCGCCGCACCACGCAAAGGAGTCCTCTCCCGGTCCGAGCGGCCTTCTCCACATCTCCCGGCCCAGCGCCCGCTTCAGCCCGCCCTGGCAGGTCCCGGCGGAGGCCTTCGACAGCAGCTCCCAATAGGGACGGTGGGCGGCAAAGGCGGCGAGCATGTCCCCGTGCCAGTCCATCTCCTCGTTGGCGTTCATCAGCATGGCGTAGGACATGGCGGTAGCTCCGGCGGCCAGATACAGGGTGGTCTCGTAGCAGGTCCCGGCGACGGTCTTCCCGAACCGCACGTCCGGCAGGTTCTCGATCTCGGGGCGGATCTCCGTCACGTAGTCCGGCAGAAGGGCGTTCTGCCAGGATATGGAATCCATCTTGTCCAGCATGGCGTTCGGATCGTGGTCGTTGTACGCGCCGCCGCCGGGCCGGTATTTGGGGGGCTTTCCCGTGGCGTCCCGCATGGCGTCGAAGAGATGGCCGAGGCCCGAGCCGGAATAGCCGCCGTTGCATCCGTTCTGCAATCCCATGAAGGTTTCGGGACTCGCCTCATGCACCGCCCGGGAGAGTTCATAGGTGAAGCTGTAAAGCCCTTCCCGCACGAACCGCACCCAGGCTTCCCGCACCTCGCCCGCGTCCCGGCCCGCCTTCTCCGCCAGTTCCTCGCGGGTATACGCCCAGCCGTTTTTCCGGTTGAATTCCGCAACGCAGGCGTCACAGAAGCAGCCGAGGTGCACGGGAGCGTGGTTGACCGCCCGCAGATCGTCGTCCACCCAGACCGTATGGGGACGGACGGCGGCGCAGTAGGCGGAGACCTCCTCCGTCACATACCGTCTGAGAACCGGATCGTTCCAGCAGAAGCAGTACCGGGCAGCCCCCCCGTCGGGTCCGACCATGTTCCGCACCGGGGAGCCCTCGTACACAAGGCCGGAGCAGTCCTGGGCGCTCATGTATTCCCCGTGGCCTATGGTGTTGGAGATCTGGAGGGAGACCCTGAGCCCGCAGGAACGGAGGCGCTCCGCCGTCTTCCCCAGAGTCTCCGCCGTCCTCCTGTGGACCTCCATGGGCGGAAAGCCGTATTTCGAGGCCAGCCAGACCTCGTCGCAGGATCCCGGATGCTCCCGCACGATCCGGATGAATTCCTCCATGAAGGCGGGATCCATCTGCGTAGTGGAACCGAGCCGCTGTGTCAGCATCATATACCTCCCCGGTCAGCGGAAGGAGCCTCTCCTCCCGGATTTACCCCGATTATACCATACCGCGCCTGAGGCGTCAAGCGGGGGTTTCCTTGGCCGGAGAGCATAACCTGACAGCTCACGTCTGAATCGAAAATCGATTGTGCATCCCACGTCCTCGCCTGAAGAATGCTCTGCATTCTTCGGGAGTTGCTCCGCAACTCCGGCGGACAATGTTGCGTCAGTTGAAACATGCGTGAAACTCCGTCAGGGACGCAGTTTCACGGTTTGCTCTGCTTACTCAAATGAAATTTGAGTGGGGGGGCAGACGCAAACAGCGATCGAAACGCGCATGACATGGGGCGCGATGGAGAACAGATAAAACAGCCTGTTCAGTTCCGCAGCTGCAACTGCCTCGAAAATCTTGTCATAATTGCGTTTTCGCTGGTTTTGCGTGAACACACCCTACCGCGCCGGTCACCGCAGGGCGATCCGCTTCATGACGGCGCCGTCGGGGGTTCCGGCTGTGGCGAAGAGCTCCCGGCCGTCCGTGTAAACCGCCGTCCACAGCGCCCCGGCATCTTCCGGCACGTCGAATACCGTTTCCGCCGGACAGAAGGAATCCGCCCCCAGGTCCCGCGCCGCCGATCCGTCCGAGAGCATGGTCTTCATGACGGAGGTCCGGTCCCCCTTCACCGCCCTGTCCTCGTCGGTCTGAAAGGAGACGGCCACCCTCCCGTCCGGCAGCTCCGCGATCCAGGGCGCGCCCGCCTTCGATCCCTCCGTTCCGGGAATGAAGATATCCTGCGGCTCCGTCCAGCGCTCCCCGTCCCCGGACCACAGCAGCTGAATCACGAAGGGGTGCCGCCCCGCCTCGTTCCGGAGATGGGTGGATTCGATGACCAGGGCGTATCCCCCGGCGGACAGCGGGATCCACACGGGCATGCCATCCCGGGAATCGTGCTTCACGCCGTCGCATACGATGGTGCGGTTTCCCCATCGCTCCCCGTCCCACTGCATGTATTCGATGTTCTGCTGCGGCGTGACGGAGGTGGAATCGTTGGCGTAAAAGCAGGTCAGCGCGCCGTCAAGCATCCCGAGGCAGGGCTCCCAGACGCCCCGGAACCCGCCGTCGGCTTCGGTGTATTCGGTCACGACGGAATGAGGCCGGAAGGATTTCCCGTCACTGACGTTCACGCGGATGGAGGTATAGCTCCCTCTTCCCGATCGCACGGTGCGCCAGCAGGACCACGCCGTCCTCCGGCTCGAAGAACTCCGGATTGGCGCAGGAAAGCTCCGGGGTAAAGCTCCCGGGACCCGCGTCATGCCACGTGCGCCCGTCGTCCTCCGTGGAGAACACCCGGATGCCCTCCCTCGTTTCCGCCGCAGCAATCAGGGTTCCGTTTCTCATCCGATAAACCCGCGGACTGCCGGCATGGGACCGGATCACCGTCTGCGGGACCGCTTTCCAGTTGAACATTGTCATCCTCTCTTTCTCAATTCCCCCGTGTCCGCGCCTCCGGGCTGACGGCGGCGTTCTCCGTGCGGAAAAAGCGCATTTTCCTGTATTCGTTTTCCCCGCCGGACATCCACTCATAGGCGGCGTCCGCGTTCTCGAGATTGTGGATGGGGCAGTAGCAGCTGGCCGCGAAGATGTCGTCCCGCTCCTCTGCCGCGCCGATCTCACGCAGATACGGTTCGTAATCCGGATGGTTTCCCGTGGCTCCGGCCAGGGCGGACAGGGCTCCCCCCGCGCTGGTGCCGAAGGACAGCATCATTATACCGTTCTTCTCCCCAAAAGTCAACCGCCGCCGCGCCTCCTTCCCGCCCGCTTGACAATCCGCCCGCCCGTGTGGTACAATACAAAAATCTAAGCCGGACAACACCCCGAAAGGATTTATAAGAGATGAAGCAGAAGAACTACCGGCGCACCAAAACGGCGTGCTATCTCGGATTTGTCACCCAGGCCATCTCCGCCAATTTCACGCCCCTGCTCTTTCTCACGTTTTACCGCGCCTACGGCATCTCCTTCGCGGACCTCGCCCTCATCCCCCTGGTCTTCTTCCTGACCCAGCTTATCGTGGATTTTCTGAGCGCGAAGTTCGTGGACAGAATCGGCTACAGGCGGAGCATCATCATCGCCCAGGCGACCTCGGGCGGCGGACTTCTGATGCTGGCCTTTGTGCCGGATCTCTGCCCCCATCCCTTCGCCGGGATCCTCTGCTGCGTGATGATCTACGCCGTCGGCAGCGGGCTGATCGAGGTGCTCTGCAGTCCCATCATCGAGGCCTGTCCCTTCGACAACAAGGCGGGCACCATGAGCCTCCTGCATTCCTTCTACAGCTGGGGCGCGGTTGGGACGATCCTCATCTCTACCCTGTTCTTCGTCCTCTTCGGGACGGAGCGGTGGCGGATCCTCTGCTGCCTGTGGTCCGTCGTCCCGCTTTTCAACATCGTCAATTTCGCCTCCTGCCCCATCGAGCCCATCGTGAGCGAGGGGGAGAGCATGACCATCGGCCAGCTCTTGAAGACGAAGCTCTTCTGGCTCTTCATCGTCCTGATGGTCAGCGCGGGCGCGTCCGAGGCGTCCATGGCGCAGTGGGCGTCCGCCTTTGCCGAGTCCTCCCTGGGC
Source organism: uncultured Ruminococcus sp. (assembly GCA_902761695.1). Lineage (GTDB taxonomy): Bacteria > Bacillota > Clostridia > Oscillospirales > CAG-272 > UMGS1696. The sequence goes on from CACWLT010000158.1 coordinate 7,198, forward strand.
GTCTCCAAAACCGTGGGCGATCTGCTGGGTCCCTGCGGATTTGCCGTCTTCATGGGGATCAGCCGGGTCTGGTACGGCAAATACGGCGAAAAGGTGCGGCTCTCGGGCTTTATGATCGCGTCCGGCCTCCTCTGCCTCGTCAGCTATCTGGCGGCGGCGCTGTCCCCGTGGCCGGTCATGGGGTTGGTCGGGTGCATGCTGTGCGGCTTTTCCGTGGGCATCATGTGGCCGGGCTCCATCAGCATCTCCTCCGCCGGACTGCCGAAGGGAGGAACCGCCCTGTTCGCCCTGCTGGCCCTTGGAGGTGACCTCGGCGCGGCGGCGGGTCCGGCTCTGGTGGGCAATATTTCCCATCTCATGGGAGAGAGCATCCGGGCGGGGCTTCTCTCCGGCGTGTGCTTCCCCCTCATGCTGGCGGTGACTGTGCTCCTGCTGCGGCGGACGGAGAAAAAAAGCGGCCCGGCAACAGCGGAGCAAATCCGCTGACGCAGGCCGCGGGAAACTGAGGGGACTTTACGGATTCTTCAGGCTGTCAAAGGATTTCTGCACCTTCTCCAGCAGCTTCTTCTGCACCTTTTCGTTCTTGGCGTAGTAGGAGGCGAAGTCCTTAGAGGGATTGTTCACGCTCATCATATTCATCAGCGTCCAGGCGAAGCCGCCGAAGTTGGAATAGATATAGGAGAAGTCCAGCACGATGGTGTTGCCGATGATCTCCAGCATCTCCGCGGATTCTGAATCGTAGGCGTACTTCGATTTGAGGGCGATCTCGAAGAAGGCGGGGCGCACCTGCTTGTAGCCCTCGGCGGACATGGCCTCGATGACGATGCCCAGCTGCTCGTCGTTCTGCGCCGTCACGGGGATGGCGTAGGGTCTGTCCGTGGAGCCGGAGATATAGTTCTCCTGCAGCTCGTTCAGCTTCGGAATGGGCAGGATGCCGTAGGTGACCTCCCCGTCCCGGAGCCTGCCGAGCACGTTGCCCAGATCGAACATGCCGAAAAGCGCGTTCCCGGCCGCGAAGGTGAAAATGCTCTCGGAGTTGTTGAGGTAGCCGCCCTCCGTCTCCGCCATCATGTGGTAGAACTTCTCGATGAGCGTCACCGTCGTCTCGTTGTTGATGTCGAGGTAGAGCCGGCCGTTCTCGTCCTCCTTCACGGGCTCGATGCCGAAGGACTCCTGAATGGCGTAGAGGGCGGAGCTGCAGGCAAACCCGTAAATGTCATTGTCATCCCGCTGTCCGTCGCCGTTGACGTCGATGTAGACGTCCTCCATCATGCCGATGAAGTCGTCCAGATACCACTCGCCGTTGCGGACCTTCTCATAGGGGATCGTATAGGTGAACTGGTCCGCGATGTCCTTGTTCACAAACACCGCCCTGGTCATGGCGAGGTTCATGTAGGAGATGTAGTTGGAGATCAGGTACATGCTTCCGTTCACCGTCAGGGAGTCCACGGAATAGGAGGGCCACCAGGGGCGGGTGTAGTCCAGATGCGGGATCTCGTTCACGTCGCGGAAAATGCCCGTCAGGGACAGATTGCCGATGGTGATGTCGTGCATCGTGACGATGTCGTAGGCGTCGTCCCCGGCCGCGATGGAGGCCTTGATGGAGGTCCCGCCGTCGTCGGGGTACAGGACGGGCTCCAGCTTCACGTTGAAGCGCGATTCCACGGTGCGGTTGGCACTGTAGACGGCATCGTTCACCACGTCGCCGTTCATCTCCTCCACCAGCACCTGCCCGATCATGGGCGCCCCGTAGTACACGCCGTCCTGAGCACCGATGCGGAAGGCGTACCCCTCCAGATCGGCCTCGGGCAGGTTGTCGGACAGCTCGGTTTCCTCGGGCTCGACGTCCACCTCCTCTGCGGAGGGAGCGGGCGTCAGATCAGCTTCGGTTTCACCGGTTTCCGCATTGTTTTCGGAGCACGCGGAAAGCGAGGGCACCAGCATCGCCGCCGCGAGCAACAGGGAAAGAACACGTTTTTTCATGGACTGTTCTGCCTCCTCTGCTGAATTTCTGTCTGTCAGATCGTCCTCATTGTAACACAGGATCCGGGGGAAAACAATAGGTCCCGCATCACTGAAGTGAGTTAAATAATCAGGAATTCCCCTCCGGCCCCCTCTGTCGGGAGACTGCCGGGGCGTTTTTTTATTCGGTTCCGTTCCCGGCGAGGTACCGGCACAGCCCGCCGAACTGCCGCTCCATGTCGCGGTGGCCGAGCCAGTACAGCGCGCCGAGCTTCTCCATGTCCCCGTCAAAACGGGTGACCTTCACGGGCTCCGAGGGGGCCACGACGAAAACCTTCCCCTCCTCCCGGGCAAGCTCGTCCACCGTCCGGTTGAAATCCTCGTTGGCCGATGAGAGGGCCTTGACAAACGCAGGGTATTCCCGGTAGAGCATCCCCGCGATTTTGGGCGCGCCGGGCTTTCTGCGCCAGCCGAGCTCCCGGGTCCGCACCACGACGATCCTTTTCGCGCCGGTCTCCCTCGCCCACCGGATCGGGATCTTCTCGGCGCAGCCTCCGTCGAGATAGGGGACGCCGCCGATTACGACGGGACGGGAGACATAGGGAACGCTTGCCGACGCCCGCACGGCCCGGAAGAGGTCGCAGCTCCCCTTTTCAAAATACTCCGCCCGCCCGGTCAGAAGATTCGTCGCGGACACGGCCAGGCGGCGCGCGGGATCCTCCAGCCTCGCGCGGTTCAGCGGATGCCTCCGCAGGAGATCGTCAAACAGGTAGGAGAACCCGGTGATCCCGTGGTCCCGCCGCAGAGCCCCGAGCCCGCAGTAATTCGGGTCGTGACGGTAGGTGAGGTCGATCCGCGCGCCCCATCCGATCTGCCCGGCGACATAGCCTATGGCGGAAAGCGCTCCCGCCGAAACGCCCACCACGGAGGAGAAATTGACGTCCCGCTCCATGAGATAATCCAGCACGCCGAGGGTATAAAGCCCCTTCCAGCCGCCCCCCTCCAGCACGAGGCAGCCCTCCGTGGTCCGCTCCCCCGCCTCTCCGGTGGGCAGCGTGTCGATTTTGCTGTAGATTTTCATTTGTCTTTTTCTTGCCTTATCCGTATTTTTCGGGGACTTCCCTTCCCCGCCGGAGGCATCGGAACGCGCTCCCCGCCTCCGGGATCCATGTGAGGATGAAACGCTCATCCCTGCTTTTCGACCGCGTTGAACCGGCCGGCGAACCGGACCTCAGGGAAGGCCTCCATGGCTTTGAGGAGCTTTTCGGGAATGCCCCCTTCGTTTTCCACCTCGAGGATGTAGTTGTAGGTCCCGAGGCGGCTGCCCTCCGGCCGGTCGTGGATGGTCACCAGTTCGCAGCCGGTATTGTGTATCGCCACGATGATATCGTCGATCCGCCCGGCCCCGCAGACGGCTACGAACACCGCCCGGGTCTGCACCTTCCCCTCCGCCTGGGACAGGGACAGGACATAGAAGCGGGTCTTGTTGGCGTCGGTGATCTGCACGTTCCGCGCCAGCACGGTGAGGCCGTAGAGCTCCGCGGCTCCGGGTGCGGCCACGGCGGCGATGGATTTGTCCCCCACCTCCGCCACATAGCTGGCAGCGGCGGCGGTACTGGCCATCTCCTGCGTGACGGCGCCGGGCAGGTATTGCTCCCTCCACGCCGCGCTCTGGGCGATCCCCTGGGCGTGGGAGCAGACCGTCCGGATGTCGTCGAGGGAAGCCCCGGGAACGCCCATCAGGGTCTGGCTGATCGGCAGGATCACTTCTCCCGCCACGGAGACCGATTCCTCGCCGATCAGGGCGTCCACATAACCGGTCACGGCGCCGCCCACCGTGTTCTCCTGGGGGATCACCGCGTAATCCGCCTCACCCCGCAGCACGTCCTCGATCGCCTCCGCCACGGATGCCTGGGGCCGAAGGACGCCGGACGGGAAGAAAAACTGCGCCGCCTCCTCCGTATAGGTCCCCGCCGGGCCGAGATAGCTGACCCGCGCCTCCTCCGCCCTCATGGGAATATCCGGTTCTCCGCCCGTACCGGTGCTCACGCCGCATCCCGACAGAAAGAACAGGAGCGCGGCGGACAGAGCGGCGAGAGTCCTTTTCGCTTTCAGCATATTCGAATACCTCCGAACCGGGGTTTCCCCGGAAAGCATAACGATCGGTCTGTGTTCCGTCACCGGTTGTACCGGATCACGGCCGCCATGAGCAGCGCAATCCCCGAAGCCAGTCCCGCAGCCGTCGGGATAAAAACGCGGGCGGTGGGGACAAGCGGCGCGCATATGCCGGTGACGCAGAAGCCGACGCCCATCAGAAGTACGCCGATCCCCGCCAGCGCGCAGCAGGCCGGTTTCTCAGATCCCGCAGGGAATACCGCACCGGGACTATGATACCACATCGGCCGGGATCCTGTCAAGCGCGGACCGGAGCCGGATGCCATAAAAAACAGCAGACCCCGCTCACCGCACTCCGTATGCGGAAATCATAAAACCCCTGGGCAGAGACCTTCGGCATCGAGGCCTATCGGAAAACCGCCCCCGATTCCGCGGAGCTGACGCTCGACATCAACACCGAGCCGATCATCACGCTGACGGAAAAGCTCCACAACTGGTTCTATTCCGGCGGCAGCGGGATCTGGATCGATTTCGACGCGGACAAGGCGGCGGGCAGGGATATTTTCTGCGCCGGTGGAGCGGTCTTCACCTTCGACACGGTGGGAGGCCTGACGCCCCTTCTGCTCGAAACGGACGTGAACTACGGCATCGTCCCCTATCCGAAGCGCGACGAGCTGCAGGAGGACTATTACGCCGGATGCAACGACCGCCTGTTCTCCGTCCCGATCACTGCGTCCGATCTCGAGCGCACGGGCATTATCGTCGAGGCCATGAGCTACGCGGGATTCAAAAATATCCTCCCGGCCTACGTCGAGCGCACGCTGCAGTCCCGGTACGCCACGGACGAGGACTGCACCGAAATGCTGAATCTGGTGATCCGGAATCAGGTCCTGAGCCTGTCCTATCTCTTCGCCAACGCCGTTCCCAACGGGATGCAGTTCCGGATCGTCTACGACAATCCCCATGCCTTTGACGGCTGGGCGGAACTGAACCCGGAAGGCTTCGAATACCTGGAGGACTACGGCGCCCTGAATGCCTTCACCG
>CACWLT010000159.1 GCA_902761695.1 uncultured Ruminococcus sp.
CACGGAAGAACGCGTTTGTCAACAAATATTTATCGATTTACGATAAATTCTTTCTCCGTCCGGTGCGGCTCATACTATTCTCAGCCTAAAAAGGCAATTTGACAAAGGTGTGTGAGAAAACAGAACCTGAAAAGAGGAGTTGTACGTTACCCCGTGCTGCACGCACAAAAGAAAGCTGCACCAGTGATTTTTTAAAGTTCTTGCCGAGCAGCTTGCTGCTCTGGGTTTCTTTCAAGAAGCCGCGTTTCCCCTTTAGCTTGAGATTAGTTTCGCGCAATGGAAACGCCCGGCGGCGGACTTCCATCCTGCACCGGGCGCGGAACGCCTCGCGGGGGCGTCAGATTTCCATGATTTCCTTTTCCTTGGCTGCGGTAATGGTTTCGACTTCCTTGATATACTTGTCGGTCAGGGTCTGGATGTCCTTGTCGGACTGCTTCTGCTCGTCCTCGGTCATTTCGGAGTTCTTCTTCATGGCCTTGGACTTGTCGTTGGCGTCCCGGCGGATGTTCCGAATGGCGACCTTGGCTTCCTCGCTCATCTTGGAGATGTTCTTGTTGATCTCTTTTCTGCGTTCCTCGGTAAGCTGGGGGAACACCAGGCGGATCACCTTGCCGTCGTTCATGGGGGTGATGCCCACATCGGAGGCCAGAAGCGCCTTTTCGATGGCCTTCAGGGTGGAGGCGTCGTAGGGGGTGATGACCAGGGTCTTCGGATCGGTGACCTTGACGTCCGCCATGGAGGTGATGGCCGTGGGCGCGCCGTAGTATTCAAAGGTGACCTTGGAGATCACCGCGGAATTGGCGCGTCCCGCCCGGATCACGGACAGGGCTTCCTTATAGACCTCGATGGACTTCTGCATTTTGCTTTCGTATTCTTTGGTATCGAGTTTCATGGTGCGTCTCCTTTATCATCAGTTGTATTTTTATCGGGAACCCGCGTGGGATTTTGCCTTTTTGAAGGACAGCCAGGCCAGAGCTGCACAGAGTCCGGCGGCGGCCGCGGTATACGGGGACGGGTCGGCGGTGTTGGGGGAGGTCGGCTTCGGCACGGATATATGCGCGCGCTGCTCAGAATCCGTCATATCGTCGATCTCGGAGGTATGCAGGAACACGGATTTCGCCGTCATGTTTCCCGCTTTGTCGCTGGCATAAAAGGTATACGCCCAGTCGCCATTGTACGGAATCGGCTCGGACACGGCGGTGACCTGCTTCCGTCCGGAAGGATCCGTCCGAGAGGCCGCGCGCCAGGTGAGATCGAAGGACTCAAGAAACGACAGGGACTCTCCTGTCAGGCTGAATCCGCCGTCGTCGGAGGCATTCACCAGCATTCTCTCCGCCACGGGAGCGACCGAAACGGCGGGAGGCGTCAGATCATCACCTGTCCGCTCCGGCGTCGGGAGGACCACCGAATACCCATACAGTCCTCCGCCTACGTTCCACTGGATTTCCACACGGTAATCGGAATACGGATAATCCGCGGCGGGAAATGCGTATGCTCCGTCCCCCGGAAGATGCGGCATTCCTCCCTCGTATGAGGCCACCAGAATCTCACGCCCGGTCTCGGCGTCGTAATTGGAGAGGCTGACGATGGCAGTGTCAAAGCCTTCGCCGGTGTACCGGAAGAACAAACTCCCGTCCTTCCGTGACACACCGTCCTCCGTTCCGGCCGACAGTCCGACCTCCAACCACTGTCCCGTCAGAACGGTCTCGGCTCGGGACGGAGCCGCAAGTCCTGCTGTCAGAAGTAGGCACGCGGCTGCGGAAATCAGTTTCTTTTTCACGGTCTTCTCCTCCCTTCAGAGGGGTGCGCCGGACGCTCCGTGCGGTTCAGTTTTCCGGATAGAACTCCGCCTTCGTCTCCTCGTCGGAGGACAGCAGCGTCCCGATCTCCTCGCCCCGGATCACCCTGAGGATGTTGTCCGGATCGGAGAGGGAGAAGACATAGGCGTCGATGTTCTGCTCGGCGGCGATCAGAGCGGCGGACTCGTCGATGGCATGGAGGTCGTCGTCCACGCACTGCTTGGAGGAGATGATCCTGTACCGGCGGGCGGCGGGATCCTTCTTCGGGTCCGCGTTGTAGACGCCGTCCACGTTCTTCGCCATGAGGATGATGTCCGCGCCGATCTCGGCGGCACGCACCACGCAGGCCGTGTCCGTGGAGATATAGGGGATCCCCAGCCCGGCGCCGAAGATGACCACCTTCCCGGCGGAGAGATACTCGCAGGCCGCGCGGAAGTTGTACTGCTCGGCGAAGGAGTTCATGGCCACGGGGGACATCACCGTCACGGGCGTTCCCGTCTTTTCCACGGCGTCCTCCAGTCTGAGACAGTTGATCATGGTGCCCAGCATGCCCATCTGGTCCGCTCTGGCCCGTCTGACGCCCTTGCCCAGAGCGCCGCGCCAGATATTCCCGGCTCCGATGACCACGCCGACCTCGGTGCCCGCCTTCACCATCCTGGCGATAAGGTCCGCCACCTGGGCCACCTTCTCCGCGTTCAGAATTTCTCCGTTGTCCTTGTCGGCCAGGGCTTCTCCCGAGAGCTTCAGGAGCACTCTCTTCCATCTCAGTCCGTTTTCCGCCATAAGCGCCTCCGATCCATTGATTTCTTCTGTTATTGTACCCGATCGGGCCGTGTTTGTAAAGGGGGGAAATGTGAACAAAAGCGGATTTTCGGCCTCTCCGCCTCCCCTGTTGTCCCCGCTTCGGCTTACGCAGCGTCCCTTTTCCCTTACAGTCGTCTCTCCGGCCGGTAGAACTCGAAAATGACGGCGTCGAACCCCTCGGCGTCCCCGGACTCCTGGGAGGTCCAGCCGAACCGGGCGGCTCCCATGGATTCCGCCAGACGGACCGGCGCGGGCTTCTCCCCGATGCGGTAGGCGATGAAGTGAGGCCGGGCCGCCGCGTTGAGCAGGGTGTTGCCGAGGACCGTGCTGCCGAAAGCGCTCATGCCGTCCTCTTTATAGAAGGAAGCGGGCTGGGCCAGCTGTCCGCGGATCCTTGCGGGATCATGGCGGCGGAACCAGGCCACGATGCGGGGATCAAAGCTCTCGATGCAGGCGTCCCCCTCGTAGTCCTTCAGAATGGCGTAAACGGACCGGCAGAGCTCGTGGTTCCGTGGACCGGATTTCAGCTCCACGATCATGGGCACCCGGCCCCCCACCAGCTCCAGCACGTCCCGGAACAGGGGGATGGTCTTTCTCGTGCCGAAGAGCCGCATGGATTTCAGCTCGTTCCAGTCCACGTCGTTTACGCGCCGTCCGTCCCCGCAGGCCCGGAGCAGGTCGTCGTCGTGGAACACCACCGCGAAGCCGTCCCGGGACAGCTGCACGTCCAGCTCGATGCCGTAGCCCCATTCCACCGCGCGCTTGAAGGCGGTCAGGCTGTTTTCGGGAACGGTCTGGTTCTCCTCGTAGAGACCCCGGTGGGCGTAATAGCGGCCCTTGAACTTCGCCATCTCGTCGGCCTTCGCCTTTCCGGGGGCCAGCAGCCAGAACGGCAGGGCGGCGGCACCGGCAGCGGCAGCGGCGACAGCGACACCGGCCAGACCACCGTTTTCCTTTGTCGGCCGCAGGACGGCGGGCAGGCTCCGGGATTTCTTCCGGCTGGCGGTGAGCTTTTTTTTCTTCTTTTTCTTTTTGCTGTCCGATCCGAGAACGAGCCGGACGAGCTCTTCCCCGATGCCGGCGTTCAGGAGGCCGGACTTCTTCTTTTTCTTCTTCATGTCAAGTCAAATCCTGTTTCTGTATGATAATCCATTGAAATCAATCCCCGTCCAGGGCTTCCAGTCCGTGGGCGTTGTCCACCTTCCTCGCCCGGATATTGCGCACGAACAGGGTGAACACGACGCAGGAGACGAGGAACAAGGCGCCTGAGTAGACCGGCAGGATCCGCCAGGCCCCCGTCGCGTTGAAGAGCAGCCCCAGAAGCACCGGCGTCACGGTCTGGGCGGACATGGACGCGGCGTAATAGTAACCCGTGAATTGTCCGATCTTCTTCGACGAGCAGAGCTCCACCACCATGGGGAAGGAGCAGTTGTGGACCAGAGCCATGCCGAAGCCCTTCACGGTCCAGACGGCGAACAGCAGCGCCGGGAAGGAGAACTCGCCCCGCTCCCCGACGACCTTGCCCGTGGGGCCCACGAAGCACATGAGCAGGAGGGAGAGCACGGTGATCGAAAGTCCGCAGGAGATGGTCCACTTCCGGCCGATCCGGTCCGCGACGGAGCCCGCCACGGCAAATCCGACCACTGAGGCCAGCCCGCCCGCGATGGTGAGGATCATGGTGTTGGCGGAGGAGGACTTCATGTAGTAGATCACGTAGTTGCCGATATAGGTGCCGATGGCGTTGTCGGCCATGAACCAGAGAAACTCCGCGCCGAGAATGGCAAAGAGCATCCTCCGGTTGGCGGGGGACATGGGGCCGTCGTCCTCCACCGGGGTCTCCACCGCCGCCTGCCGCTCACCCTCCGCCATCTCATCGGCCAGCTCTTCCGCCAGCCGGTTCTCCCGGACGGTGAAGAACAGCACCAGGGCGGATATCACCATCAGCACGGACGCGCAGACGAAGGGGATCTCGATCATCCACAGCCGTCTGGCCTCGTCCCCGGCGTTGATGTAATTGGACAGGGGCAGGAAGATCCCCAGCACCGTGGCGAACGCGCCGCCCAGATAGCCCATGATGTTGATGATGCCGTTGGCCCGGGCCCGCAGCGGCTTCGGCGTGATATCCGGCATCAGGGCCACGGCGGGATTGCGGTACATCATCATGAAGACGAGCACCACGGCCATCATGACCACCATCCCGGCGATGTTGTTGGCGTGGAAGAACAGCGGGATGAAGGGGAACGCCAGGGCGGAGACGAAGGTTCCCGTCAGAATGTAGGGCATCCGCTTGCCGACGGGGGTCTTCGTCCGGTCCGACAGGGAGCCGAAGATGGGCAGCAGGATCAGCGCGGCCAGGTTATCCGCCGCCATGACGATGCCCACGATCCACTGAACGTTCAAAATCTTGTCCGCGTCCCCGGCCTTGAGCTGGGCGGAGGACAGATTGTACATCCGCCGGGCGAAAATGTCCGTCAGAAAGGTCGGGCACCAGGAATCGTACACCTGCCAGAGCAGAAGGATCCCGAAAAACGCGAATCCGATGAGAAAGGTGCGCCGGTAGTTCAGCTTCAATGCGGACTTGCAGCTGCTTTTTTCCATGTCCGGTCTCCTTGTGCGGCGGATGAAGCCCTCAGCACCGACGGCCGGGATCCCTCCGCGTATTCTGTCCCGCATCATTATAGCATATCTTTTCCCCGATGTAAAGACAGAAAAGAACCGGATTACGGAAAAAGCGCGGCCATGTCCGTGTCAGGGCACAGCCGCCGTGCGCTTATCTGTTCATCCACCGCTCCGCCCCGGTCTTCAGCCGCTCAAGGCCGTCCTCCAGCAGGACCGGGGGACAGGCGACGTTCAGCCGGAAGAACCGCGCCCCGTCGCCGTGATACCAGGTCCCGGGGCAGACGAAGAGGCCCGTCTCCGCCCGGAGGAAGTCGCAGAAGGCCCCGCTGTCCGCCGCGATCTCCCCGATATCGATCCACATGAGGTAGGTCGCCTCGGAACGCACGGAGCGGACCCCGGGCACCTCGGCCGCGAGGAAGGCGTCCACCCGGTCCTTATTCGCGCGGATGCGGGCGTTGAGCTGCTCCAGCCAGGGCTCACCCTCGGTGAAGGCCGCGATGGCCGCGGTGAAAGCGAAGGTGCCGCCCTCCCCCACCTCGTCCGTGTTCAGGCCCCGCCACATCTTATGGCGCAGGAAGGGGTTGGCCGCCATAACCGCCGCTGTGTGCATCCCCGCCAGATTGAAGGTCTTGGTGGGGGCCAGACAGGTGACGCTGATCTCCCGGTTGACCTCGTTCACCGACGCGAAGGGCACGTACCCCTTCCCCGGATCGGCGATGTCGCAGTGGATCTCGTCGGAGAGTACCGTCACCCCGTGCTTTCTGCAGAGCGCCCCCACCCGCGCGAGGGTCTCCGCGTCCCAGATCTTCCCCGTGGGGTTGTGAGGATTGCAGAAGATCAGAAGGGTCGTCTGCGGATCCGCCAGCCCCGCCTCGAGGGCCTCCCAGTCGACGGAATAGGAAGGTCTTCCCTCCCCGTCGGCACCGCATGCCATGGGGATCTCCACGGGCACTCTGCCGTTGTTGAGGATGGAGTTGAAGAAGGTATTGTAGATCGGGGTCAGCAGGGCCACCTTCTCCGCCGGGGTGGTCAGCTTCCGCACCGCCGTGGATACCGCCGGGATCACCCCCGTTGTGAAGACGAGCCAGTCCCGCTCCATGCGGAAGGCGTGGCGGCGCTCCCACCAGTTCACGTAGGCGTCCGCCCATTCCTCCGGCTGGCAGGTGTAGCCGTAGATCCCGTGGGCGGCCCGCTTTTCAATGGCCCGGATGATCTCCGGCGCGGTGCGGAAATCCATGTCCGCCACCCACATGGGGAGCTCGCCCTCGGCCACGTCCCATTTCTCGGACCAGGTTCCCCGCCTGTCCAAAGCGGTCTCAAAATCGTAGATCATATCAGCCTCCTGCAAGAATATCTTATATTAATAGTGTGTTCACACTATTAGGAAA
>CACWLT010000160.1 GCA_902761695.1 uncultured Ruminococcus sp.
CTTCCGCTGGGTAAACAAAAAACCGCGTCCGATCTTTCAAAACGGGCTGCGGACAGGCATACAGACAAAGCGGATGACCGCTCCGACTGTGACAACCTTGCCGACCGCACGGGATCGATTTAAAGATCGTTTTTCTATCCCGGAAATTATATCATGATTCCGCCTCGGTGTCAACCGGAGATTTGCACGGATGTGCGCTTTTTTCGGCGCGATTTTATGAAGGTTTTGCCGAGGCCGGGCGGATTCTTCCGGAGGGACTTGACAGTGGGCGGCTGGATATGGTATAATACAAAAACAATCTTTGAATATTCACGATATGCGTTAAATATTCGCGATTCACAAAAAAATATACATAAAGGAGAGGCCATGGGACTGACACTGGCGGAAAAAATACTGAAGGCCCACACCGTGGACGGCGCGTTCGTAAAGGGAGGGGAGATCGGCCTGAAGATCGATCAGACCCTGACCCAGGACGCCACCGGCACCATGGCGTACATCGAATTCGAGGCCATGGGGATCGGACAGGTGCGGACGGAGCGCAGCGTGGCCTATATCGACCACAACACCCTCCAATCCGGCTTTGAGAACGCGGACGACCACCGGTTCATCGCGTCCGTGGCGAAGAAGCACGGCATTTATTTCTCCCGTCCCGGCAACGGCATCTGCCATCAGGTGCATCTGGAGCGGTTCGGCGCGCCGGGCAAGACCCTCATCGGCTCTGACAGCCACACCCCCACCGGCGGCGGTATTGGCATGATCGCCATCGGCGCGGGCGGACTGGACGTGGCGGTGGCCATGGGCGGCGGCGCGTACTACATCACCTACCCGAAGATCGTCCGGGTGACTTTGACGGGAAAGCTGTCCCCCTGGGTGGCGGCGAAGGACGTGATTCTGAAGCTCCTGTCCATCATGAGCGTCAAGGGCGGCGTGGGCAAGATCATCGAATACGCCGGAGAGGGCGTCGCGAGCCTGAGCGTGCCGGAGCGGGCCACCATCACCAATATGGGCGCCGAACTGGGAGCCACTACCTCCGTCTTCCCCTCCGATGAAAACACCCGTCTGTTCCTGAAAGCACAGGGCAGGGAGGACTGCTGGATCCCCCTCGCCGCCGATCCGGACGCGGAATACGACGAGGAGATCACCATCGATCTGTCCGCGCTGGAGCCCATGGCGGCATGTCCCCATTCGCCGAACAACGTGAAGACCCTGTCCGAGATCAACGCCATGGCGGAGGGCGGCCGGATGAAGATCGATCAGGTCTGCATCGGCTCCTGCACCAACTCCTCCCTCGTGGACATGATGAAGGTGGCCTGCATCCTGAAGGGAAAGACCGTTCACCCCGATGTGTCCCTGGCGGTGTCCCCGGGATCGAAGCAGGTCCTCACCATGATGGCGGAGAACGGCGATCTGGCCACCATTCTCGCGGCGGGCGCCAGGGTGCTGGAATCCGCCTGCGGTCCCTGCATCGGCATGGGACAGAGCCCGAATTCCGGCGGCATCTCCCTCCGCACCTTCAACCGCAACTTTGAGGGACGGAGCGGGACCCGGGACGCGCAGGTCTATCTGGTGTCCCCCGAGGTTGCCGCCGCCTCCGCCGTAGCCGGATATCTCTGCGATCCCCGGGAGCTCGGCCGGATGCCTGCCTTCTTCCTGCCGGAAACTTTTGCCGTCAACGACAACATGATCACCCCGCCCGCTCCGCCGAAGGAGGCCGGAGAGGTGGAGATCCTCCGGGGTCCCAACATCAAGGAATACCCGAAGACCGCGCCCCTGGCCGATCACCTCCGGGCGGAGTGCTCCCTCAAGGTCGGGGACAACATCACCACCGACCACATCATGCCGGCCGGCGCGAAGATCCTGCCCCTGCGCTCCAACATCCCGGCCATTTCAAAGCACTGCTTCGCCGTCTGCGACGAGAGCTTCCCGGACCGCGCCCTGGCCCTCGGACAGAGCATCGTGGTGGGCGGCTCCAACTACGGACAGGGCTCCTCCCGGGAGCACGCCGCTCTGGCTCCCCTGTATCTGGGCGTCAAGGCCGTCATCGTGAAGTCCTTCGCCCGGATCCACCGGCAGAACCTCATCAACGCCGGCATCCTCCCGCTGGAGTTCACGGACGAGGCGGACTACGACGCCGTGGAGCGGGGCGATATCCTGGCCATCGAGGATCTGCGGGATCAGATCGCGGCGGGCGACACCGTCACCGTGAAGAATCTCACCAAGGGACAGTCCTTCGTCACGAAATGCCCCCTGAGCGAGCGGATGAAGGCCATCCTCCTCTGCGGTGGCCTGCTGGACTACACCAAAGCCAATCTGAAGAAATAAGGAGCCGATATGGACAAAATCAGAATGACCACCCCGCTCGTGGAAATGGACGGGGACGAGATGACCCGGGTGATCTGGCAGTGGATCAAGGAAATACTCATCGAGCCCTATGTGGATCTGAAGACGGAATACTACGACCTGGGCTTGGAGCGAAGGAACGAGACCGACGACCGGGTGACCGTGGAATCCGCCGAGGCCGCCCTGAAATACGGGGTCGCCGTGAAGTGCGCTACCATCACCCCCAACGCCGCCCGGGTGAAGGAATATAATCTGAAGGAAATGTGGAAGTCCCCCAACGGCACCATCCGCGCCATTATGGACGGCACCGTCTTCCGGGCCCCCATCCTGGTGAAGGGGATCGAGCCTTATATCCCCACCTGGAAGGCTCCCATCACCATCGCCCGTCACGCCTACGGGGACGTTTATAAAAACACCGAGGCGAAGGTCCCGGCGGGTGGCCGCGCGGAGCTTGTCATTACGGACGCGGAGGGGAACGAGACCCGGCAGCTGATCCACGACTTTAAGGATTCCCCCGGCATCGTGCAGGGGATCCACAATCTGGACGCTTCCATCAAGTCCTTCGCCCGCTGTGCTTTCCGGTACGCCCTCGACACGAAGCAGACCCTGTGGTTCGCCTCCAAGGACACCATCTCCAAGACCTACGACCACCGCTTCAAGGACATCTGGGCCGAGATCTACGAGAACGAGTTCAAGACGCAGTTCGAGGAAGCGGGGATCGAGTACTTCTATACCCTGATTGACGACGCCGTGGCCCGTGTGGTCCGGAGCGAGGGCGGTTTCATCTGGGCCTGCAAGAACTACGACGGCGACGTCATGAGCGACATGCTGGCCACGGCCTTCGGATCCCTGGCCATGATGACCTCCGTGCTGGTGTCTCCCACCGGCGCGTATGAGTACGAGGCCGCCCACGGAACCGTCCAGCGCCACTATTACAAGCACCTGAAGGGCGAGGAGACCTCCACCAACTCCGTGGCTACCATATACGCCTGGACCGGAGCCTTCCGCAAGCGGGGCGAACTGGACGGGCTGCCCGAGCTCTGCGCCTTCGCCGACCGGCTGGAGCGGGCCTGCGTGAAGACCATCGAGGACGGCGTCATGACCGGCGACCTCTATCTGCTCTCCAAGCTGGAGAACAAGCGCAAGGTCAGCACCCGCACCTTCTTAGAGGAGATTCGCGCGAGAATGTGACGGGAGCTCCCGAAATAAAAGACAAACCGGACGAGGCAGAAACGCTCCGTCCGGTTTTGCATGTTCAGAACACAACGGGGAAGGGCAGATCAGAACAGCCCTGCCAGATTGTAGGCCGCTTTCTCCAAAAGCGCTTTCGTTCCGGCCATGCTCTCCTCCGCCGTCATGGGCCGGTCTGCCAGGGCAAAGACCGCGTCGATGCCCTCCCGGTACAGGTTCTTCGGCGGATCGGAAATACCGCAGAGGCAGACGGTCTTCACGGCGGGATTGGCCTCCTTCGCCCTCCGGCAGACAACGAGGGGCAGCTTTCCCGTGGCGGTCTGGGCGTCGGTTTTTCCCTCGCCGGTCAGCACCAGATCAGCTTCCCGGGCGGCGTCACCGAATCCCACGGCGTCCAGCACATAGTCCGCACCGGAGGTCAGAACACCGCCCGCCAGGGTCAGTCCGTACCCCAGCCCTCCCGCGGCTCCGGCTCCCGGCTTCAGGGAAAGCGGATGTCCGGCGATCCCGTCGCACAGGGCAGCAAAACGGACCATGGCATTCTCCATCTCCGGCAGCTCCTCCTCCCGTGCTCCCTTCTGGCGGGCGTACAGGAGGACCGCACCGTGCTCCCCGGTCAGAGGCACGCCGGAATCGTACAGGAGGGTGAGGACAGTGTCCCCGAGCACCCGCCGAACCTCCGAAAAATCCGCCGTCGCGATCCGCCCGAGGTCTTCCGCCCGGGGATCGGACAAAAGACGGCCGGATGCTTCAAAGAACCGTGCGCCCAGTACGGAGAGCGCCCCGATACCCCCGTCGCAGGTCCCGCTTCCGCCCAGCCCCACGACGATCTCCGCGCAGCCCTGATCCAGCGCGTACCGGATCATCTCGCCCACGCCCCGGGTGGTGGAGCGGGGAAGGTCGCAGCCGTGATTTCGGGCATATTTCAGTCCCGCGGCGGAGGCCATGTCCAGAACGGCGGTCCTTTTCCCGGCCAGGGTGCAGATCCCCAGGGCGGCCTCAACGGGCGCTCCGTGGGTGTCGGAAACCGTGATGGTGCGCGTCTCGGAGCGGAGGGCGGTGTTCAGCGCGTCGGCCGTGCCTTCTCCGCCGTCTCCCACCGGGAATATGTGAATCTCCGCGTCCGGCCTTCTCTTGTAAAAACCCCGGCGGAGGGCTTCCCCGGCCGAGGCGGAATCCAGCGCCCCCTTGAAGGAATCCGGCGCTATGAGGACCCGGAGCGGCTTACGCATTTTCATCCTTCTTCTCGTAATGGCAGGGGGCGCGGTAGAATTTCGCAAGGTCTATGCCCAGCCGTCCGTCCTCCGTTCTGCGGAAGAGCCATTTTTTGATCCATTCCGCAGGGGCCGCGTCCTCGTCGATGTACACGAAGGGGATCTCCGCCTTGTTCAGAAAGGCCATGACCCCGCGCACCAGAACGGTGACCGCCTCGTCCTCCTCCGATCCGGGCATGACGCCGACGGATTTGATGACGGCCTCCTCCGGCGAATAGGTGAACTGGCACAGGGCGATCAGTCCCGTGACCCGTGCCGCGTCGTCGGAGAGTTCCACGGCGCAGAAGGCAAAGGTGTTGTCGAAAAACGGGCATCCCACCGATGCGGCCATATCGGCCTGCAGCTCCCGGGATCGGACGGGCGTGACCTGAAACATAATCGGTACCTCGTTTGACAGAATAAAGAAGGGAAGTCAGGTGATGCTTTTCAGATAGGCCAGCTCCTCCGAGGTAAGATGCCTCCATTTGCCGGAGGGGATGCCCTTCAGGGAGAGCTTGCCGATGGCGATGCGGGTGAGGCGGGAGAGCTTGACCCCGTAGTGGGCGCAGATGCGGCGGATCTCCCGGTTCCGTCCCTCCCATAGGGTGAAGCGCACCACGGTGGAGGGAATGCCCCCGGTTTTCACATACCGCACGAAGTCCACGCCGAAGGGCCGGAGCATGTAGCCGTCCAGCTCGAAGGGCTCGGCCAGGGCCTCCAGATCCTCCTCGGTCAGGAGGGCGTTGAGGGTGGCGAGATACTGCTTCGGCACTTCGTGGGAGGGGTGGAGCAGGCGGTTGGTGATCTCCCCGTCGTCCGTGCAGAGCAAGAGGCCGTCGGAATACAGGTCCAGCCGCCCCACGGGATAGATCCGCCGCCCCGCGTCCCGGATGAGATCCGCTACGGTTTTTCGCCCGCCGTCGTCGGACATGGTGGTCACGTAACCCACCGGCTTGTTCAGAAGAATATAGGTATACCCCCCGCCGTCTTCATCGGATGAACGGGGAACGACGGGCACGCCGCCCACCGTCACCTCGTCCGCGCCGGGGGTGATTTTCTGGCCGAGAACGGCGGGTGTCCCGTTGACAAGGACGCGTCCCGCCGTGATTTCACGCTCCGCCGCCCGCCGGGACATGATCCCGCAGTCGGTGAGATATTTCTGCAGTCGTATCGGTTCCATAGATGCCCTGATGATCGTGTGATATGGCTCAGCCGCGTTCCGTGCCCTTTTCGCCGAAGAGCTTTTCCCAGAGACTTTTCGGTGCGGCGGGTGCCTCGACGCTCTCCTCCGCCGTCAGCTCCAGCGCGCCGATCTCCGCCCCTTCTGCCGTCCGGAAGGTCACCCGCCCGATCACGTCCCCGGGATTCACCGGCGGGAAGAGAAGCCGCTTTGTCTCAAGGACCGTGCGGATTTCCGGGACCCCGTCGATGAAGACGGTCGAGAGCCCCTCCCGGTTGACGGCGGAAACGGCCCCCTTCTCCGAGCCAGCGCAGGGAACCGGATGAGCGATCCCTCTTTCCTCCGCCAGGGTCACGCGGCGGCAGCGGGGAAAGGCGGCGTCATACATGGCCCGGTGATCCCGCCAGTCGTCCGGATCCTTCAGCGTCACCGCGATGAGGGTCACCCCGTCCCGCTCGGCCGAGGAAACCAGACAGCGCCCGCTCCGCTTCGTGAATCCGGTCTTGACGCCGTTCACGCCGGGGCATTCCCGCAGCAGGCGGTTGTGGTTGATAAGGTACCGGGTGCCGCCGGGCTTCGGGATCTCATGGCGCACGGTTGAAACCATCCGGCAGAAGTCCTCGTTCTCCATGGCGCGGGC
>CACWLT010000161.1 GCA_902761695.1 uncultured Ruminococcus sp.
CTTTCCGGATCGCGTCCCGGGCGAAGGATCCCTTCTCCATGCTGACCGCCTACGGCATTGCCGTGCACTTCGCCGTGCAGATGATCGGCCATATGGTGGTGGACACGACCTATATGAATACCGGCATCTCCCTCCCGTTCTTCTCCTACGGCGGCTCCTCCCTCCTTGTGCAGATGTACGAGGTGGGCCTGCTCCTCCGGATCTCCGAGCACGACTACCGCAGCCGCGCCGAGCTGGAGGAAGCCGAAATGCGCCGCAGAGCGGGTCTGGACTAATTCCCGCCGCTCACCCTCTGCAAGGCCGTTATTCCGGAAAGATACAGCTTTTCATTCCTATTATTCAGGAGATAATCATGCGCGTACTGATGACCGGCGGCGGAACGGGAGGACATGTGAATCCCGCTCTCGCCATCGCCAATACCATACAGCAGAACGACCCGGAGGCGGTCATCGCCTACGTGGGCACGAAAAAGGGCATCGAGAACAAGCTGGTGCCGAAAGCGGGCTATCCCCTCTACTATGTGGAGGTGCAGGGACTCCGCCGCTCCATTTCCCCCGCCAATCTGAAGGCGGCGTATCTGGCGGCCACCTCTCCCCTGAAGGCCCGGAAGATCATCGACGAGTTCAAGCCGGACCTGGTGGTGGGCACCGGCGGCTACGTCTGCTGGCCCGTGGTGAAGGCGGCCTCCGACATGGGGATCCCCACCGCCCTCCACGAATCCAACGCCATCGCCGGGGTCGCGGTCAAGATGCTGCAGAAGCATGTGGACCGCATCTACCTCAACTTTGAAAAGACCGGCGAGAGCCTGAACTGCGATCCCTCAAAGCTCATGAAGGTGGGCAACCCGATCCTGGGCGGCTTCAACGCCATGACCCGGGAAGAGGCAAGGGCCAAGCTGGGGATTCCGGACCGGTACAAGTACATCCTTCTGTCCTACGCGGGCTCCATGGGAGCGGAAAAGGTCAACGACGCGGTGCTCTGCGTCATGCGGGACTTCACGGCGAAGCACCCGGAGGTCTACCACATCCACGCCACCGGCGCCATCGAGCGGGAGCTCTGCGGATCCCAGTTCCGGGAGATGGGACTGGACAAATACGAAAACATCGAGCTGGTGGAGTACATCTACGACATGCCGCTGAAAATGGCGGCGGCGGACCTGACCATCAACCGGGCGGGGGCCATGACTGTATCCGAGCTGGCCGTCACCGGGAAGTCCGCCATCTTCATTCCGTCTCCCAACGTGGCGGAGAACCACCAGTACAAGAACGCGAAGGTTCTGGCAGACGCGGACGCCGCAGCCCTCTTTGAGGAGCGCGAGCTCACCGACGGCGCGAAGCCTCTGGTGGAGGAAGTGGCGCGTCTGCTGTCCCCCGAGGGGGAAAAGATCGCGGCGGCGCGGCGGGCCAATATCCGCCAGTTTGCCGTGGAGGATTCCAACAAGCTCATCTACAACGATCTCATGAAGCTCGTGGCGGAGAAAAAGCGGAAATGAGCCCCCGCTGAAAAAGCAGCACACTGACCGGGGAGGGATACACATGTTCAGGGAACGCCGCGCAGAGGATTCCGGCCTTCTTTTCGTCTACGACCGGGTATGCACCCAGGGCGAGAAGGAGCGGGAAATGAGCCGGGAATACGGCATAGGTGTTTCCATGGATAATCCGTCCAGGGAACAGCCTTACCGCGGCACCTTTGCGGACGAGGGACACCGCCGTGCAGTGGAAGCGGCGCGGGATCCGGCGTCCTCCCCCTCCCGGCCCGGCGTGACGGAGGAGAACAACCGCGCCCAGGCCATCCCCCGGACCACATCCCGGAAGAAAAAGCGCCCCATGACCGACACCGCCTGGTTTGGCGACCGGTACAGCACACGGACGGACAACTGGAGCGTGGGAAGAAATGCCGCTTCGTCCTCCGACGGATCCGCTGAGGGAGGACGGGCAAGGGCGGCGGCCTTCTCCCGGGAGGAGCCCGCCCGCGAAAATCCCGGCGTCTATACCTACAGACCCGGAGCGGCGGAGGGCGGCGAGGCCGTGGGAGAGAAGCGCAGACGCCTTCGTCCCGAGTGGTTTGCCGACGTGTTCGCCTCCCCGGAGGAAAAGGGACGCGAGGAGGTCCGGCAGGTCAAGCGGGACGCCGCGGCGAGACAGAAGGCCCGGGAAATCCGGCACGCGATCCTCACCGCCGTGATCCTGACCGCGACCCTGGCCCTGGCGGTGACGCTGTTCTACAAAATCGTCTTCGTGGTGGAGACGGTGGATGTTTCCGGTTCCGCGCTCTACGGGGCGGAGGAAGTGGCGGAGGCGGCGGGGATTCAGACAGGGGACAATCTCTACAGCTTCCGGTCCGGCCGCGCCGAGCAGGACATCACCTTCCGCCTGCCGTGGGTGAAATCCGCCGCCGTGAGCCGGAAGGGCGCGAAGGGCGTGACGGTGACTTTGACGGACGATACGGCCCGTTACTACGCTAACATCTGGGGCGACACCGTACTCCTGTCGGAAAACCTGAAGGTCCTCGCGGTGGAATCCGAACCGGAGGAAGGAGAGACGGAGGGCCTTGTGCGTCTGATCCTTCCCCCCGTGGACAAGTCCGTGGCGGGGCGTCCCCTGGAGTTCACCGGAGCCCGTTCCGAGCGGTATATCCGCAATGTGCTCTCCTGCGCCGCCGGGTCCGACCTGATGCGGGACGGGCTCCTTGAGGAGATCGACCTGACGGGTGAATACGAGATCCGGATGAAGGCCGGCGGGCTGTACGACCTGAAATGCGCCGGCGAGGGCGACATGACCGCAAAGCTGCGGATGGCTTACGAAATCATGGTTTCCGGACAGCTGGCGGAGGGGATCCCGGCCTCCTTCGACCTGACCGCTGTGGACCCCGTGACGGTCATTTACGACTTCTCCGCCGCCCGGGTGGAGGACTGAGCGCCCCGTCTCCCAAATTTTTTGCGGGAAAATTCTCAAAACCCCTTGAAAAAAAACGCGTTATAGTGTATTATATACATTAACATAGTGTGAGTTTCCATATTCGGAACCGTATTCGCAGAAGGAGGGCATTTTCATGCCGGCATTCGAAATTGATGATAACTACGAGAGCGGCGTTAATATAAAGGTTATCGGCGTGGGCGGCGGCGGAAACAACGCGGTCAACCGCATGACCAACTCCATCAAGGGCGTTGAGTTCATCGCCATCAACACGGATCTGCAGGCGCTGAACAAGTCCAACGCGGATGTCCGTATTCCCATCGGCGAGAAGATCACCAAGGGCCACGGCGCGGGTTCCAATCCCGATATCGGTGCCAAGGCCGCCGAGGAAAGCGAAGAGGCCATCACCGCCGCTCTCGAGGGCGCGGACATGGTCTTTGTTACGGCGGGCATGGGCGGCGGAACCGGCACCGGTGCTGCTCCCGTGGTGGCCAGAATCGCCAAGAGCATGGGCATTCTCACCGTCGGCATCGTGACCAAGCCCTTCGCCTTCGAGCAGAAGAAGCGCATGGAGCAGGCCGAGGCCGGCATCGAAAAGCTGAAGGAATTTGTCGACTCTCTCATCATCATCCCCAACGAGAAGCTGAAGGACGTCGCCGAAAAGATCACCCTGATGAACGCCTTCCAGGTGGCGGACGACGTGCTGAACCACGGCGTCAAGAGCATCTCCGAGCTCATCAACATCCCCGAGTTCATCAACCTGGACTTCGCGGACGTGACCTCCGTCATGGCGGACGCCGGATACGCCCACATGGGTATCGGCGAGGCTTCCGGCAAGGACAAGGCCGTGGAATCCGCCAAGGCCGCCATCACCAGCCCGCTGCTCGAGACCACCATCACCGGTTCCAAGGGCGTGCTCATCAGCATCACCGCTTCCCCGGACATCAGCCTGGACGACATCACTGTCTGCTCCGACCTGATCTCCTCCGAAGCCGCTGAGGACGCCAACGTCATCTGGGGCGCGGCCTTTGACGAGAGCCTTGAGGACACCATGAAGGTCACCATCATCGCCACGGGCTTCCAGAACAAGAACGAAGCGGACAAGACCTTCACCAGACACGAGACCATCCGTCCCGTGGCCAGCGGCAAGAAGGCGCCCGACGCGCTGCGAAGCCGCAGCCCGCTCAGTCCCAGGACAAGAAGCCTGCCGCTGACGACGATGCTCCCATCACCGATGAGGACTTCAATGAGATTTTGAAGATGCTCAACGCGGGCAAGAATCAGAACAACGGCAATCAGCAGAGATATTGATTGATCGGAAAATCAAGGGGAAACGCAGAACCGCGTCTCCCCTTTTTTCATGCGGGAGGACAATATGATCCGGAAAATTCAGTTCGAGGGCATGCCCTTTGCCCTCAGCGCCGTCTGTCTGGGATGCGCCAGATTCGGCGGGGACTATGACGAAGCGCGCTCCTTCGCCCTGCTGGACCGGTACTATGCCATGGGCGGCCGGTTTTTCGACACAGCCAACGTGTACGGGCGGTGGTCGATGAGCGGCCTTAACGAATCCGAGCTGACCCTGGGCCGGTGGCTGAAGGCAAGGCAGATCACCGACGCGGTCGTCACCTCCAAGTGCTGCCATTACGCGCCGAACGCCCACGACGTGAGCCGGGTGAACCGCGCGTCTGCCGAAGCGGATCTGGAGGAATCCCGCCGCTCCCTGGGGCTGGACACGATCCCGATCTACCTGACCCACCGGGACAACCCCGCCGTGGACATCCGGGAGATCGTGGATTTCCTCTGGGATATGGTGAAGGCCGGACGGGTCGCCAGGTTCGGCTTCTCCAACTACAAGGCGGATCGCGTCAGAGCGGCGCTGGATTACCTCGGCCCGGAATGGCCAAAGGTTATGGCGGGAGTGTCCAACGAATGGAGCCTGCACGCCGCCTGCCTCACGGCGGACGCGGGCGGGGAAAGGGAAGCGCCGGACGGCATGGTCACCACGGGAAGATCCCTGGAAGCGCTCCACAGAGAGAAAAACCTGCCCCTTCTTGCCTTTGCGGCGTCCGGCGGCGGGTTCTATACCAAGCTGGCCGAGGGCAGGATCCCGCCTGAGAGAGCCGGAGCCGCCGACCGGGCCGTCATGGAAAAGCTGAAAACGATGTCCGCCGAAAGGGGCGCTTCTTTAGGCGCTCTGTCCCTGGCCTGGGTGCTGAACGCCGGTCTCCCCGCCGTACCCATCTCCGCCGTGTCCGACGAAAAGCAGCTGGAGGATTTTGAGGCCGCGTCCTCATGGATGGAGGATCTCTCCGGCCTGAGCCCTCTGTGCGAGGTTGGATAATAAACAGCGTAAAGAAAAGAGCCGCAGTACCGCCGGAATTCCGGTCAGACTGGGGCTCTGTTTGTTTTTGTCGGTTTATCCTATTCTCAGCCTAAAAAGGAAATATGATTAAGGTGTGGGAAAGCAGAACCTGAGAAGATGCACTGTACGTTACCCCGTGCTGCACTTTGATAAGGAAGCTGCACCAGTGCAATTATAAAAGTTCTTGCCGAGCAGCTTGCTGCTCCGGGTTTCTTTCAAGAAGCCGCGTTCCCCTTTCTGCTTGTGATTGGCATTACGCGTCCCGGCAGGCGATGAGGTTCGTCCCGGGCTCGATGAAATCCGGGATCAGCACGTCGCCGGTGCGGACGGGGGATGCGGCCTTTGTGTTCCGGATGATGGCCATGGCGTCGAACAGCTTTTCCTTCGGGATGGGCTTGTCCGTCCGCACGGGGAGCATCTTCTTTCCGTCAGGTGCGGTCACGGTCACCGTGGAGGTAAGGGTCCGCACGGGATGGGTGACTTCGCTTGTGGCATAATCCTTGCCCCGGGAGCAGGTGTTGCCCTCGATTTTCAGAATGGCGCCGCCGTCGTCCAGGGTCACCGTCATGCGGCATCCCGCAGGACAGACGACGCAGGTCAGCTCTCTTGTAGTCATTGTGCCTTGCCTCCCGTTTCCTTCAGATATACCCGGATCCCGGCGCAGTCCCCGGCGATAAGGCTCTTCAGCTTTTCCGCCGGAAGGGTGAGGGATTCCATCTCCCCGGGAGCCGCCGCAGATTTTGCCCGCTTCACCAGCACCTCGCCGCCGTCCGTCTCAATGAAGAACTGTACCTTCTTATAAACGTCCCGCACCCGGAAGAAGATCCGCACGTCCTCCGGATCCGCCGTCAGATCGATGCGCTCCGGAACCGTGTAGCGGATGCCGTCTCCCGCCGTGACGGGCAGGGATTTTACAATGGAGCCGCCCTTCCCGAGGATACGGTCCGCCGCCGCCGTGCCCGCGATGACGGCCTCCTCCGACACGTAGTCCACCAGGTCGTGGACGTGGAGCACGTTGCCGCAGGCGTAGATGCCGGGGGCCGAGGTCTCGCGGAACTGGTTCACGTCCGCCCCGGAGGTGGCCCGGTTGATGTCGATGCCCGCGCCACGGGTCAGCTCGTTCTCCGGGATCAGGCCCACGGAGAGGAGCAGCGTGTCGCACTCGATGGTCTCCTCTGTGCCGGGGATGGGACGGCGTCCGTTGGCCTCGTCCACCGCGGCGATGGTGACGGCCTCCACCCGGTCCCGCCCGTGGATCTGCGTCACCGTGTGGGACAGCTTCAGCGGAATGCCGAAGTCGTCGAGACACTGGGCGATGTTCCGGGCCAGGCCGCCGGAGTAGGGCATGATCTCGCAGACCGCCAGTACCTTCGCGCCCTCCAGGGTCATGCGGCGGGCCATGATGAGGCCGATGTCGCCGGAGCCCAGGATCACGACCCGGTGACCGGGCATGAAGCCTTCGATGTTGACATACCGCTGGGCGCATCCCGCCGTGTAGACGCCGGAGGGACGGGTACCCGGGGTTCCCAGCGCGCCGCGTGTTCTCTCCCGGCATCCCATGGCCAGGATCACGGCCTCCGCCTGCAGGGTGGTATAGCCGGTCTCGGGGGAGACGAAGGTCACCCGGCGATCGGCGGTGAGATTCAGGGCCATGGCATTGCAGAGGATGGGGATGTTCCGTTCCCGGACCATGGCGATGTAGCGCCCGCTGTATTCCGGCCCGGTCAGCTCCTCACCGAAGCGGTGGAGGCCGAAGCCCGCGTGGATGCACTGATTGAGGATGCCGCCGGGCTCGCTGTCCCGCTCCAGCACCAGAATATCATGGGGATCCATGCCCCGGTCGACCGCCGCCACGGCCGCAGCCAGACCCGCCGGTCCGCCGCCGATGATGATGAGTTTCTTGTCCGTCATGGTCTCTCATTCCTCCCCGATCCGTTTGGTCACAAGCCAGGAGCCGCCGCCGTTCTTGGTGACGTTCTCGAGCCCCATGCCGGTGCGTTCCGCGATGAGAACGGCGACTCTCGGCGAGCAGAAGCCCCCCTGGCACCGCCCCATGCCGGCCCGCAGTCTTTTCTTCATCATGTCGATGGTGACGGCGGGAATGGGCGCGTCCAGCATGTCCAGCAGGTCCCCCTCCGTGACGGTCTCGCAGCGGCAGACGATCTTGCCGTAAGCGGGATTCTCCCGGCAGCGGGCCGCTTTTTCCTCCTCGCTCAGGCGGTTGAACTGGACGTGATTGCCGTCGGGCCGCCGGGTGGGGATGTAGTCCGCCTTGTCCGTCAGGGTGAGTCCCGCCTCCTCCAGCAGGCCGACGAGGTATTCCGCCGTGGCCGGGGAGGACGCGAAGCCGGGAGATTCGACGCCCACCGCGTGGATGAGCCCCGGCACCTGCTCGGAGCGCTTCAGATAAAAGTCGTAGATGTTCGGAGTGGCGCGGACGCCGGCGAAGGAGGTGATGGCCATGTTCATGGGGACATCCGGCATGATGCGGCGCGCTCCCGCGGTGATCTCGGCCAGGCCCTCCGCCGTGGTGGCGCGGTCGTCCCCGTCCTCGATGGGATAGGCGTTGGGGCCCACGATCAGGTTGCCATCCACCGTGGGGGACACGAGAATGCCCTTGCCCCGGTCGGAGGGACAGACGAAGAGGGTGGAATTCGCCAGATTGCCGACGGCCTTGTCGAGGATGAAATATTCCCCGCGCCGGGGCGTGATGGTGATGGGGAAGTCATGTTCCCCGAGGACTGCGGCCAGCTTGGCGGAATGCACGCCCGCGCAGTTGACCACATACCGGGCCCGGATGGTTTTCGTCCCGTCCGAGACGGTGAAGACGCCGTCCTGACGCGCGCAGGAGACCACGGGGAAATTGAAGAAGAAATCGACGCCGTTTGTGACCGCGTTGTCCGCAGCGGCGATGGTGATGCCGTAGGGGCAGGTGATGGCGGCGGAGGGGGCCCAGAGGGAATGGGTGGCCTCCGGGGAGACGTGGGGCTCCATTTTGCGCAATGCGTCCCGGCCGATGATCTCCAGTCCCGGAACGCCGTTTGCGGCGCCGCGCTCGTACAGCTCCTGGAGTTTCGGAAGATCCTCGTCGCCGAATCCCACCACATGGGACCCGACATTTTTCACTTCAACGCCCAGCTGCGCGCAGAGCTCCTTCATGAGCACGTTGCCGCGCACGTTGAGCTTCGCCTTGAGGGTGCCGGGTTTTGCGTCGTATCCGGCGTGGACGATGGCGGAATTGGCGCAGGTGGCTCCCATGGCCACGTCGCAGCGGGCTTCGGCCACGGCGGTCTTCACGTTCTTCGCGGAGAGAAGCCGTGCCGTCATGACGCCCGTGCATCCGGCGCCGATAATCAATACGTCGTAGATCATGCTGATGTACCGTCCTGTGTCCGCAGAGTCCCCGTTGCGGGGGCGCGGTGATTCATCATCAGTATACCACATCCGGCCGGTCAATACAAGAATCCCGGGGAAAGATTTCGGGTAACATTTTTCGGGCTTTTTATCACGGAGGCTCCCCCGGCGGCGGAAAACGGCCCGTCCTCCCCGACCGGAATCGGAAAATGAACGAAGGCGAAAGAAAATCAGCTAAAAAATCGCAATGTTCACGGAATTGCCATTGCATTCTGCTCGGTGATATGGTAAAATCAATGATTGCAAGGTGTAAACATCCGAAACTACATTTATAAAATTATATGGGAGGATGCGGTCCACGCGCCGCGCACGCACCATGGCAAACGAAAACAAAATCTCCGTTCCCGAAAGCTCCTACAAGGCAGCGCAGGCCCTGATCTCCGAGGTGGAGAAGGTCGTCATCGGCAAGCACAACGAAATCGTTCTGCTGGTCACCGCCATGCTGTCCGGCGGCCATGTCCTGATCGAGGACGTCCCCGGCACCGGCAAGACCACCTTGGCCGCAGCTCTGGCCCGTTCCGCCGGTCTGGATTTCAACCGCGCCCAGTTCACCCCCGACGTCATGGCCTCCGACATCACCGGCTTCAACGTCTACAACCGGCAGAAGGAAATGTTCGAGTTCCGCGAGGGCCTGGTCATGACCAACATCCTGCTGGCCGACGAAATCAACCGCGCGTCCCCGAAGACCCAGTCCGCTCTGCTGGAGGCCATGGAAGAAGCCAAGGTCACCGTGGACGGCACCACCTACCGGGTCCCCGATCCCTTCATGGTCATCGCCACCCAGAACCCGACGGGCTACGTGGGCACCTACCCCCTGCCGGAAGCCCAGATGGACCGTTTCGCCATCCGTCTCTCCATGGGCTATCCCACCGAGGACGAAGAGGTCAACATCATCTCCGACCGCCGGGGCATCAACCCCCTCGAGAAGGTCAACGCCGTCACCGACGTGGAGACCATCCGGGGCATCCGCGCGGCCTGCCAGCAGATCGCCCTTGAGCCGGAGATCTGCCGCTACATCGTCCGCCTGGTCCACGCCACCAGAAAGAGCCCGAAGCTGTCCCTGGGCGCCTCTCCCCGCGCGTCCCTGCTGCTCATGAAGCTGTCCCAGGCCTATGCCTTCCTCCGCGGCCGCGACTATGTGCTGCCCGAGGACATCGCCTTCGTATTCGCGCCCGGTATCTCCCACCGTATCGTTCTGAGCCAGGAGGCCCGCCTCAACCGCGAGACCCAGGCGGATATCCTCGGCGAAGTGCTCCGCACCGTGGAGGCTCCCTTCAAGACCAAGAGATGACCGGCGCCCTGTCCGGTTCCCATAACCTCAAGAAAGAAACGGGCCTGATATGGATAATCTGAAAAAAAGGCCGCTCGTCAAGTTCCGGCGTCCGGCGATTCTCTACGCGCTGCTGCTCGTTTTCGCTCTGATCTTTACCCAGGCGCTGCGGGCCACGGCGTCGGCGGTGCTGTTCTGGTTCCTGGTTCTGCTCCCCATCCTGTCCGTGCTCTACGTGCTGGTGGGGAAGGCCCTGATCCGGATCTACGTGAGCTCCGACATCACCAAGGTGGAAAAGCTGCAGCCGGTGAACTACGAGCTGCGCATCATCAACGCTTCCCCCTTCGCCTATCCCTTCATCGAGGCGGTGGTGAGCGTCCCCCAGCCGGACGGCGTCCGCTGCACCGAGCAGTCCCTCACCATGAGCCTTCCCCCCATGGGCAGCTACAACGTGGAGCACGAGACCTCCTTCCGGTACCGCGGCACCTACGAGATCGGCGTCCGCTGTCTCTACATCTCCGACTTTCTGGGCCTGTTCTCCATCCGGCTGGATGTGGACATCTACCAGAACGTCATGGTGTTCCCCCGGAAGCTGGGCATGGACATGAAGATGGCCACCTCGGCCACCGATATCCCCAACGACGCCGCCAAGCTGGTGTTCTCCACGGAAAAGGCCGAGATCAGCAACATCCGCGAGTACGTC
>CACWLT010000162.1 GCA_902761695.1 uncultured Ruminococcus sp.
TGGTGACGGGGGACCTGACCCAGACCGACCTGCCCAGGGGGACCAGAAGCGGCCTGTCCGTGGCAGGGCAGATATTAAAGAACATCGAGGACATCGGCATCCACGAGTTCAATCAGCGGGACGTGGTGCGCCACCGTCTGGTGCAGAAGATCATCATGGCCTACGAAAAATACGATCACGAAAGGGCAGTCCGGGCGAACGAACAGCGGGAGCACAAGAAATACCGTCCGGCGAGGGGCTGAGCATGAAAATCACAGTGGACTGGTCCAACGATCAGAGAAAACACAGGGCGGGATTCCGGGTGAAGGCTCTGGTGAAGTCTGCCATCCGCGCCGCCCTGGAGAACGAGCATTTCAGATACGATCCCCTGATTTCCGTGACCTTCACGGATAACGAGGGGATCCGGGAAAAGAACCGGGAGTTCCGGGGCATTGACGCGCCGACGGACGTTCTGTCCTTCCCCATGTACGATTTCAAAAAGGGGGAGAAGCCGGGCCCGGGGGAGATCTGCGAGCTGGGGGATATCGTTCTGTCCCTGGAGCGGGCTGCCGAGCAGGCGGAGGATTTCGGCCACAGCTACGAGCGGGAGGTGGCGTTTCTGACGGTCCACTCCGTGCTCCATCTGCTGGGGTACGACCATGTGAATTCGGAAGAAGAGGAGCTCGAAATGCGGGAGCATCAGCGGGCCATTATGAGAAGACTGGGCCTCGAGGTCCGGCACGAGGAGTGAAGATATGACCAGAACCGCGTTTATCGCCATCGTAGGCCGCCCCAACGTGGGAAAGAGCACTTTGATGAATCATCTTCTGGGGGAAAAGGTGGCCATCGTGTCCTCCAAGCCCCAGACCACCCGCAACCGCATCGCCGGCATTCTGACGAAGGGGGAGGACCAGTACGTCTTTCTGGACACCCCCGGCGTGCACAAGGCCAGAACCAAGCTGGGCGAATACATGATGAAGTCCGTCCACTCCTCCGTGGGCTCGGCAGACGCCGTGATCCTCATCGCCGAGGCGGGCTACCCGGCGGGGGACATCGAGAAGGAACTGATCGAGCAGATCAAGAAGGCGGGACTGCCCTCCATCCTGGTGCTCAACAAGATCGACCTGGTGAACCGGGAAAAGCTGGCCGAGACCATCGCGGATTACGCCGCCCTCCACAGCTTCGACGCCGTGGTGCCCACCTGCGCCCAGAACGGCAAGAACGTGGACGAGGTACTCGGTGAGGCGGAGCAATTCCTCTACGAAGGGGACTGGATGTTCGACGGGGACAGCCTGACGGACCAGCCGGAGCGGCAGATCGCCTCGGAGATCATCCGGGAGAAAGCCCTCCGCCTGCTGTCCGACGAGATCCCCCACGGCATCGCCGTCGTGATCGAGGACTTCAAGGATGAGGAATCCCTGCTCCGGATCCGGGCGGAGATCTGGTGCGAGAAGGAATCCCACAAGGGGATCATCGTGGGGAAGGACGGGGCGACCCTGAAGCGGATCGGCTCCTACGCCCGGGAGGACATGGAGTCCTTCTTCGGCACCAAGGTGTATCTGAACCTCTGGGTGAAGGTCAAGGAAAAATGGCGGGACAGCGCGGCAGCGGTCTCGGGTTTCGGCTACAAGAACGAGGACGTGACCTGACGGCAGTGGGAGGACGGACGGATGGAAGAGCTTGAGGTGGACGGTCTGGTGATCCGGGAGGTGGAAACCGGGGAGGCGGACAAGATGATCACGCTGCTCACCGGGGAGAGGGGACGGCTGTCCATCAGCGGCAAGGGCCTCTCCTCCATCCGGCACAAGTACGCCGCCTCCTCCCAGCTTTTCTCCTACAGCACCTACCTGCTGAAGCGGCGGAACAAGTACTGGTACATCGCGGACGCCTTCTACATCGACAATTTCATGGAGCTGCGGTACGACCTGGACAAGCTGTCCCTGGCCAACTACATCTGCGAGGTGGTCTACGAGTTCGCTCAGGAGGAGATCGAAAACCGGGAGCTCATGAGCCTGACGCTGAACACCCTCTACGCCCTGGCGAAAAAGGAGAATCTGCCCGAGGAACAGCTCCGAGGTGCCTTTGAGTTCCGGATGGCGGTGCAGGAGGGCTTCATGCCGGATCTGGAGGGCTGCGCGGTCTGCGGCCGGGACGTCAGCGGGGAGGATTCGACGCTGGACGTGATGAACGGGCGGCTGCTCTGCAGGTCATGCAGGACGAGGCTGGAGAACGATCCGGCGTATCTGGCGGACGAGACGGCAAAGATTCTGATCCGCGTGTCCCCGGCGGTGCTGGCGGCCCTGCGCTTCATCGAATACGCCCCGCCGAAGAAATTCCTCTCCTTCGCCCTGGACAAAACGGAGCTCTCCCTGTTCTCCGTGGTCTGCGAGCGGTATCTTTTGAACCACGTGGAGCACGGATTCTCGTCGCTGGAATATTATAAGAAGATGAAGAAGAAATAAGGATTCATATGAACGCAAAAGCATTAGTTACACTGGAATTTGACAAGATCCTCGACATGCTGGCGGCGGTCTGCCAGACGGAAGGCGCGGCGGAGTTTGCCCGGCGTCTGACCCCCTCGTCCGATATCGAGAAGGTAATGAAGAAGCAGCGGCAGACCACCGACGCCAAGACCCTCATCGGTCTCAAGGGCCTGCCCTCCTTCGGCCGGGTGAAGGATATCCGGGAGAGCGTGGAGCGGGCGGAGAAGGACGCGGTTTTGTCCCTGAGAGAGCTCTTGGACTGCGCGGCCGTGCTGAGAACCGCCCGGACTCTGCTCGACTACGTGAAGAGCGATCGGACGCCGGAGACCTCCCTGGCCGAGATCTTCGAGCGGCTGACCCCTAACCGGGCCCTGGAGGAGAAGATCACCCGCTCCATCGTGGCGGAGGATTTCGTGGCGGACGAGGCTTCCCCTCTTCTGGCGGAGATCCGGCGGAAGAAGCGGAACACCGACGCCAAGATCAAGGAGATCCTCCAGCGCTATACCTCCGGCCAGTCCAAGTACCTGCAGGAGAACATCGTCACCACCCGGGGCGGCCGGTTCGTGGTTCCCGTCAAGGCGGAATACCGGAACGAGGTCAAGGGCCTGGTCCACGACACCTCCGCGTCCGGGGCCACGGTCTTTATCGAGCCCATGGCGGTGGTGGAAGCCAACAACGAGCTGCGGGAGCTGGAAGCGAAGGAAGCCCGGGAGATCGAGCGCATCCTCCGTGATCTCTCGGCCGGCATCGCCGTCAACGCCCAGACCATGAATCTCAACTACCTGAACATCACGGAGCTGGCGTTCATTTTCGCCTGCGGGGAGCTGTCCTATCAGATGAACGCCGCCCCGCCGAAGATCTCCGACAAGAAAATCATCGAGCTGTACCGGGCGCGTCATCCCCTACTCGACAAGAAGACCGTGGTGCCCGTCAGCGTCACCCTCGGACGGGATTATAAAATGGTGGTCATCACCGGTCCCAACACCGGCGGCAAGACCGTGACCCTGAAAACCATCGGCCTCTTCGCCCTCATGACGCAGGCGGGGCTTCACATCCCGGCAGACGACACCTCCGTTATGGGCGTGTTCGACGAAGTGTTCTCCGACATCGGCGACGAGCAGTCCATCGAGCAGTCCCTCTCCACCTTCTCCTCCCACATGAAGGGCATCGTCACCATCATGGACAAGATGACCGAGAACTCCCTGGTCCTCTTCGACGAGCTGGGCGCGGGAACGGATCCGGTGGAGGGCGCCGCGCTGGCCATGGCGATCCTGGAGGAGACCCGGATGAACGGAACCCTCTGCGCAGCCACCACCCACTACGCCGAGCTCAAGGCCTACGCGCTGGAGACGGAGGGTGTGGTGAACGCGTCCTGCGAATTCGACGTGGAGACCCTCCGGCCCACCTACCGGCTCATCATCGGCACGCCGGGCAAGTCCAACGCCTTCGCCATTTCCGAAAAGCTGGGCCTGTCCCCGACGATTGTGGCAAGGGCGGAGCGATTTGTGGATACGGGATCCCGGAACTTTGAAAACGTGATCCAGAAGCTGGAGGACACCCGGAAGGAGCTGGAGAAGGAA
Organism: uncultured Ruminococcus sp.; assembly: GCA_902761695.1. Taxonomy (GTDB): domain Bacteria; phylum Bacillota; class Clostridia; order Oscillospirales; family CAG-272; genus UMGS1696. The sequence continues at coordinate 4,043 of CACWLT010000162.1, forward strand.
AAAGCCGCCGCCGAGCAGTCCCGCCGGGAATTCGAAGACTATCGGGCGAAATCCGAGGCGGAGCTGAAGAGCCGTCTGGCCGGGGCGGAGAAGGAAGCCGACAAGATGCGCAAGAAGGCCCAGGAGCTGCTGGATGGCGCGAGAGCCACATCGGAATACGTCATCGCCGAGCTGGAGAAGGCGAAGAAGGAAAAGGACTCCGAGCGCTTCGGCGACGCCATCTCCGAGGCAAAGAAGAACGCCCGGGCAAGAGTGCGGGATTATGACGACAAAATGAATCCTGTGGTGGGCGCGGACGACGACGCGGACTACGTGCTGCCCAGACCCCTGAAGAAGGGCGACGTGATCCGCCACCGGAATCTGGGCACCCAGGGCGTGGTGCTGGAGGATCCCGACAAGAACGGCAACACCTCCGTCCGCATGGGCGCGGTGAAGATGCGGGTCAACGAAAAGGACCTGCGGCTCATCGAGGACGCGGAGGAGGCGAAGAAGGCCGAGCAGAAGAAGGAGGCCAGAGCGAGAGCCCAGGTCACAAAAAGCTTCAAGCTGGAATGCGACGTGCGCGGCATGACGGGGGAGGAGGCCTGGTTCGTGGTGGATCAGTACATCGATTCCGCCATCGTGGCCGGTGTCCATCAGGCGACCATCATCCACGGCAAGGGGACCGGCGCGCTCCGGAACGCACTGCAGAATCAGTTCAAGCACGACAAGCGGGTGAAGTCCTTCCGGGCCGGAGCCTACGGCGAGGGAGACTACGGTGTGACCGTGGTGGAGCTGTGATTCCTGTAGCGGCTTTGTTGATAAATTGTAAATTTTGCCTCGCGGACGACTGAAAAATGCACAATCTCCCGCTCAGAGCGGCGGAATTTCCTCCGGTACGGATTGCAAACCGGGGAAAAGAGTGTTATAATAGAATGGTTCCGTCTCCGGGAAGGGGGATGGATACCCGCCGTCACCGTATAACGATCCCATGCGGGCGCTTTTTCCCGTGTTTCAGACGGGCGGACGGCGGACAGAGAATTGAATTTGGAGTGAACGACATGGTCAGATTCAGAATCAGCGCATTTTCCGACGAATATTCCGCGGTCCTTGACGAACAGATCGAGGGCCTGCTTGCCAATCATGTGAAGATGACGGAGCTGCGGGGCGTGGACGGCACGAACGTCTCCGACCTGACGCCCGCCGAAGCCGCCGAAGTGAAGAGAAAGCTGGACGCCGCCGGGATTTCCGTCTCCGCGGTGGGCTCTCCCATCGGCAAGATCGGGATCACCGACCCCTTCGAGCCCCATCTGGACAAGCTGAAGAACACCTGCGAGCTGGCCTCCGTGCTGGGGACCGGCCGCGTCCGCATGTTCTCCTTCTACATCCCGGACGGGAAGTATGAGGAGTATCGTGACGAGGTGTTCGACCGCATGGGGAAGATGCTGGACGCGGCGGACGAATACGGCGTGCAGCTGTGCCACGAGAACGAGAAGGGCATTTACGGCGACGTGCCGGAGCGGTGCCTGGAGCTTGTGAAGGCATTCGAGGGGCGGCTGGGCTGCGTCTTTGATCCCGCCAACTTCATCCAGTGCGGCGCGAAGCCCTTTGAGGCCTACGAGCTTCTGAAGCACTACATCACCTATATGCACATCAAGGACGCCGTCTCGAACGGGACCATCGTTCCCGCGGGCATGGGCGTGGGCAATATCCCCGAGATCCTGGCTCTCGTCAACCTGGCCAGAAGCGGCGATTTCGTCCTGACTGTGGAGCCCCATCTGCGGGTGTTCGCCGGTCTGGAAAAGCTGGAGGGCGGCCCCCGGACGGCGCTGGGGAACGCGTACGAAACCTCCTCCGAGGCCTTCGCGGCGGCGGTGGAGCACCTGAGATGGTGTCTGCCCCGTACCTCCCAGTCCCTCTGACGGGAAAAGCGGCACTGTACCCTTATCATCCGGGAAGGAGATAACATATGGCTATGAAGAAAATGCTGGCCGTGGACCTGGGCGCGTCGAGCGGGCGCGGGATCATCGGCGGCTTTGACGGCGAGCGGTTCACCCTGGAGGAGATCCACCGCTTCTCCAACGATCCGGTCATGATGCCGGGCGGATTCTTCTGGGATACGCTGCGGCTGCTCTTTGAAATCAAGACCGCCATCCTCAAGGCGTCCCACGCGGGCGGGATCAGCTCCGTGGGCATCGACACCTGGGGCGTGGACTACGGCTATCTGGACAAGACCGGCACCCTGCTGTCCAATCCCTATCACTACCGGGATGTGCGGACCGACGGGATCCAGCCCTATGTGTTCGACCGCCTGGCTCCCCGCAGCGAGATCTACGGCACGACGGGCATCCAGTCCCTGAACTTCAACACCCTGTATCAGATCGCGGCGGACCTCAGGGACCGTCCCTGGGTGGTGGAGAACGCGGAATGCCTGCTCCACATGCCGGACCTTCTGGGCTATCTTCTGACCGGCGAGAAGAGCAGCGAATACACCATCGTATCCACCGGCGCCCTGCTCGACGCGAAAAAGCGGGATTACGCGTGGGATCTTCTGAAGAAGTGCGGTATTCC
>CACWLT010000163.1 GCA_902761695.1 uncultured Ruminococcus sp.
ATAAGGCCGACAATGCCCAGCACCAGGAATACGGCCGCCGCCGCGATGGGGATGATCGTTGATTTTGCGTTTGCCTTTTCCCTTTCGAGATTTCTTTTTCTTTTTTCGTTCTTCCGGCTCATCCGATTTCGCCTCGCTTTTCCGATTTTTCACCCGGGGACACAGCCCGTATCCCTCTGTGTTCGATTATATCATCCGAAGCCGATCCTGTCAATGCCGCGCGGCGCCTTTATGCGCACCGCAGACCCTCGCGGATCCGGAAAGCGCGGGGATCGTCATGGAGGCGCTGGCATACGAGAGCAACAAAACCGTGGTTCCCGCCGTCTGTGAGATCGTGCTTCAGTCCAAGTACGCCCGCGGCGAGGCCTCCCAGAGGATGCTGGATCTGATCCTGGCGGGCCGCGTCTACACCTTCGGGTATATCTACGACGACTGGAAGGGCATGCAGTGGACGCTCCAGGTCCTGATGAGCAAAAAATCGAAGGACTGCGCGTCATACTTCAAATCCAACCAGAAAATGGCGGACAAGCAGCTGCAGCTGGTATTGAAGTCCTTCCAGAAGGCGGTGGAGGGCGACTGAACGCGGGGAGCATGACCGCTCCCTCCGGACGGCCGCGCCGCAGGGGGATCGTCCGCAGGGAACGAAACCCGCGCAGCCCGCCCCGCAGTCATAAGCCGGAAAAAGCAGGTAAGCCGCGCCCTACGGCCTGCCTGCTTCTTTTTGCGCCGCTTCCCGCAACCGCGCCCGCCCCCTTCGGAGCATCTCCCTCTTCCGCCCGGAGCGGGATTCCGCAGAGCCCTTTACATAAATAAACCGCCGTTTTCCGACGGTTTTCCAGCAATCCCGCTTCACGCCTTTTTCCCGGCCGGGACGTTGACCGCGGGGGTCTTTTTGTCCTTCAGCCAGAGGCAGTAGGCGATCCCCACGACGATCACGACGGCATGGATCGTGATATTGAGCCAGAGGGGAGCCTCGTCGTTTCCCAGCACGGCGAAGACGTCCGTCAGGCTGTGGGCGAGAATGCAGGGGAGCAGGCTGCCGCCCTTATAGAAGGCCATGGTGAAAACGAAGCCCACCGCCACGGCGTAGGTGATCTGCAGAAGTGTTTCCCCCAGCGCATGCCCCGACAGGAGGTTGCTGATATGGCCGATCCCGAAGGTGACGGAGGAGACGATCACGGCGGTTCTGGCGCTGCCGTCCTTCAGCATGGCTTTGAACAGGAAGCCCCGGAAGATCATTTCCTCCGCGAATCCCACGATGGCCATGGACAGAGCGGCGAAGATCAGCCCCGGCACCTTATATTCCGGCCCGATGCCGTTCAGAAGATTGCAGCCGGCGATGATCCAGAGGGGGATGAACCACAGCATGGCCCGGCTGTTCTCCGCCCATCCCGCAAGGCCGTAATATTCCGTAAGTCCGTTTTTCATCACAAACAGGAGCATCAGGGCGGAGATCACGGCAAGGCCCGCCATCATGAACGGGCTGTCGTCCCCGAGGTTCCGCAGGGCCGTCATGGACACCGTATACAGGATGATCCAGAAAACGGCAAACCAGATTTCGCTTTTCTCATAGAGTTTTTTCATTGTTGTCCTCCTGACCGACAGCCGCGACGGCGCCGATGAAGGCCCGCTCCAGGTCGGCGGCGACGGTTTCCTCGTCGTATTGCAGATTGTTGTTGGCGATGATGCTGGCGTATCCGTGGGCGAACAGGGCGAGGATGAGGAAGGCCTTTTGGGTCTTCTCCATGTCCGTTCCCATGCCCTGACTCATGGCGGAAAGGACCGGGGAGAGCGCAGGGGAATCGATCATCTCCGCGATGGTGGTTTCCCGTGCGCAGCCGGACTGGAAGAGGAAGCGGAACAGCCGGGGCTCCTCGACGGCGAAGCGGATATAGTTGACGCCGATTGTAAGAAGCGGATCCCTCTGCCCGCCGGGGCGCAGGAGATACTCCGTATGGAACCGGTCCGCCCGGTCGTATACGGCCCGCCGCAGCTCCTCCATAGAGGTAAAATGGTACAGGACCGGCTGGGTGGAGCAGTTCAGCCGCCTGGCGACGTTCCTCGCGTTGAGGGCTTCCGCTCCGTTCTCCCGGATCAGCGCGAGGGACGCGTCCACGATCATGTCCCGGGTCACTCTGGGCTTTGGGGCCACGGGATCGCCTCCATTTATAACGGTCGTTATATAACATAGATTATACATTGACGGCGGGCGGTTGTCAAGGGGGCAGGGAAAAATCCTGAACGAAAGGACCGAAAAAAAGGAGACGTCTCTGACAGCGTCTCCTTCGCGGGGATTCTGATTGCGGGGGATGAAGCGGTTATCGGGGCTGATCCATCCGGACGGGATTACCGCAGCTGATCCATCCAGACGGGGTTGGACACGGCCCGCTCGCCGTACTGGTCGATGACCTCGACACGGACATAGCCGTCCCGGGCGGGGTCCATGCGGAAAGCGCCTTCGGTGACGGTTTCGCTGCGGTGTGCTCCCACGGATCCCGTATGGCGGGCTCCGGTGATGAAGTTGATGCGGTGGGCGGGGGTGGTGGTGACGTGCAGGACGCCGTCCTCTGCCCAGAGGTCATGGATGCCGGGCCCCGTGGAGGCATAGAAGGAGCCACGGAGCAGGGCGTCGGTCACGCAGCGGTACTCCAGCTTCTCGCAGCGGATCACCACCCAGCCGCCGCAGGAGTCGTCCAGGGGGGATTCCAGGGGCTGGCCGTTGTGGTTGTCGTCGGTGGCCAGGGCGTAGACGCGCTTGCCCTGCCTGAGAAGGTCGTCGAAGCAGTGGCAGTTATACTCGTCGTAGCCGATGCGCTCGCAGCCGGTGTTCCAGATCTCCACGGCGTGCATGTTCTCGTAGCCGGAATAGTCCGGCCAGGACTCCATGGACCAGGTGGGGTGGTTATAGGTGACGAAGAAGCCGTGCTCCCTGCCCAGACGCATCATCTCGGAGACGCCCTCGTGGGAGTAGACCGCTCGTAGTCGTCCCGGTCGAATTTCAGCTGCGGGATAAACGCTTTGGCGTTGCCCCAGATGTATTTGTCCTTGTTGTAGCAGACCTGGGTCAGGTTGTCGGGCTCCAGGGCGATGAGGCACATATGGGCGGTCTTTGAGGAGCCGAAGGTCAGGTCCCCGGATTTTAGGCCGGTGAAGCCCTGCTCGTTGACCTCCATCTCATAGCCGTTCAGGGCGAGGAAGGTTCCGGGCTCGTTCAGGTCCTCGTGGCTCAGGAGCACGTCATGGTCGGTGAAGGCCACGATGGAATAGCCGTGCTTTTTGTACTGGGCCCTGATCTCTTCCACGGTGAGCCGTCCGTCGGACACGGTGGAATGGCAGTGGAGGTTGGCCTTGAAGGCGCCTCCCGTGGGGGGAAGGAAGAACTGTTTCATGGAAATTGCCTCCGGGTATATGGTTACGAAGAAGGGATACTCCTCCGCGATATGGCCCGCGTCTGAAGGGACGGTCAGCGGAGGGTCTTGAGGATGAGGGGGGCGGGCTCGGCGTTTTCGTCGGAGAAGGTGAGGGCGGAGAGGAAGGTCCGCTCTGCGGCGTCCAGCTTCGCGGGGTCGGAGGTATAAAGGTCGGCCAGGGGCTGTCCCTTTTCCACCCGGTCGCAGGGGGCGAAGCGGAGAACGATGCCGGCGGTCAGGTCCGGGGTATCCTCCTTGGTCATGCGGCCGGCTCCGAGAAGACAGGCTGCCATGCCGACGGACTCGGTATCGGTGCGGCTGACCCACCCGGATGCGGGGGAGGCGACCGTTCGTGCATAAGGAGCGCGGGGGAAGCGGTTCTCATCGACGACGGAGACGTCCCCGCCCTGGGCACCGATCCATTCGCGGAACTTTTCATAGGCTCTGCCGGACCGAAGGATGTCCTCCGCCCGGGCGAGGCCCTCCTCGGGAGTGAGGTCCAGGGACAGGGAGAGCATTTCTCCGGCCAGGCGGGCTGCCACGGTGCGGATGCCGTAGCCCCGGGGGTCTTCTCCCTTCAGGATGCGGACGGCTTCCTCCACCTCGAGGGTATTGCCGATCTGCGGGGCCAGGGGGAACTCCATGGAGGTGACGAGGGCGGCCATTTTCCTGCCGTGGGCGCGTCCGGCTGAGATCATGGCTTCGGCCAGTTTTTCGGCGTCCTCCGGGGTTTTCATGAACGCTCCGGAGCCGTACTTCACATCCAGGACGATGGACTCCGCCCCTGCCGCCAGCTTCTTCGACATGATGGAGGAGGCGATGAGGGGGATGGAATCCACGGTGTCCGTGACGTCCCGGAGGGCGTAGAGCTTCTTATCGGCGGGGGCGAGGTTGGCGGTCTGTCCCACCACGGCGATGCCGACGCGCTTCACCTGATCGATGAATTCGGTCTCGGTCAGAGCGGTGCGGAAGCCGGGGATGGACTCCAGCTTATCCACGGTGCCGCCGGTATGGCCCAGTCCCCGTCCGGACATCTTCGCCACGGAGAGGCCGCCCGCCGCCGCGATGGGAGCCGTCACCAGGGAGGTCAGATCTCCCACGCCGCCGGTGCTGTGCTTATCCGCGGTATGGGGCAGGCCGGAGAGGTCCACCACGTCCCCGGAGCGCATCATCTGCTCGGTGAGGGCGGCGCACTCCTCTCTGTTCATGCCCCGGAGGCAGACGGCCATACAGAAGGCGGAGGCCTGGTAATCCGGGATCTCTCCGTTTGTATAGCCGCGGACGAAATAGGCGATCTCCTCAGCGGTGAGGGCGAGGCCGTGCTTTTTCTTATGGATGAGGTCGGTCATGCGCATGGTTTGTTCTCCTTATGCTATAGTGTGTTCACACTATAGGAAAGAAACGCTGCGCGTTTCAAATTACATTAAACCCGTTGCGCACGGGAGGCGCCGGGAGGGACACCATCTCATGGCCGACTGATTTGCAAGCAAATCGGTGCCCCTCCCGGAGGTCCCCCTTGGCCGGGGAGCATAATCCTTGTTGCTCATATCTGAATCGAAAATCTATTGCGTATCCCACGTCCTCGCCTGAAGAATGCTCCGCATTCTTCGGGAGTTGCTCCGCAACTCCGGCGGACCACGATGCGTCAGTCGTAACATGCGATGAACTCCGTCGGGGACGAAGTTCATCGGTTTGCCGCGCCGACGCAGTCGCGCTGGTAACCTGCAAACAGCGATCGAAACGCGCATGACATGGGCGCGATTGAGAACAGACGAAATCGTACAACCATCTTCGCGGGTTAGGCTGTCTCGGAAATCTTGTCAGAATTGGGGTGCAGACTCGGAATATGCGATTCTGAACGGGATTTGGATACTATTCAGCCAAGTCGGAGGGGGAGAAGGAATCGGGAAGGAGGGTGATGAGGGTGGCGGAGCGGATCTGTTCTCCGTCGAAGGCGAGAATTTCGAAATCGTCCCGGCAGAACTCCCGCATCACCTGCCTGCAGACGCCGCAGGGATGGGTGAAGGAGCGGATTTTCCCCGCCGGTCCGCCCACAACGGCGATTTTTTTGAAATCCCGCTTACCCTCCCGGACGGCGGTGAAGAAGGCGACCCGTTCGGCGCAGACGGAGGGACCGTAGGCGGCGTTTTCGATATTGCAGCCGGTATAGACGGCTCCGTCGGCGCAGAGGAGGGCGGCTCCCACCTGAAAGCCGGAATAGGGGGCATAGGCGCGGGTCATGGCGTCCTCGGCCATGGTGACAAGTTCGCGGTCGGTCATGGAGCGCTCCTTTCAAAAAGGCTTCGCCTTTGTTCCCTTTCTGTCAGGCGGAGGGGGGATCGTCATCCGGACGGTCGGCGTCCGGACGGTCGGCGGCGGGGGCATCCGGGGCGGCGGATTCGTCGGTGGCGGGCTCGGCTGTGGGTTCTTCTTCCTCAGGTTCGCCGTAGAGGGCGGTATTGACGTCGGCGAGGGTGATGCGCATAAGTTCGTCGCGGGTGACCTCGGGGAGGGCGGCGATGCGGTTGGCCTGTTCGGTGAGGATCTTCTCAAAGGTATTGCGGACGCCGCGGGCGTTGCCGAACTCGCCGGGTTCCTCAGCGACTGCGTCGAGGTACTCGCCGATCTCCTTTTCCGCGTCCTCGTCCAGGACGTAGAATGCCTTTTTGCAGTTGAGCCTGAAGATGCCCTTCATTTCCTCACCGGTATAGTCGGCGAAGTTGACGTACTTATTGAAGCGGGAGCGGAGGCCGGGGTTGGAGTTGACGAACTCCTCCATGAGCTCGGTATAGCCCGCCACGATGACCACCAGATCGTCCCGGTGATCCTCCATATTCTTGAGCAGGGTATCCACCGCCTCGAAGCCGAAGTCGTTCTCGGAGCGGGAGGTGAGGGCGTAGGCTTCGTCGATGAAGAGAACCGAGCCGATGGCGGACTCGCAGACCTTGGCGGTCTTGATGGCGGTTTGGCCGATATAGCCCGCCACAAGTCCGGAGCGGTCCACCTCCACCAGCTTGCCCTTGGAGAGCAGGCCCAGAGAGTGATAGACGCGGGCCATGAACCGGGCGATCATGGTTTTGCCGGTGCCGGGATTGCCGGAGAAGACCATATGGAGGGACATATCCGCCGTGGGCAGGTCGTTCTCCCGGCGCAGTTTATAGACCGTGGCCATATTAATGAGGTTCTTTACCTCGCGCTTGACCTCGCCGAGACCTATGTAGGAATCCAGCTCGGCCTTCAGGTCTTCCATGGACTCCACGGGGGGGATATCCTCGGCGGTCTCGGTGGGGGAGGCGCCGTCCCCGCCGTCGGAGGCCTTTATGAGGTTGTCATCCGTTTTGCCGCTGTCCGCGGAATTGTTCCCCGCGCCGGAATTGACGGCGGGATCCGTGGGCATGAGGGGCGGATCGAGGGTGACGGGCCGTTTGGGGGTGCCGTCGGCGGTTCCCGCTTTTTTTCTGGCCGCTTCCCGCTGGGGGCCCCAGATATCGTCGGAGAGGCGGCGGATATTGTTCTCCGTCATCTGCCGGATCAGGTCCAGCTGCATGGAGATGATTTCGTCCTTCTTGTCGGCCATGCTTATTTCACCACGCCTTTTTTCAGAATCACGTTGGCGTAGATGGCCCGCTCGCCGGTGACCACCACGCAGTACGCCTTTTTCGCTCTCTCATAGAAGGCGAAGCGCTCGAGGAACACGGGTTCCTTATCGGTGTGCTCCTTCACGATTTCGCGGTACTCGTCCCAGATGGGGATCTCGAGGTCCCGGTCGGATTCGGTTTTATCCATGAGGTAGACGTTATTGTCGTAGGCATCCAGGGGGAAGAGGGGCAGAACGGCCTTCAGAAGCTCCGGAACGCCCACGGGGTCAGCCCGCAGGACGATGCGTCCGATGCTCTCGCCGGGGAAATTGCCGTCGGAGAACACGATTTCGTCCCCGTGGCCCATTTTGTCCAGAATCATGAGCAGCTCGGGGGAGATGATGGGGGAAATGCCTTTCAGCATGGTTTTTCTCCTTTCTGACTGTAGGGGAATAGTTAATTGATTTTATTGTACCATAAATCCCGGAGAAAAGGAAGGGCATGGAGAAAAAAAGCGGGGAGAAAAGAAAAAACCGGGCGGGATGTCCGGTTCGGGGCGGGCGGCGGAAGGGGGGCAGCGGATTGTACAATTGTTAGTCATTCCGGTCAGTTCGATTGGGTGAAAAGGGAGAAAATGATGAAATAGGCGAAAGGTTATTGACAACTGTTAGCTTTTGTGGTATACTATGGGCATCGACGGTCAGCCGGGATCCCGGGAGGGGTTGGCACAGGGGCAGGACCGGCCGTTTTCCGCCGGCGCGGGAGTTCCGCCGCTTTCCGTTCCGGAGGAGGCCCTTGATTCCCGGATCATGGCGCGGAGCTCTCCCAGGGCGTCGCTCAGTCCGCCCACACGGTCGATGAGGCCCACCGCCACGGCCTCCCCGCCGTCCAGGATCGAGCCCACGTCCGTGGCGATCTGATCCGTGCGCAGAAGGAGCTCCCGCATTTTCTCCTCGCTGGCTGCGGAATGGGCGCAGATGAAGGACAGGATCCGCTCCTGCATCCGGCTGAAATAATAGTAGGTCTGAGGCACGCCCACCACCGTCCCGCTGATCCGCACGGGATGGACCGTCATGGTGGCGGAGGGGACGATGAGGGAACGGCGCGCAGACACGGCCAGGGGCACCCCGATGGAATGACCGCCGCCCAGCACCAGGGACACCGTGGGTTTGGACATGGAGGCCACCATTTCCGCGATGGCCAATCCCGCCTCCACGTCCCCGCCCATGGTATTCAGCACCATGAGCATGCCGTCCACCTCGGGGCTCTCCTCCACGGCCACGAGGCGGGGGATGATATGCTCGTACTTGGTGGTCTTCTGTCCCTCCCCCAGCAGGTAATGGCCCTCGATCTGGCCGATGATGGTCAGGCAGTCCACGGAGATGCCTCCGCAGCGCAGCAGGATCCCGCCGTCCGGAACGCCTGCCTCCGGGATGCCTGTGTCCGGGGTACCGGTGTCGGTCCGGGGTAAGGCCGGGGGATCGCCGGGCTGCGCATGATCCGGGCGGGAGAGGTCCGGGGCGGAATAACAACGGGACATGGGATACCTCCGATTGACGCGTGAGATGGACGGGCGGGGCCCGCGAAGGGAGTATGGACCGGGGGACGGATAAATATTCAGCTTTTTTCGCTGAATTCTCATGAAACATTAAGAATAAACTGAATCCCGGCTCTTGCAATTCGGCGGGAATACTGATATAATATATCCGTCAAGCTATTTTTCAGCGGCGGCGCGGGACCGTTTCCCGGAATCGGGATCCGGGCATGGCGCGGCCGCGGCGGAGGGTTACCATGAAAGATGAAATGAGCAAGACCATAACCTTCTCCATCCGCGAGGAGGAAAGGGACAAGGAACGCAAGCTCCTGCTCCGGACGGTATACGACGCGCTGAGCGAAAAGGGGTACAATCCCATCAATCAGCTGGTGGGCTATGTGCTGACCGAGGATCCCACCTATATCACCAACTACAAGAATGCCCGGGGGCTCATCCGCCGCATCGACCGGGACGAGCTCATGGCGGCTCTTCTGAAGGAGTACCTGCAGCTTTGAGCGCGATTCCCTGCCGGACGCTTTCCCCGCGGATGGCTCCCGTCTCCCGGATCGCCCTGGGGACGCTGACGGTTTCGCCCATGCAGCGGAATCTCCCCATGGAGGAGGCGGCGGACGTCATGGCCCATGCCTTCGACGCGGGGATCAATTTCGCGGACACGGCGCAATACTACGAAAACTACGGTCTGATCCGGCTGGCGCTGAAGAAGGCGCGGCGGGGCGACTGTGTCATGATCTCCTCGAAGACCTACGCCTGGAACCGGGAGCTGGCTCTGGAGGCCGTGGAGGAAGCGCGGCGGGAGCTGGACCGGGACGTGATCGACGTTTTCATGCTCCACGAGCAGGAGAGCTTTGACACGCTGCGGGGCCACCGGGAAGCGCTGGATACCCTCTTCGAGCTGCGGGAGCGGGGCGTGATCCGGGCGGTGGGCGCGTCCACCCA
>CACWLT010000164.1 GCA_902761695.1 uncultured Ruminococcus sp.
TCGCCGCGGCCGTACACCCGCCGGAAATCATCCGCGAACGCCTGATTGCCGTACTCGATCCGGTAGTCCCGAAACGTTCCGTCCTCCTCGTAAACAGAGGCAAAAATCAGCACGGTCACGGGAAGCCTGTCATAAACGGAGGTATCGTAATTCGCCAGGCCGCTCTTCATCATCTGCTCACCCTGCTTTCTGTGCTTTCTTCTTTACGTTTATCCCCGCCGCCGGCCGTCCGTTTCTGACGGGCGGAAGGAAAAAGTCAAATTATGTCATGATACTATGATAACATGCGGAGGGGGACTTGTCAAGGGCAAAATACAATCCCGGCGGGCTCCGCCTCACGCGTTTTGCGGGGCTCTTTGTCCGCCCTTTCTTGACATCCTGCGCTCACGGCTGTATAATAATTCCGTCAATGCTGATAAAACGGAGGCGTCCTATGAGCCTGTACGGGGCGAGCGCCCTGTTTGCCTTCATGATTCTGGTATACACGGTACCCGAAGCCTTCGACGGAAAGCCCCTCCGGGAGATCGACCTGAAGGCGGAGCGGCGCATTCTGGTCATGCTGACGGAGCACGGAGGGGGCGGAGCGGAACCGGCCGGGGCGGACACGGTTTTCCGGGAAGGAGATAAGCTGACCGTCTTCGGCGAATACCGGGCCATCTGCAAAACCTTCAACGCAAAGGAACAGTTTGCGGACGACTGACGCTCCGCGGAATGGGAGGGAGATCATGCGCCGGGCACTTATTTTGACATGGAAGCTTGTACTGTCCCTTTTCATCTCCGTCTCCGCGGTGTATCTGCTCCTGGCTCTGGCCGCCCTGACCGCCGGTCTGACCCAGTACCGGAAGAATGAGATTACGCAAGAAGAGCGCATGGCCCGGCTCAGAGAGGAATTCTACCCGGGCTATGTCTCGGGCGGAGAACAGCGCTTCGCCTCCTTCGATCTGTCCGCAGCCCTTGCCGATGGGATCCGGCTGAACGAGTTCTCCTTTCTCGCCACCCACAACAGCTATCAGCCCCGCGCCGCATGGCCGTACCGTCTGCTGCTCCGGGCGGTGAGCCTGATTCCCGGAGTCCCGGTGGACGGGCGGCTGAGCGGCTTCGCGATGGACGGGCTGACGGAACAGCTGGAGCACGGGATCCGCAGTCTTGAGCTGGACGTGGAGGCGGTGGAGACGGACGGTTCCCTCTCCTTCCTCGTCACGCATTTTCTGCTGGACAACCGCTCCTCGTGCCAGGATTTCGGAACGGCCCTGGAGGAGCTGAAGCTCTGGTCCGAACACAATCCGAGCCACCTGCCCCTGATTATTCTGATCGAGCCGAAGGAAATCAAAGGCCGCTCGGAAGGATGCGGTCCTTCGACGCAGACTGCGCGCTTCAGCTGGACGGGGTAATCCGGCGGGTCATGGGGGAGAGGCTTCTCACTCCGGACGAGGTCATGGGCGGGTATGCCTCCCCGGCCGCCATGCGCGCAGACGACGGCTGGCCCCTTCTTGCGGACACACTCGGCCGGGTTCTTTTTGTCCTCCATCCCTGCTCCGTAACGGAGGACTATATCGGAGCGGACAGGAGCCTCCGGTACCAGGCCATGTTCCCCTGTCTCCGTCCGGACAGGATGGGTGAGGACTACGCCACCTTCATTCTCGACAACAATCCCGCCGCAGCTGCGGAGCGATATGCCGCCGGTGTAAGAGAACTGAACCTCATGGTCCGGACCCGTGCCGACGATTATCCGGATTTCAGCGACGACCGCTACGCCGCGTCCGATCGTTCCGGCGCGCAGATCGTCACCACCGATTTCCCGCCCCGGGATGTCCGGCAGAACGAGCACACCTGGGACTTCGACGGATTCACCGTCCGGCTCCGGGGGTGAAGTCAGAGACCGCCGGACTGCCGCAAAAAGCAGGAAAACGCCCGCTTTCCTGTCCGTGAGTCAAGTCTTCACGGAGGGAGAGGCGGGCGTTTGTGCGGTTATCGGGTTCTCCGTCAGAACGGTTCCGTGTGAACGGCGCGGCGGCCTGTGGTCTGTTCCCCGCAGACGCAGAGGGTATGGTCCAGGGGAAGGCGGAAGCGCACGTCCCATTTTTCCGGCCAGGCGGGGAATGCCATAAAGCGGCCTTGCTCGCTGCCGGGCTGGAGCAGCATGCGGATCAGGCACAGCGCGGTCATGCAGCCGTGATCCTGATCGGGCGTCTCATCGAAATTCGGTCCCCAGAAGGCCGGGAAAATGGCGCGCTCATCCGTCGCTTCCGGACCGGTCTGGCGGATCAGATGGGCCGCAGCCTCCTCCGTCAGGCCAAGAAGCGCGGCGTCAAGAGGATCCTGATTCCAGCCTCCATCGAGACGGTTGCTTCTCCGACGGTAGGTCTCCCGGGCAATCTCCAGACCGGGCTTTCCGAGTCCGAAGCGGTCAAAGGGGAACACGGCGTAGAGCTCCGGGTTTTCGCTGTTGTGCGGAGTGTCGATAATCTTGATCTCACAGGGCGCGAGCACCGGTCCGTTCTCCGTGACCTCCAGGGGCAGCGGGGGAATGGCCGTGGAAAGAGCCTTTGCCAGCATCAGGAGGCTTTCGGGCAGATCGTTCCTTTTCAGGAGGCTTTCGCACACCGCCGTCAGTCCCGCAATGTCCGGCGCATCGTTGACGCAGAGCTGCCAGGTCTCAAGGGCGGATACGGGGGTCATCACGAGCTTTCCGTCCCACCGGTCGAAATGGCGGTCGAAGAACAGGAGGGCCTGCTCGATGAAGCGGAAGATCCTTTCCCGCCGTTTTGACATATCGCCGGACTCGTCCAGATACCGCAGCATCATGTAGGACAGCTCCAGCATCCCGTTGAAGTGATACCGGATATAGCGGTTGCAGGGCTCACCACGGCGCAGAGCCACGCCTCCCTCCCCCGCACGGACTCCGTTTTCGTCCTTGATGCCGTAGTTGGAGTTGGCATACAGGCCGAAGAAGGACGCCGTCTCGGGAATCAGCATGCCCGCATGGCCGAAATACTGCCGGCACCGCTCCTCCGCTATGGGCATCATGTCCAGGTACATATCCAGCATGGGCGTCATGGAGGTGTAATCCCCCATGGCCAGAAGGAACCAGTACATGATGCGGGTGTTCTGGATCCAGTAGGGCGCGCCCCATTTTCAGGCGTCATAGTCGCCGGGGCGGTTCTTCATCTCATCCGCTGTGAAGAGAAGCCCATTGAACTTCATGGGAGCCTCTCCCCGGTCGGCGCATCGGGTCATGTACCGCTGGCAGAGGAAAGCCCGGGTGACCCGCTCGGCCTCTTCGTCCCCCTCCGCGCAGATGTACGCCCTCTCCCAGAACGCCCGCCAGCTTTCGGTGTGCCGCGCCAGCTTTTCCTCCGTCCAGCCGCCGTACTGTCCGTATAACCCGTCGAGGACCGTGCAGAACGCATCGGCGGACGGGGAGAATCCGGATGCGACATACAAAGAGATCTCCGTCTCCCGGGCTCCCTTTACACTGAGGCCATCCTCCACGGCCCGCATCCCGGCGGAATAGGCGGCGGTCCCGAAGGTTCGTCCGTCGAGAGGATCCGGGGCCTTCCCTGCCCACGATTCCAGATCCTGATTGCGGAGCGCCGCTTCGTAACAGCTGCCGTTATTCCGGTGGATCTGCGCGACACCGCCGCCGGGTGTGGTCAGCACAGCGTCCGCGCTTTCGACGACACCGCAGTCCAGCCACCGGCCGAAGTAGTTCGAGTCGTCGTCCCCCGGATCGATGGGCTCCGCGCGATAGTTGTCAAAGCGCAGGTCAAGATCCGTCGGCGTCTCCGTCTTCAGATGGATCCGGACGCAGGGGGCGTGCTCGTCGGCATATACCCTGAGGACGGCTCCCCCGGCGGAAATCGTCAAAAGACCGTCCGCCATGCAGAGTTCAAATTCCGCGCCGCCCTCGAAGGGGGAGGGCTCCGCCGTGAGGATGACGTGAGCGGTTTTCAGAAGCCGGTACAGCTCACTCCAGGCGTCTGTCTTAGACAGGAGAAAGTGAACGCGCCCGTCCTCCGAGAGCCATACGTTTGCCCCGATATCCCCGTTGCCGATGGGGAGGGACTGCATGGCGGTTCTCATGCTTCCCCTGTACCGGAAGGTATAATCCCGGATAGTTCCTGCCACCACGCATCTCCTTTATGTTTTTCGGAATGCTCCTGATATTTTACAAAACAAAAAGCGGCGTTTCGGAACGGACATTTCTCTGCCCGATGGCGGGTCACTCCAGATTGGCGTGCCGCCTGCGCATGTCGTCCGGATCGGGATCAAGAGCCATCACGACGGCGTCGCAGTACAAGAGAAGGGTCTGCTCGAAGAGGCTCCCCATGACCTGCGCCGACCCTGCCGGGCTATCCTTGCCGCCGCAGGGGAGAAGCACGTCGGCCGGATGGATCGCGGAAAGGGGGGAATCTTCGACGGCGGTCACCACAAAGAGGTCCGCACCGGTGTCTTTCGCCGTCTGTGCGTAGTGGAGAACCGTGCGGGTAGAACCCGAGGCGGAGGCCAGAAAGACAAGGTCTCCCCGCTCCACGGCCGGCGTCACGGATTCCCCGGCGGCATAGACGGTTCTGCCCATCTGTCCCAGCCGCATGGCGAAGGCCTTCAGCATCAGCCCGGACCGTCCCGCGCCGCCGACGAATATCCGCTCATGGGCCTGTATACACCGGGCCGCCCGCTCCACATCCTCCCGGGAGAGCTTTTCAAAAACGGCGGTCAGTTCCCGGGTGATGATCGTCAATTCCGGGCTCAGCATGCTTTATTCCTCCCCAGGTACAGTGTTTTTCAATCCGGAAAACAGCTCGTAGTACAGCCAGAGAACCGAATAGCGGTCCTTCAGGTCCTTACCGTAAAACACGGCGTCCCGGATGCGGGATTCTCCGTACAGTTTTTTGTCCCCGTCCGGCTCGTATCCCGCCCGCGCCAGCATTCCGCGGCATTCCTCAGCGGAGGGACACGCGGAGAGGATCGCCCGGATCTCCGGCCACCGCTCCCGGTAAAGAGCCGCCATTTCCCGCCGGTAGGAGCCCGCTTCGTCCTGAAGAGCCTTTACCTCGTCCGCAATGGGGCCGTAGATCCTATTCCACGCGGAAAGCCGCTCCGCCTCCGGTTCGGGGTGAAATTCCGGCTCTTCCAGCGCGGCGATTCTCTCTCTGAGGCCCGCCGTGACGACCGTCGCGTATCCCACGTCGATGCCGTGGCAGAAATGGGGCTCCCCGCTCAGAAGGGAGGTGATCTCAAAGAAATGGGACAGGTGGTGCTCGCTCCCCGATCCCGGCCGGGTGGATCCGACCAGACTGAGGGTGATGCCGATGAGGATCAGTGCTTTCGTCAGGTATTCCACGGCGTCGGGTTCACGCGCGGCGATGCGCTCCGCCAGATCCCGGACGCTGTCGGTCACCGTCAACACCAGATCGTGAATCCGTTCGCAGAAGAACTCTCCCCGCATCAGCCGGGCGAGCCTCCAGTCGCAGAGGGAGCTGTATTTGCCGATGATGTCGCCGTATCCAGCCCGGAGCATGTCGATGGGGGCCTGCCGGACGATATCCACGTCGGCCAGAATGAAGCGCGGCGGCCTGGCGGTATAGGTGACCTTCATCCCCCCCGCGATCATGGCCGCTCCCGAGGAGGCATACCCGTCCATGGAGGGAGCCGTGGCCACAATGCCGTACGCCATCTCCCGCTTCCAGGACACATACTTGCAGAGGTCGTTGATGACCCCGGAGCCGATGCCGAGGATCAGATCCGTATCGTCGGCGAGCGCCTCTTCCAGTTCATTCACCGCCGCCTCGTCCGGCACCAGTCTGCCTTCTCTGTGAAAAATCAGGATCCCCCCGACGCGGCCGTCGAGGATGGAGGACACCCGCTCCCCCGCAGCCGCCCAGGTGTTCGTATCCGCGGCCAGAAGGATGTGACGGAATTCCGCCGTCAGGTCTGAAAGCCGTTCCAGGGCTCCCCGGCTCACCGCGATCTCCCGGATCGGGCAGAAATGCCGCCGTCCGCAGGTGCATTCGATTTCCCTGCCGTACCAGGGCGTGAGATCCAGCTCCGGTTTCCGCGCGTTCGTCATACCGCATCCTCCTTGATTTTTTACCAAATGAAATCCCATGACAGAATGTTGTCCGTCAGGCGGCAGGCCACGGGATCCGTCCCGTCCGCATCGGTCCGCAGGGCGCTGAACAGGATCCCGCCTTCCCCGCAGCGCAGGGCGAAGAGGGGCGTGCCGCCGGATTTGCCGTAGTCGGTGGGCTTTCCGATATAGCTGTGCCACTGCAGGGTCTCGGCCAGAGCGCAGAGGGAGCGGTCCAGCCGGTCGATGCTCCAGCGCCCGTAGGCGGCATAGGGCACGCCCTCCCCGTTGTCGAACCAGGCGGTGTCCCCCTCCTCGATCCCACGGAACACGCTGTTCTCCGGCGCGTTCATGGTCACG
>CACWLT010000165.1 GCA_902761695.1 uncultured Ruminococcus sp.
GAGATGGTGTCCCTCCCCCGCGCCTGTCCCGCGCAGGGACATTATTCCGAAACGCGTAGCGTTTCATTCCTTATATCCCTTTTAGAAGGGATTTAGTATAAGGAAAAAAGGGAACGCGGTTTCTTTCAAAAAGCCGCGTTCCCTTTTTAGCTTGAGATTCGTATTATTCCATGATCATGGCCAATCCCGCTTCGGCGTACTTCACCGCCTGTCCGAGGACGAAGGGCCACGGGAGACAGGTCCTCCATGCCCAGGCATACCAGTGGGAAAGGGAGAAACAGGCCAGGGCGGCAAAGGGGCGGTCGGCCGGTGCGGGAGATCCGGGCTCCGGAAGTCCCCTCTCCAGAAGGACGCTCAGCTCCGCCTCCAGGGGCAGAGGGGCGCGCATGGGTCTCTGCCAGTCCAAAAGCACCGTACCGCCTTCGCTCGTCAGCAGATTGTCCGCCTTCAGGTCCCCGTGCAGAAGGCCGCAGGGCGATTCCCAGCAGATCCCGCCGTTCCCCGCCGCCCAGTCCGGGATCCGCTCCGGATTTTTCATCCCGCCGGACAGCAGAGCCGGGACGTCCGCGCAGAGATCGGCGGCGAAGCGTTCCAGGGCGCTCCAGTCCGTGAAGACCGGGGCCTCTTTCAAAATCGGCATCTGCAGGACCTCCCCGATGCGCCGCACCCGCGCTCGAATCCCGTCGGGACTCAGACCGCTCCAGTCCTCCTTCTCCCCCGGTTCATGGGACAGGATGAGCCATTCGGAATCCCCGGCGCTCTCCCGGCCCAGCAGCTCCGGAATGCGGAGATCTCCCCGGATTTCCCGGAACAGCGGCCCGGCAAAGCGGTAAAAATCTCCCTCCGCCGAGGCAAGAGCAAGCTGGGTCTTGACGATCCGCCGGGGAGTGCCGGGCAGCTCCGGAAACGCCGCCAGCTCCACCCGGGACAGGGGCCATTCATGGAGCAGCGTTCGGATTATAGGACAACCCTCTCCCGCCGGGATCCCGTCCGGACAGAACCCCGGGATCCGGAGCAGGTCCCCGTCCTCCGGCAGCGTCAGAAGTCCGTTCTTCACGCTCACGGCAGCGCCTCCTTTCATCCTTCCCTCAGGAAAAAACGTATCGTTCGTCAGCCCTGCGCGACGATGTCGTAATTCGTTGCGAAGTACTCGTAATCCCACTCCGGGTTGAGGCTCCGCTCCCAGAACACGTCCTCCGCCTCCGAAATGGATTCGAACGACCGCCTGAGGCAGGCGCAGAGGTAAGCGGCCTTTTTCCGCACCGCCTCGGACCGGAAGGCTTCCGGCAGCTCGTCCGGCGCGCAGGTGGCCAGAAACTGGAAGATCCTTGCCCGGTCCTCCTTGGAATAGGTGGTGGAATAGCCGTCTATGAAGTAAACGGTATCGATGTCCGCAGGGGTTTCCCAGTTCCAGACCCGGGGATCGTCGCTGCCCAGCGTCACCCCGTTTTCGTCCGTATACACCATGGCGTATTCAAAATCCGGGGGATTCAGGGCGCCCCAGTACCAGAACACGTCCGTGGGGTTCTGTTGGTCCCAGGTCCAGTCCGGGTGCTCCTCCCACCAGCGGTTATACATATTCCACATGGCGTTTTCCGCGATGTGCAGGAATTCGTGGGCAACGGTCTCGGTCAGGCCGCCCTGCAGGATATCCAGCACCATGACCTGGCAGTCGTCCAGGGGCGTCACGAAGGCGGAGGCGTCGCTGATGGAATCCCGGTTTCCCGGCTCCGGAATGATCTTCCCCGTCAGGCAGATGTCAATGGTGGAGCTCCATTCCGTCAGCTCACGGATAAACCCGGGCGGGCAGTTGTCGAAAAACGACGTCAGGCTCCGGACCGCCTCCAGCTGCTTCCGGATATCCGTTTCCGACTGCACCGCGTAGCCGTAGAGATAGCGCACCGCCTCGTTTCCCACATAGACCGACACGCCGGTTTCCTCGTAGATACGTTCGATCTCCCGCCGGAGCTCCGCCTGCTTCGAGTTGCTCAGGGTGGGGTAAGTCCCGGCCGGCGCAGGCGCTTCGATGTCCGCCCAGTCCCAGTAGAAAAGCCGGGGCAGCTCCCCTCCGTTCTCGCACAGGATGGCGGTCACATAGTCGCCCGTATCGCCCCACACGCTGATGTAATCCCACGGATCCTGCCTGTCCGCGGTGAACTGTCCTACGGTAAGGAGGGTTTCGGCGTCCATGACCGTCAGGATATCGGAGGAGTTCTCCGAATGCTCGAATAGAATCCGCTCTCTGCCGCTGTTCCAGTTGGGCCAGAGCAGCCAGTTGTTCTCCGGGATACTGAGGCGGATCTCTCCCATTTCCACGCCGGGCCGGTGGAGGGCGATGGAATCCGACGTGTAGTTCACCTCCAGAATGCAGTTCCCCACGATCTGCATGCTGACGCTGTCCGTCCGGTCGAAAGCGGTTACCTCCCCGGTCCGGCTGTCGATCAGGGCGAAAAGCTGCTGCCAGTCTTCCCCGGTGCCTCCGTTGTTGACCGTCGCCAGCAGCATGCCGTCCGTCGTCGCGTTCATGATCCACATGCCGGTGAAGCCCTCCGGCAGGGATACATCCATTATCGTCAGCTCGATGCCGGGCTCCGTATCCGACGGCGAAATAAACATAAGCCTTCCGTTGTCCCCGCTCCGCATGACCGCTCTTCCGTCTTCGAGGGGCTGGGCGCTGCTCTGATAGGATCTGGCCCAGACCAGGCTGCCCTTCACCGACAGATCATCGGGATCCAGACGGATGATCCTGCAATCCTCCGCCAGCAGCAGAAACGGCTCTCCGTCCAGACAGAAAGCCTCCACGGACCGGTAGTCTATCCCGGGTCCTGCGGGTCCGATATCCACCTCCGCTTCCATTGCCGCCATCGCCGCGGGATCGACCAGGGCGCAGCAGACGGCGGAAAGGTCGCTGTTCATGCCCCCGGCGAAAAACCGGCCCTCGCCTGCGGGACAGACCACCCGGGGCCGGAAGGACAGGGCCTTTACCACCCAGCCGTTCCCCCGTTTTTCCCGGAAATCCTCCTCGGCGTACCGCACGAAGCGGGAAGGCTCCGGTTCGGGCTCGGGCTCGGGTTCCGGTTCGGCGGGGACGGGCTCGGGGGCGTCCGGCTCCTCCGTTTCGGGGGCGGTTGTTTCCGGAGGGACAGTTTCCGGCAAATTTGTCTCCGGGGAGGCCGTTTCAGCGGGTTCGTTCACCGGCGGCTCACCGAACGGCTTATCGAGCGGCTCGATCCGGATACCGCCGATGCTGCATCCCCAGCCGGACAGGCAAAGCAGTGCCGCCGAAAGGAGCGCGGTCAGTCTCTGTGCACCTCGTCTCATCTGCGTCCTCCTGTCAAATCATTTCCGGTTCGGCTGTCCCGCTCAGTGAAGGAAGATCCAGGCCAGGGCAACGATGGCGCCCAGGACCAGAAAGACCGGTCCGAACACCATCAGCGCCGAGAGGATCATAGCGGGGAGGTCCCCCTTTTCCAGCTTCAGCTTTTCCTCCTCATGGAACGCGGCTGCCTTTTCATCCGGGGTCAGATCCCCGAAGGACGGGTCCCCGCAGGACGGGTCCTCGCAGGACGGGGCCTCCGGAATCCGGGCCTCCCCGGGCTCCGGCTGCGGATCTTTATCCCTCACGGCCTCGCCCTTTTTCTTCTGCTCCTCCAGATACTGCCGGTTCTTCTCCCGCATGGTATCCATGGCGCGTTTTGTCTTATCCCACATTGTTCGCTCCTTGCAGGATGATTTTCCGCCGTCCTCCTGCGGGGAACAGAAACGGGAGAGAGCCGAAGACCCTCCCCCGCTCCGCGGAGATTTATTAATTCTTTTTATCCGATGCCGGTTTGGTTATGGTTTTGTCGTCGTAGGGCTCCAGCATATGGTGGCAGGCGACGAAGTGATTCGGGCGCACTTCCTTCATTTCCGGAGTGATCTGCGTGCAGACCTCGGTGCAGTACTTGCAGCGGGTATGGAACTTGCAGCCCTTCGGCGGGTTCACCGGGGAGGGGATGTCGCCCTCCAGGATGACCAGCTCCCGGTTATCGTCCACGTTGGTGGTGGGGATCGCGGACAGCAGGGCCTCGGTGTAGGGGTGCAGCGGATGGTCGAACAGCTCCTGGGAATCGGAGAGCTCCACCATGTTGCCCAGATACATGACGCCGATGCGGTCGGAGATATACTTCACCACGCTCAGGTCGTGGGTGATGAACAGGTAGGTGAGGTTGTTCTTTTCCTTCAGATCCTGCAGCAGGTTGATGATCTGGGACTGAATGGACACGTCCAGAGCGGACACGGCCTCGTCGCAGATGACGAACTTCGGGCTGGTGGACAGGGCCCGGGCGATGCCGATTCTCTGCCGCTGGCCGCCGGAGAACTGGTGGGGATACCGATGGATGAAGTACGGCGCCAGACCGCACATCTCCATGGTCTTCTGCACCTCGTCCTTCATGCGGGGGCTGTTCTTCCGGTAGAGCCCGTGGGCCGTCATGCCCTCGCCGATGATCTGACCCACCGTCATGCGGGGATTCAGGGAGGAATAGGGGTCCTGGAAGATGAGCTGCATGTCGGAGCGCAGGCTTCTCATCTCCTCGGTGGTCAGGCGGGCCAGGTCGATGCCGGAGTCGCGGTACTGCTCATACTCCTGGAAGGCGGGGTCGTTCGCGTAGGCTTTCCGCATCTCCTCGATGACGCGGTGAGCCTCGGCCAGAGCCTTCTTGTTTTCGTCGATGGCAGCCTGGGCCAGGTCCGCCTTGCCTTTGGCCGCGTCGAGCTTTTCCTTCGAGCCGTTTCCGTTGGCCAGGGCGTATTCCGCGTCGGCCACCCGGGAGTCGGCGGAAGTTTTGACCTCGTCCAGCTTCACGCGGGTCTGGGCCAGCTTCTCCACGTTCATGAAGGCTTCCTGGATCTTCGCCACCTCGGCCGGATTCTCCACGGTCATGAAACCGCCGAAGATGGAGGCGATGTTGGTGAAGGCGGCCTCGGCGTTGTGCTTCGCCTGACGGAGGGCCTCGTTCTTTTCATGGAGCTCCTCGGAGGAGGCGCTTGCGAAGGCTTCTTCCGCGGCCTTCTGCTTCACCTGCAGCTGCTTCAGCTTTACCTTCAGCTTCGGCAGGTTCTTTATGGTCTGCCGGACGTACTTCGGGGCGATCTCGTCCAGTGTCCGGCCGTAGTACATGGTCAGGCCGTCGGTCTGCTTATACAGCTCGAGGACGGTGCGTCCGAAGGTGGACTTGCCGCAGCCGGATTCGCCCACCAGGCCCAGGGTCTCGCCCTCGTAGATATTGAGGTCGATGCCGTCGTTGGCCTTGACGTACATTCCCTTCTGCTTCAGGGGGAAGTACTGCTTGAGGTTGGTGATCTTCAGAAGGATCTTTTTCTCATTTGACGCCATTCTTCCGCACCTCCTTGTTGGGGTAGAAGCAGCGGATTTCCTGCGTATCGGAGATCCGGGTCATGGGCGGCTCCGCTTCCTCGCACTTCTTGGTGCAGTACTTGCAGCGGGGCGAGAACTTGCAGCCCTTCGGCAGGTCCAGCGGATGGGGAACCGCGCCGGGGATGGCTTCCAGTCTCTGGTTCGCCGGGGTATCCAGACGGGGGATGGACACCATCAGGCCCTCGGTATAGGGGTGGGAGTACTCGGTCTTCGGGTCGAAGAGGACCTTGGCCGGGACGCGCTCCACCACCTGACCGCAGTACATGACGGCCACGTAGTCCGCCATCTGGTTGATGACGCCCAGGTCGTGGGTGATGAACAGGATGGAGGTGCCGAATTCCTTTTTCAGATCGTTCATGAGCCGGAGCACCTGGGCCTGAATGGTCACGTCCAGGGCGGTGGTGGGCTCGTCCGCGATCAGGAGCTTCGGACGGCAGGCCAGGGCCATGGCGATCATGACGCGCTGCCGCATACCGCCGGAGAGCTGATGGGGATACTGCTTGGCCACGATCTCCGGGTTCGGGATCTTCACGTCCCGGAGGATATCCACGGATTTCGCGGCGGCAGTCTTCTTGTCCATATGCTGGTGGACCATGAAGACCTCGGAGATCTGCTTCTCGATGGTGAACACCGGGTTCAGGGAGGTCATGGGCTCCTGGAAGATCACGGAGATATCGTTGCCGCGGACCTCGTACATCTCCTCCATGGAGATCTTGGTCAGGTCGCGGCCGTTGAAGAGGATCTCGCCGCTGTCGATATAGCCGTTGCCGTCCAGCAGGCGAAGGATGGACATGGCGGAAACGCTCTTGCCGGAGCCGGACTCGCCCACGATGCCCAGGGTTTCCCCTTCCCTGACGCTGTAGGAGGTATTGTTCACGGCCTTGACGATGCCGCGGCGGGTGGTGAAGAAGGTGTGGAGGTCCTTGACTTCCAGAAGGGTTTTCCTTTTGGCCTTTTCCGCCGGAACGCCCGGTTCGTTTTCTGTCTTGACTACATTCTTATCTG
>CACWLT010000166.1 GCA_902761695.1 uncultured Ruminococcus sp.
AGAAGCCGCCGATTCCATAGCGGCTGCCTGAGGCAGTGACGGTGCTGTCCGTAATCGTGACACCGTTTCGGGAGAAGATGCCGTCGGTGCCGCAGTCCGTGGCGGTGACGGTGCTGCCCGTAATGGAGATGCCGTCATTGGCCCAGAGGGCGCATTCGCTTAACGATGCGGCGGTCAAGCTACCGCCGCCCGTGATCGTGAGAGAGCCTTCGTCAGAATGGATCGCATTGTCCGCGCTGCTGTTGCCCAGGGTATTGTCGCCTGCGAGGGAGACCGTCAGAGCCAGGCCGCGGGCATAGACGACGTCGTTATAGGTGACGCCGCCGCTGTGCTTGATGGTGCTTGTGGCCGTGATACTCGCGTTGGTGAGCGTCAGGATGTTCTTTCCATCCTTGACCTCGAACTTCGCCGAGCCGCCGTCCTTCAGGATGTCGTTCTGAATGGCGCTGGTGACCTGCACCCCGCCCACCCAGAGGGGGTAAGTTGTATCGCCACCGTCCGCAGCCAGCGCCGTTGTCGGCATCAGACACAGCAGGAGAGCGAAAAAAGCGCTCAGAATTCGTTTCGTTTTCATTTGGAACCTCCTGAAAACATGAGGGATGAATGCCCGGAGAATAATCATGCAGTTTATTGTAACACATTTTCCCGGCGATTGCAAGAGGCCGGGACGCAGGATAATAAAAAAAGAGGGTGTTATATTATACTATTCCCAATCTAAAAATCAAAAACTTGATCCACTCTCTGCAAGTGATGCTCGAAACGATCCTGTTTGTCAGAGCAGTTACGATATCACACAATCGATCAACGACATCGGCAAGAGAGCGGAAAATCTCATTCCGGAACCCAACTGAACGAAGGAATTTCCAGATTTGTTCAATGGGGTTCATTTCCGGTGTGTAAGGCGGGATGCGAAGCAGTTTGATATTCTCTGGAACAACTAAAGCTTTCGCGGAATGCCATGCCGCTCCGTCCGTTACCAGAAGGATATAGTCCTTTGGATATGCAGCAGATAGCTCGCGCAGGAACGCGTTCATGTGATTCGTGTTGCAGTAAGGCATCCGAAGATATAACGCCGGGTCGTCCTGCCGGATGCGTTCGGCCTTGCGGTACAGCTCGACGGCTTCCCGGTAGCGGTACTGCCGGACCAGCAGATTTCCACACTTCAACCGGCTGGCATAATCGTCGCTCATGCGTGCCCAGAAAATCTCCTCGGTGTCCGCGGGAACCTTTCCTTTGCCCCCGTACTGACTTTCCGGAGACGCAAACCGGATCTCTTCGTTCATGTCGGTCCTGCCATCCTGTGATGCGAAAGGCAGTCAAAGCAGTTAAGCCCCGACCGCCTTTTTTCAGTTCCGTTTCAGCGCGGCGCGCACCTTGCCCTGCGGATCCCTGACGAGCAGGACAACTAGCCAGATTACCAACCCCAGTGCGACGACGGAGAGGCCGAGATAGAAATTCCACATGCCCTTCGCCAGGCACAAAGGACCGACTATGGCACAATTGTCTATGAACGAGTTCATCTTACCACGGTGGATCTGCAAAAACCATTGTCTTTATTGACTTTCACTGCAGTGGATCTGTTTCCGGGAACGTACATTACCCCTTAAAAACACCAATATTGTAACTACTCAAAAACTATTTGGAGAGGAGGGTCTTCAAAAGCCTTGTCCTGTAAGGGTTTCGGAGATCATACATGTATAAGCTCTACAACTGTCTCTATATGCCCCGTCCCCGGAAACAGATCCACCGGCTGCACCGCCTTCACCCGGTACCCCTCCCGCAGGATACCCAGATCCCGCGCCAGCGTCTCCGGATTGCAGGATATGTAAACCACCTTCCCCGGCCCCGCACGGAGCACCGCCGCGAGAAACCGCCTGTCACACCCGGCCCGAGGCGGATCCATGAATAAAACGTCCATCCCCCCGTCCATTAGCTTCCCGGGAGCGCTGCCGTCCTTCTCCGCCGTGTAGACCGCGTTCCCGATCCCGTTCTCCCGGGCGTTCCTCTCCGCGTCCCGGATGGCGTCCCCGCTCACGTCAAACCCCGCAAGGGTTCCGCATCCCCCTTTCGCCGCCGTGATCCCCACCGTCCCGATGCCGCAGTAGGCGTCGAAAACCTGGTCGTTCGGCCCGATCTGGGCGAATTCCGCCGCCTTGTTGTAAAGCAGCTCCGTGGCCCCCGGGTTCACCTGATAGAACGCCTTCGCCGAGATCCGGAACCGGCACCCGCAGAGCTCGTCCGTGATAAATCCCGGCCCGTGGAGCACGTATTCCTCCCCGTTCATGAAAAGCGGCGTCTCCGTGTCGTTTACGATCACCGAAACCGATTTCAGCTCCGGATGGCGTCCCGCAAGCTCGGCGGCAAATTCCCCCGCCCTCTCGAAAAGTCCGTCCCGCGTCACGATGGCGCAGAGCAGCTCCCCCGTAGCAAAGGCCTTACGGACCATCACGTGGCGCAGGGATCCCCGCCGCCCGTCCCAGACCTTGATCTTGTAAGGCTCGATCATCTTCCGCACCGTCCGGGCCACCGAGGCCAGCTCCGGCGCCTCCATGGGACAGCGGTCCACACGGGTCAGCCTCCCGTCCGAGGAGCGGTATAAGCCCATGTTGATCCGCCCGCCATTAAACTGAAACAGATACTGCGCCTTGTTCCGGAAGTGCAGCGGCCTCTCCCCGCCCTCCCCGCCTGGAGACGGAATGATCTCCTCAATGTGCCCGAACCGCCCAAGCAGCATGATCTCCCGCTTCATCTTCAGCGAAAGCTCCTCCCCGTAGTCCAGATTCAGCGTCTGGCACGCCCCGCATTTTCCGAAAAGCGGACATTCTTCCACTCTGTTCTTCATTTTCTCCCTCTCCCATCCGTTTTCTGTTTATTGAAAATCCCCCGATAGAGAGCCCGCCGGAGAGCCCATCGGGGGATTGCCGCAGTTTTCGCCGGATATCACATAAACAAGTCCGCCGCCGTGCGCTCCCGCCTCTGTGCAGGGGCCGGACGCCAGTTCTCGTCGCCGAAGTACCGTCCCGTCATCGTCCATTCAAACCGACCGGTTTCCGGATTGTACTGCAGAAGATCCGCCTGGATCTCGTCGTCGCCCACAATGTGGTGCACCGGCTCCAGCACCCCGTTTCCTCTCCGGAAATAGTACCAGCAGCTGGTGGTCATGACGTATCCGTTCAGATCCCTCCGATATTCCGGCGCCTGCGTGTGGTGATCCACCGTGATGAGCTCCAGGCTCCCGTGTCCTCCCTCCGGCGCGGCGGCGTAGTCCACAATATAGTCCGGCAGCTCCAGCTCCACCGGCTTCCCGTCCCGGACGCGCCACAGACGATAGTCTCCAAAGGGCTGCACCGCGCGGGCAATGCGGAATACCCGCACGTCGTCGAACTGATCGAACGTCTCCGAATAGACAACCGCGTCCAGCCCGTCGGAATACGAGCCCACGGGATCGAAGGCAAACCCGCAGAGGTAATCCGCCCTTCCCTTCGCGGCAAACCAGACGTCGATGCGGCAGTCCTCCCCCGTCTTGAGGGTCATCCGCCCGTCCTCCGCCGTCAGCACAAAGGCCTCGGTGTGCCCGTCCCCGTCGAAATCCGCCAGGGATACGGCCGTGACCGGATTCAGCGTCGCCTCCCCCACCAGATTTCGGACAGCTTCTTCCGTCAGCTCCTCCGTCCAGGCCGGCGCCCGCAGCGTGATCCGCCGTCTGAGAGTCGGATCCGCCGCCCGGGTGATGACCGCCGCCGTCTCACTGCGCTTCAGAGGTGCGTCGGGATAGAAGGTCCCCGCCTCGTCGCTCCCTGTCAGGATCCCCGCCCGGTATAACCGGTAGACCGCCTCGGCAGCCCGGGGATTTTCGTACAGGGACAGATCAGGAATCGCCCCCTCCTCCACCGAGCTGAGAACGGGGAGCAGCCGGTCCGGGAGTGCCGCCGAGATCAGCACCGCGAATTCCCGCCGCGGCAGAATGGCGTTCATCCCGCGCTCCGACAGCTCGTTCAGCGGCCGGTAAACCTCGGCGTATCCTCTTTCCAGCGCATTGTCCCGGAAAAAAACGCCCTCCGCCAGCCCGTTTTCCAGCGCGTAGACGCGGTAGGTCTCGTACCACGGGACGGACTGCTCGAAGGAGGCGGTCCCCTCGCAAAGGATCCGGTGCAGGCGGCAGGCCAGGGTCACCCCCTCCGCCACCGTCACTTCCCCGTCCGGATCAAAGGTCCGCTCGCCACGTCCCACCATAAGGCCGAACTCATAGGCAGCCTTGACATTTTCAAAGTACCAGCTGCCCGCGTTCACGTCGTCGAAGCCCGCGTAGTCCCTGCTGCGTCTGAAGCCCCCGTCCGGATCGCCCTGACCGGAAGCCGGAGCCGCCGTGTATCCGACCAGCAGCAGAACGGCCAACAGAATGACCGCCCCCCGCCGGATCGCGCGTCCTGTCCTGTGCATCATCCATCATCCGCCTTTCCGGACCGCCGTCCCCGATTTACTTCCGCCTTGAAACGAAACCCGTCCTCTTTCGCTGTTCCCGTCGGGACAGCAGGCGCAAACCATATTTCAACCAAAGCTGCCCTCATCACCCCGTCCTTCCCGCGCCGGATATCGATTCCGCCGACTGTCTGACAGCGGACCGAAAACCGCGGTTTACGCCAGCGCCAGCGCCAGCCTGCAGAAATCCTCCGCCGACAGCCGCTCGCCCCGGATATCCGCCCGCAGCCCGCAGACAGCCAGCGCCTCCGCCGTCTTCTCCTTGGGGTATTTCCCCGAGAGCGCGTTCGTCAGGGTCTTCCTGCGCTGCCCGAAGGCCAGAGCGATCAGCCCGGACACCCGCTCCGCAAACCGCAGAAGCTCGTCCGGATCCTCCGGCGCGTCGGGGATGACCTGGCGGATCCCACCGTGGGGAACGATGCCCACCACTGCGGAGGACACCTTCGGCGCAGGCAGGAAATTGCCCGGACCCACGTCAAACAGCTTCTCCACCCGACACCGCAGGGCCAGGGACGCGGAGATGGACCCGTAGTCCGCCGATCCCGCCTCCGCCGCCAGCCGACGCGCCACCTCCAGCTGCACCATCACCGTGAAAGCGGAAAAGGGCAGCGGGCCATTCGCCGGGAATCCCTCGATGAGCTTCATGATCACCGGCGTCGTGATGTAGTAGGGCAGATTGGCGCAGACGCTCACGGACCCGCCCGCCGCCAGAAGATCCCCGAAATGCTCGTCGAGAAATTCCGGCAGTTCCAGCTCCATGAAGTCCGCCTCCACCACCGTCACGTTGGAAAAATCCGCCAGCGCCTCCCCCAGAAGCGGGATCAGTCCCCGGTCGATCTCCACGCACACCACCCGGTCGTATTCCCGGGCCAGATACTGGGTCAGCGCGCCCACCCCGGGACCGATCTCCAGAACGCCGGCGGGCCTGTCCCCGGGTGCGTATTCCCGGGAGCAGGCCGCGATTCTCTGGGGTATGGCCGCGTTCACCAGAAAGTTCTGACCAAACCCTTTTTTCGGCGCAAGTCCGTATTTGTCCAGAAGCCCCCGGACCACGGACATGGAACAAAGCTCCATATTACCGGATCACCGTCACCGCATAACCCACCGTGTATTCCTCGTCGGGCTTCGTGGTGATGTGGTATTTCTTGCTCTTGGCGTCCGTGGTCTCCGCGACGTCCGCCGGAAGTCCGTTCCAGGGCTCCAGGCAGATGAAGGGGGAGTGCTTGTGGTCGGGCGTCCAGAGGCCCAGCGCGTCGAAGCCGTCAAAGTCGAAGCGGAAGCCCTTCCCCGTGCGGCGGGACAGCAGGCTGACGCTCTTCACCGGCAGATCCTCCAGAATGATGGCGTCGTTGTCGTAATCCGACCAGACCAGGGGCAGCTCGTTGGTCCCCTTCAGGATGTTCAGCTTCGGCACCTCGGCATTCATGTAGCCGTCCTTGGTGATGGAGGCGGTACAGCCCTGGGCGTTTTCGAAGAAGAGGCTGTGGTCCTCAAACCCGCCGTCCTCCTCGGTCAGGGGGCAGTTGAAGCCCGGATGGCCGCCGATGCAGAAAGTCATCTCGTTCCGGTCCAGATTCTTCACCGTGAACCGCGCCGCGAAGCCGTCCTCCGTCAGCTCGTATTCCGCCTTCAGGGAGTAGCAGAAGGGGAACATCTTGAGCGTCTCCTCAGTCTCCCGCTGCTCCAGAATCACCTTGGTCTTCCCGATGTAGACCGGCTCGAATTCCCGCTTCCGGGCGATGCCGTGCTTCGGCATGGGATAGTCCACGCCCCCGAAGCCCATGAGGCCGTCCTTGGCGGAGCAGCAGACCGGGAACAGGATGGGCGCCTGGCCGTTCCAGTGAGCGGGATCCCCCTGCCATACGTATTCGATGCCGCCGCGTATGTAGGAGATCAGCTCTCCCCCGTAGGTCCTCACAACGGCGGACACGCTGACGGACAAACGGCTGCCGGAAATGCCGTCCGACACCCCGTAACCATGGGAATCAGGGCCTCCGGCAGCCGCCGTTCAGTTCGTATTACTATTAAAATTCCAGCTTCTCCGCCAGATATGCGTCCACCTCGGCGATGGGCATGCGTACCTGCTCCATGGTGTCCCGGTCGCGAACGGTCACGCAGCCGTCCTCCACGGAATCAAAGTCGTAGCAGATGCAGAAGGGCGTGCCGATCTCGTCCTGACGGCGGTACCGCTTGCCGATGGAGCCCGCGTCGTCGAATTCCACGTTGTACTTCTTGGAGAGCGCCGCGTAGAGCTCGCCCGCCTTGTCGGACAGCTTCTTGGACAGCGGAAGCACGGCGGCCTTGACGGGAGCCAGCGCCGGATGCAGATGGAGCACCACGCGCACGTCGTTCTTCTCCGGATCAACCACCTCTTCGTCGTAGGCGTCGCACAGGAAGGCCAGGGCCACACGGTCCGCGCCGAGGGAGGGCTCCACCACGTAGGGGATGAACTTCTCGCCGGTCTCCGCGTCGAAGTACTCCATGGATTCGCCGGAAGAGGAACTCGATGTCCGTAGTGCCCTTGGAGTAGAAGCAGAGCTCCTCGGGATCGTGGTCTCTGAGCCGGATGTTCTCCTTCGTCATGCCCAGGGAGTAGAGGAATTCGGCGCAGTAGTTCCGCCAGTAGGAGAACCACTCCAGATCGGTGCCGGGCTTGCAGAAGAATTCCAGCTCCATCTGCTCGAACTCACGGGTCCGGAACACGAAGTTGCCGGGAGTGATCTCGTTGCGGAAGGACTTGCCGATTTGCCCGATGCCGAAGGGCAGCTTTTTTCTCGTGGTCCGGGCCACGTTCTTGAAGTTGACGAAAATGCCCTGAGCCGTCTCGGGACGGAGGTATACCGTGTTGGAGGAATCCTCGGTGACGCCGATGAAGGTCTTGAACATCAGGTTGAACTTGCGGATGGGAGTGAAGTCCTCGGCGCCGCAGTCCGGGCACTTGATGTGGTTTTCCGCGATGTAGGCGCTCATCTGCTCGTCGGTCCACCCGGCGGGATTCACGTCCAGCTTGTTCTGGAAGGCGTAGTCCTCAATGAGCTTGTCCGCGCGGTGACGGGATTTGCAGGCTCTGCAGTCCATGAGGGGATCGGAGAACCCGCCCAGATGACCGGAGGCCACCCAGGTCTGGGGATTCATGATGATGGCGGAATCCAGACCCACGTTGTAGGGGCATTCCGTGACGAACTTCTTCCACCAGGCCTTCTTCACGTTGTTCTTGAACTCAACGCCCAGAGGGCCGTAATCCCAGGAGTTGGACAGGCCGCCGTAGATCTCGGAACCGGCGAACACAAAGCCTCTGTTCTTGCAGAGAGCCACGATCTTGTCCATGGTTTTCGCTTCGTTGGACATGCGCATTGATGATACCTTCCTTCGTGTATGATGAGTTGTGGATCGTGTATAAAGGGACGGGCGGGATTCAGTTTTTTCCGCCGTCCGCGCTGCCGGAGCTCCGGTAAGGCAGGAACGTATCCAGACCGTCCTTCAGGCGGACCGTGTAGAATTCGCTCTTGTCCTCGGTAGCCGGTACGTAGGTGCAGGGGTAGGTGATGACGATGCTCTCAAAGTCGTCCGCAGCGTCCAGCATCTCGAAGCGGGACATGAACGCGTCCGTGGTGCAGTCCGTGGAAAGAATGCAGGTCTGGGGCTCTTCCAGCGGCATGATCCAGAGGGGAGCGGTCTCCTCCTCCTCGGTCTCCGGGGTCTCCTCCGCGTTGTCCCCGCCCTCTCCTCCGGCTTCTCCGCCTGGAATGCCGGGATTTTCCATAGGCGTCGGATCAAAGGGCAGATCGGGATCGACCGGAACGGGCTCTGAGGCCTCAGTCTCTTCCGCGCCGTCCGCCGGGGCTTCCGTCTCCCCGTTCATGGCGGCCAGCTCTTCCTCCGTGGGTTCGTAGCCTTCGATGCGGATCCAGCCGGAGCGCTCTGTCACCAGCTGCTCGAAGAGGATCCGTCCGGCGTCCTCCCCCGCCCCGGTCAGCTTATCCATGCAGGCCCGGACGATGTCTACGGTATATTTCTGCTTGGCGTCCCGGTCGGCCTCCGTGTGATCCTTCACGATGCTGAGGGTGTAGAGCTTCTCCCCGTCCAGCTCGTTCTCCCCAGCGCCCATGATCCAGGTGTTGGGGATGTGCTCCGTCCAGGGATATCCGTCGTTGCCGATCCGCTCCGCCAGCGTCTCGTAGTTCATGTTGTATTCGTTCCCGTCGAAGTAGATGTCCCGGGGCAGGGTCACCGTCACGGGTCCCAGAAGCTCCGCCAGCTCGTCCAGGTGATACCCGTCCAGCACGGCGGTGTAGTGGACCTTCAGCCCGGTCATGGCGTTGACGGATTCCGCGAGATTGCCGATGCCGTAGAGCCGGTAGACCTCGGACAGGGTGCGGAACCCGCTCGGGGTGTAGACCTGCATCTCCGGCGTGAAGTAGGTGTAGACGAACTGCTGCTTGTCCCGGTCCGCCCGCACCAGTACGATGGCCGTGGCGCTGATCTCCCGGAAGTCCGCCGAGAGCAGGCCGATGGTGGGAATGGCGTTTTCCAGCCCCTCCGCGATGGCGCTCACCGTCTCGGCTGAGGGACGGTAGTTGTCGTAAAGATCGGGCCGGTAGTCGGTGACGACCAGCAGGAAGTTGAAGCTCTCCCCCTCCGGCAGCTCCCCGGCCGGGGTGCCCGGGTTGGTTTCGTGGGCCTGGTTTTCCTCCGGCGGAAGCCCCTCGGAGGAGATGATATCGTTCAGTTCATTGGATTCGTCGTCCAGTATGCTGTTCACCGTGCTCGAGACGAACAGGGTGGCAAAATAGGCGATTACGCCGAAAAGCAGGACCGATATCAGGAAGGTCACGCCGAAATTCTTCAGTGCGG
>CACWLT010000167.1 GCA_902761695.1 uncultured Ruminococcus sp.
GACATCCCGTGCCCGTCGTCGCGCACCGTCGTTATCACGTCGTTGTCGTCGGAGGAAAGCGATATGTCGATCGACCCGCCGTCCCTCAGCGCCTCCAGCGCGTTCTTGAGGAGGTTGAAGAACACCTGCTCCATCTGCGCGGGATCGAGCGCGACCGAAGGGAGCGCACTCGGCAGGTTGAGCGTGACCGACACGCTTCGTTCCTCGAACTGCGGCCTCATCGCCGTCAGGCACTTGTTGATCGGGTCTGCGACGGAGCCTCGCACGAGGTTTGGCTTCGACGGCCTAAGCGCCTGGAGGAAGCCGTGGATTATGCCGGAGAGGCGCTCGACCTGCCGTATGCATTCTTCGATCTCCTCCGAGTCGCCGTTCGCGCGCCTTATGAGCTGGAGGTTCAGGGAAAGGGCGTTGAGCGGGTTTCCGATCTCGTGCGCAACGCCTGCGGCGAGGTCCCGAACGGCGCGCGTCGCGCCGATCCTGAGCTCCTCCTCCGTGATCTTGAAATGCGAACAGAGGAAGCGCAGGGCGTACTTGTTCCGCCTTTCCACGAACTGCCGCATGTCGTTCACGGAATCGCGGTAGGTGTTCAGGCTGGCCCCCCACCGCAGGGTCTGCAGCTTCTCGATGGGCGCTCTCTCCGCCGTGATCCTGCCCAGTTCCTCATCCAGCCGCGCGGGGACGTACACCTCGTTCAGCACCCGGTAAAAGCGGACCAGGAACCGGTCCTTGAAATCCGGATTGGCCAGCAGCTTGTGCATAATGGTGCTGGCGACGGTGCCCTCGGAATCCAGCCAGCTGAAATAATTGGAGGTCTCCGTGGTGCTGTTCGCATCTTTGTAGAACGAAAGGCCCATGTCCATGTCCAGAAGGACAAAGTGCCAGCGGTTGTCCGCGCCGGAGGGATCGTTGTCCGCCCGGTTCCGCCAGACCTTGATGTTGTTCCCCGGGAAATCCAGCGCGCTGAAATAGAGCCGCGACACGAACAGATCGATGAGGGAATCGATGTCCATCCGCGCGCGCACGTAGTCATAGTGCTCCTGCTTTTTCATGCTGTTTTTCCGGATGTACCGCACCAGCTCGTTGAAGTCGTCGGCGTCGTCCTCCAGCCCGGAGGTGACGATAAACTTCGCGTTCTGATTGGTGTGGACCTTGGAATAATCGCTTTCGATCAGGGCTACGTTATCGCTCTCTATGCCGTAGTGGGACTCCACATAATCCCCGCTGTAGCGCTCCCGGGCATTGTAGACGCCCCAGAAATCCCCGTTGACAAACAGCAGAACGGGTGCGTAGGCCATGGTGTCCGCCGCCAGCTCCCGGCTCACCCGCTGCATGTAGGCGTCCCGGATGTAGGAAACCTTGTGATCATTGCCCGAATTCCGCAGGACCAGGCGGGAGAAGTCCGTGATGCACTGCCCCTTCGCGTTGACCGCGTATCCGCCGAAGAGATCGTAATGGAGCCGAGCGTCCGTGCCCCCCTCCGTGTTTTCGGAGCCCTTGTAAAAGACCTTCATGGACTTCATGCCCGTGCCGGAGGAGCCGTGGCCGCTCGCCGCCAGCTCCACGTTTGGGGTCGTTTGAGGAGGGATTGAAATTGTGGTAGAAGCCGGGATCCCCGAACATCTGCTCAACCCCGAGGGAGACGGACATCACCGTGACGCCGTATTCCTCCATTCTCGGGCTGACGAAATAGGAATTCGTGTAAACGGGGGTGTACCGCTCGCCGTTGTACGCGCAGGCCTTGATGACGTGCCCGCCGATCATCCGGTCCGCTGAGGCGGCGACGTTGGAGAGATATCTCACTCCTGTTTTATAGGTGTCCCCGAATTTCTTCTGGGTTGTGTCGGCAAGCAGGATCGGGCTGGTATACCGGCTTCTCGCGGAGGAGGACGCCGGATCCGAGCCGTCGGTGGTGTAATAGATCGTGTCGAACCCGGCGGGGGCGGTCAGGGTCAGGGCGATCTGCTCCGTGTAAAAACCGGCGGCGTGGGAAAATGTCACTTCTTCCAGTCCCGACCCGGCGATCACGGCGCGTTCTCCGGCCATGGTGACGGGGGCGAGCTGCTCCAGCCTCTCCGCCGTGGCCTTCGTCAGATCCTGGAGATAATAGCCGCTGTCCTGCTTCAAGGCGGTGCGGGCTGCCATGGTGTTTTTGTTCAGCCCGGAGACATAGGCCGTGTCGAAGTGATAGTCCTCCGACGCCGCGAACAGGGAGATCCGCCCGGGCAGCTCCTCCGGCGGGACCGATGCGTCCGGATTCAGCCCGGCCGGTGCCAGCGCCAGGGCGAATTCCCGGTTGTCCGGCGTGACGGCCCACTCCGCGTCCCAGGCATCGAGCCGGAAGACAGCGCTCCCGGAGCCGGTCCCCTGAGAACCCTTTGACGCCGACGCGCAGCGGATCAGAAAGCTCCCTCCCGCGCCGAGCGTAGTGTCGGGCAGGCGGAACGAGGTGTAAGCCGGATTTGTCCCGCCCCGGTAGTACAGAGCCAGGGAGCCGAGCGCAAGGGGCTCCGCTCCCGTGTTCGTCAGCTCGATGAAGCCGCAGAGGCACACCCCGGAGCCGCTCCCGCCGTTGCCGTAGACCTTCGAGATCACAAGCTCCGCGTATGCCGCCGGATCGACGTCGACCGCCCCCTCAGGCTCCCCGGATGGCGACGGTTCAGCCTGCGGGACCTGTGAGCCGCCTTCTTCCGACACCTCGGCGGGCCGGGCCGTGTCCTCATTGTTCCCCCGGGGACTGCAGCCCCAAAGGAAAAGAATCCCCGCGCACAGCAGCAGAACGGCCGGACCGCGCGGTATCCGCCGAAGCCAATCAAACCAAATCATTTTTCCCGGTTCCCGGACAGTAAACGTTATTACAGCCTCACTATAGCACAAAAATCCGGACAGGTCAAGATGCCCGCGCCCGTTTCGGCGGACAATCCTGCCCTGCCCGTTTATCCGTCCGAACGATTTCGGCAGAACGATCCCGTCAGGACGCTTTCGTCGTCAAGGCCCCGATCACCTTCTGCAGCGCGTCCTCGATCTTGCTCCGCTTTTTCTCGAACGAGGAGACGACGCCCTTGCCCGACCGCAGAAGCGAATACATACTGGTGTCAAAGCAGGTGGGCAGATACAGCTTGGCGAGGTCGAGCGTGCGCGTGTTGTAGATGATCTGGATCGCGTCGGCGGATTCCTGGTTCCGGGCGACCTTGTTCTTCATGGCCGAAT
The DNA here is from genome assembly GCA_902761695.1 of uncultured Ruminococcus sp. Classification (GTDB taxonomy): domain Bacteria; phylum Bacillota; class Clostridia; order Oscillospirales; family CAG-272; genus UMGS1696. The sequence continues at coordinate 3,208 of CACWLT010000167.1, forward strand.
CGATATAGGCGGGAAGCATGGTCTTATAGCCCGCGCAGCACATGACCTCCTGTACCGCCCCGGATTTGTCCAGGTCCGGCGCAGTCAGCATGGACCCGTTCAGCACCTCGGAGATATTCACGTTCAGCCGGTCCTCGGTGTAGAGCTTAGGTGGCGTCGTTGAAGACCTCCCCGTTGGTCCCCTCCACCAGAGAGGGCGCGCCGTACATGGAGTTGGCCAGGAAGACGAAATCGGCTCCCCCGAAATCCAGGCTCTGGGGCACGGCGTCGGACAGCTCCGGCTCCGTCTCGGGCACAGCGGCCTCCTCGGGAGCGGTTGCGCCGATCTCAGCGGACGCGGTCTCCGGCTCTTCCGCGTTCTGCGGTGTCCCCGCGCAGGCGGACAGGAACAGAAGCTCGGCGAGCAGCATCGATAACATGCGCTTGTTTTTCCTAATCAGTCCCCCCTAAAAAATAATAGGCGTTTATTTTATTGCGTCCATTATAGCGCGATCCGCAGGAATTGTCCATCGCCGAAGCGAAGTTTTTCCGCTCATCCCCGCTGTCCCATGTCGTCCACGGGGAGAGCGCCGAATTCGGGCAGACGATCGAAAACCGGAGCGTCCGCGGGCATATGATAATCCCCGCTCTTCCCGCCGGGCAGATCCGCGCTCCAGTCCCCCTCGATATTGTCCTCCGCCTCGGAAAAATCCGCGACTGAGGGATCGAAGAAGCAGGTGTCCGCGCTGCCTCCCGTGGAGCGGTAATAAACGTTGTTCCGGATGATGCTCCCCGCCGGATTGCAGGCCAGAAGAGGATTGTCCTTATCCTCGCCGGCGGACTGAATGATCAGCTCCGAAAGAATGGGGAACGCGTTCCTCCACATCTCCCCCCGGCAGATCCCCAGTATCTCCGTAAACTGTGTTCCCCGGGAGGCCATGGTGCCGTACCATCCGCCCTCGAACTCCCCCTCGCGCAGGCGGGCGTCGTGGTAAATCGCGTCCCGGTGGGCGTTCACGATCACGTTGTTCAGGATGGTGTTGTCCCGTCCGCCGCCGACGAGGATCCCGTACCGGGCGGTGTTGACGATGAGATTGCCGCACACCGTCTGCCCGGACATGCCGTCGTCCAGATAGATCCCCACGCAGAGATTCCCGGATTCCCCGATGTCATGGATATAGTTGCACCGCACGACGCTCCCGTAGGACACAAAATTCCGTCCGGCGTAGAGCGCGCCGCAGTCCGAGGTCTCATAACACACATTGCTGACCTCGTTGTATTCGATGACCGTATAGGCGCCGTTCCACCCGATGGCCTGATGGGGCGCGTCCGACACCCGGTTGTGGGCCACCGTATTGCCGCAGCCGGAGACGTTGATCCCGTCCTGGCAGGTCCGCACGATCTCCGACCAGCCATGCACATAGTTGTTGTATATCAGATTGCCGGAGCGCTCCAGCAGGGCGTTGTTCCCGCCGCTGACACGCAGGCCGGATTCCCCCACCGCCGTGATCTCACAGCCGAGCACCGTTATATCGGTACCGTCGAGCCGCATCCCGACACCCCGGATCCCGGATACCTCGCAGTCCTCCACCCGGATGTGATCCCCGCCGAGCTGTATCCCGGCCGACGCCCCGGATCCCGCGAACCGGAAGCCCTTCACGGTGAGACAGGAAGCGTTCCCGGACAAAAGAGGCGCGCCGGAATCCGCCATGGTCAGCTCCGCCCCGTCCGGACCGTCCGGGAGATAGACATACAGCATTCCGCTGCTTCTGTCGAGGTAGTATTCCCCCTCAGCGTCCAGCTCCTCAAAGACGTTGAACAGATAATACCGCTGATTCTCCGCGATGCCGTAGAATACGGGATGGCCCAGGGTGATCTCCCCGCCGGATTCGCTGACGGACTTCACGGGATTGGCCGCGTCCGCCCAGTCGTACATAAAGTACCCGAACGCCCAGACGTCCTCCGTGCCCGCCCATCCCCGGATCCGCTCCTGCACGTCGCTCCGGACGGCAAAGGTCGGGCCTTCGGGATCCTCTTCCGCCGTATTCGCGGCCGAGCCTGCGGAGACGACTTTTCCCACCTCGGTGAAATCGTCATTGGGATACCGGGCTGGTGTCAGCCGCCTCCCGTTCAGGTAAAAATCCGCCGGGGCTTTTCCGCTCCCCCCGCCGAACCGCCACCCGTAGCCGTAAGCGCCGTACGCGTACATCTCCCCCCAGTCGGCCGCATCCTTGCCGTATCGTGTGAGGTCGATCTTCACGATCCTGTCCGCGTCCCCGGGATTCCGGATCCTCGCCCGCTCCGCCTCGTTCAGCGGTTCCCCATCCGTCAGGGAAACGGACGCGGCTCCGGTGATGAGGGCGCCCCGCGGCTCCTCCGACACATAGGCGATGGGGCAGGCCTCCGTCCCACGCGCACCGTCCCCGCTGAGGGAGAAGCCCTCCGGCAGATAATACACCCCCGGCCTGACGATGACCGCGACTCCGCCTTCGGGAAGTCCGCCTCCCCGGTTCAACGCGGCTATGGCCTCGTCCGCCTCCCGGAGCGTCCGGAACGGATCCGATTCCCCGCCGCTTCCCCCTTCCCGCGCGCTGCCGTCGACGAAAAGCACGAGACCGGAGGGCATGACGAAATCCGGGGGAGCCTCCGTCTCCGGAAAGCTCATCCGGGCAGTATCGGACGGCGCTGCTTCTTCACCGGGCATAACCTCCGGCGCGTCGGACTGCACGGGGATCTCCGTTTTCCCGGCGGGCGCATTCCTCTCGCAGGAAAGCGATCCGGCGGCCAGCGCGGCGGCGCAGAGACAGGCAAGCGCGCGTAAAACGGAACGGGCGGATATCTTCAGCATGGCGGTCCTCCTGATCGGTCCGAAAAACAGGGACGGGTTCATTCATCGTCATTCCATTATAAATAGTCATTGCGAAAAAGTCAAGATTCCTCTTCTCAGTCAGCCCCGACTTTGCGGAAAACCGTCGGATTTCCCTTGCAATCCGTTTTTTTCCCGTGCTATAATGACGGCAGGATCCTCTTTGAACGAGGGAGCCATACGATGAAAAAATATAATGCCTTTCTTTCCCTTCTCCTGTGCGCCGCCATGCTGGCCTCCTGCTCCGGCGGCAGGGAGACCGAAGCCCCGGACATCGCGCAGGACACGGCCCCTTCCCCGACCGACGGCGGCGCGGCCGAGGATGCGGGAGAAACCGAAGCCCCCGAAACCGTCCCGCAGCGGGTCAGCGACAGCCTCCCTGAGGGCCTTGATCTCGGCGGCGTCTCCACCGTCTTCTTCACCAATCCCTATACGCCCTTCGCCTGCAACCTGGTGGAGGACTTCACCGGGGAGATGCTCAACGATGCGAGGTACAACACGGAAATCACCGTGGAGGAGCGGCTGAACGCGGACATCAGCGAAATCCTCGGGGAGACCTCCCCCTACGACTTCAACGCCCAGGTCCGCAACCTGATCAAATCCGGCGACCGGAACTACAGCTTTATGACCAACGAGGACTACATCATGATGGGGCAGATCCAGGAGGGCTCCTTCTACGCCCTGAGCGACGTCCCGTACCTCGACATGGAGGCTCCTTACTGGCTCCCGGAGGCCACCGGTCTCTACAACATCGGCGGGAAGATCTGGTACGCCTTCTGCCCCCTGAACCTGTATGCCAACCAGAACACCGCCATCCTGGTCATGAATCTGGATCTGGCGGAGAACATGGGGATGGAGGCCCAGTACGACGCCGTCCGGGAGGGGACCTGGACCTTCGACCGCTTCATGTCCCTGGCGGAAGCCGGCTATTCCGACCTGAACAACAACGGCCGGGACGGAAAGGACCAGTGGGGTCTGGTGGTGGATATGCCGGTGAAGAACGTATGGTGCAGCGTTCTGGTGGCCTGCGGCTGCGAACAGGAGATCATCACCAAGGACGAGGAGAATTATCTGATCTACGGCTACTCGGAGGGGCTTCTGGACTGCCTGGCCCTCTCCTATGACCTCTTCCACTCCTTTGCGCTGGACAGCGACGCCATGCCGGGCTTCTTCAAGGGGCACGCCCTCTTCGCCATGACCAAATTCGACATGCTGACCACCCAGTACCGGGAGGTGGACTTCAATTTCGGCGTGCTCCCCCTGCCCAAGTACACCGAGGAGCAGAGCCGGTATTACAGCCGCACCTACGACGCCTGCTGCCCCGTCATTCCCATCACCTGCCCGGACGCGGAAACGGCGGGAGCGGTTCTCGAGGCGCTGACCTGCGAGGCCTATAATACCTCCCTGCCCGCCTACATCGAAAACGGCCTCCAGAACAAATACGTCCGGGACGAGGATTCCTCCGAGATGGTGGGCATCATCCTCCAGTCCCAGACGGTGCTCGTACCTGAGATCATGCTCTTCGACCAGTACGGCAATTCGTCCTTCCATTCCAAGTTCATCGAGAAGAACGAAATGACAGCGGCGTCCTCGCTCCAGTCTCTCAAGAACATCACCCAGGTGAAGATCCGGAAGCTGAACGAAAAATACGCCAAGCTCGCCGGAAACTGACCGGATTTCGCCGTCAAACGTGAAAAGCCGTCCGTCACAGATTCCAGACCGGGATTTTCCCCGGCGGAGGATCCGTGACGGACGGCCGTTTTTTCATTCCCCGCGCCAACGGTGAGCGGATGAAGAAGCGCCGCTCAGAGATGATAGTCCCCGTTGACGATGAGCCGTCTGTTCCCGGAGATCCGCAGTCCCCTCTCAAGCGTCATGCCCGGGCAGGGGATG
>CACWLT010000168.1 GCA_902761695.1 uncultured Ruminococcus sp.
GTGAGGCCCAGCACGGTCTTCGCCAGATACGGCGCGGGTCCGGAGGCCCATCCGTGGCAGAGGCTGTGGCGCAGCTTCACGTAGCAGTGCGCGCCGAAGTCGCCGTGGATGTCGATGCCGCCCTCGGGGACCACCTTGTCGATGCCCGTGGCTCCGTCCGCCCAATCTATATTGAAATCCTCCCAGAAGGTGGTGGCGCCCATCTCCAGCATCCTGCCCCAGTAATCCCGCATGATCCCGAGAGCCGCTTCGTATTCCCCGGCCGCCGCGGCAGCGCTCAGGGTGTAGAAGCCCAGGAAGGTGGAGAGGCCCTTCGCGCCGCCCTTGCCGATGCAGGAATCGAAAGCCGTTTTCGGGTCGACAATGCCGGAGAGGGCGAGGATGGCGGCGGGCTGCTTCCAGTCTCCGTAGGCCGGGACGTGGGCAAGCAGGCGGTCGGCGGTGCGGAAGCAGGTCTCGGCCATGTCGCTCTCGCCCAGCGCCGTCATGATGTTCGCGCCGCCGATGAGGGCCATGCGGAGAAGTCCCTGCAGGCCCGCGTGGGTGGCGTCGGGATAGCTGGCGGTGGGCCAGTCGAAGAAGCGTCCGGCGGGCAGGGTCTCGGAGCCGTTCTCGTCCACGTAGGCGGAATACCGCTCCAGGAGCGCCCGGATATAGTCCTTCTGGGCGGAGAGGTAGGCGTGGTTGCCCGTGCCCCGGTACCAGGCCTCGTGGCAGAGGATCCACCAGAGGTTATAGGCGGAAATGCCGTTCATGGAGTCGCTGGTCGGCGTCACGTCCCGGACCAGGTCCAGGGATTTCGGCACCACCTCGTTCTCGCCGAAGACCGCAAGAATGGTCTCCACCTCGGTGTTCATATCCCCGGCCCAGACCAGGCGGTCACGCTTGATGCCGTCCCAGAGATAGCGCTGCATGTTCAGATGGACCGTATAGGCGGCGGTGTCGTAGATTTTGTCCAGAAGCGGGTCACTGCAGGCGAAGGAGCCCCGGTACTCGATGTCCCGGAAGATCAGGGTGGCGGTGACGCAGCGGATCTCCATGAACATGTCCGGGGAGGTCAGCTCCACGTAGGCGAACCGGAAGCCGCTCTCGTTGGTCTCGTTGGAGGACCAGGGGCCGGCCCCGGTTTTGATGTCCCGGTTGGCGTGGTCGTTGGTGGCGTTCTTGTCGCCGATGGGATGCAGAGCCTCGGAAACGCTTTCGCCCAGACGGACGGTGAAGTCCGCGTAGGAGCCGTTCATGCTCCAGACGGAGACGGTGACGGTGCCGTGGAGCTCCCGTCCGAAATCCACCAGCACGGCGGCGTTCTCACCGGAGCCCCGGTTGTCCAGCACGCACTGGTCGTGATAGCCGTAGATGGCCACCTGGGCGGGCTTATAGGCGGTGAGGTGCTCCGCTCCCCGGACATTGCCCTTCGTCAGGACCACCCGGGTCGGGAAAAGCACCCGTCTCTGCCTCTCGTCGTCGATGCCGTAGAGGTTGAATTTTTCGTTCAGCTTCATTTTAAAAAATCCTTTCTTCCGGGAGAGGATGGGAAATGACAGTTGTATATCCGTCCGATCCCATTCAGTATAAAGCAAACGGGGGTCTTTGTCAAGAACTTCGGGCGAATCCGCAAAACTTCACAAATTCGCCTTGCATTCCGGGCGCGCATCGCCTATAATGGATAAGAATGAAATCGAGTCAGACTCCGAACGGAAGGAAAACCAGCCATGATCCGTGATCTTGTGATCGAAAACCGGAGCTACCGCTCCTTTGATGAATCCCGCCGCATCGGGCGTGAGGACCTTCTGGACCTCATCGACACCGCCCGCCTCTGCCCCTCCGCCGTGAACCGCCAGCCCCTGAGATACCGCCTTGTATACGAGCCGGAGGAGGTGGAGGAGGTTCTCGGCTTCACCCACTGGGCGGGGCTTCTGCCGGACGTGAAGCTGCCCCCGGACGGCCACCATCCCACGGCCTTCATCCTGATCTGCTGCGATACCACCGTCACCGCCGAGCCGAAGAGCGCGGACACGGACTGCGGCATCGCGGCCCAGACCATTCTGCTCATGGCGGCGGAACAGGGCTTCGGCGGGTGCATGCTGGGAGCCTTCGACCGGGAGGAGACCGCGAAATCCCTCCGCATCCCGAAGAAGCTCTCCCCCATGCTCCTCATCGCCCTGGGCGTTCCGGACGAGACGGTGTTTCTCTGTGAGATCCCCGAGGGCGGCTCCACGAACTACTTCCGCGACAAGGCGGGGCTCCACTTTGTGCCGAAGCGGTCGCTGGACGACGTGATCGTGGAATGACTGCCGCCGCGCTGCTCCTGTCCGCCGCCCTGGCCGCCCTGACCGTGTACGGGGAGAAAAAGCGGACGCCCCGGATCAGGAGGGTGAACCTCATCCTCGGTCTTGCGGGCGCCGCACTCATTCTGCTCGCCGCCGGACTGTGCCTGATCCGGTGCTGCGGCGCGGAATCCGTTCCGGAGACGGCCCGGGCATCTCTCACCGGGTACGGACTGACGGCAGGAACGGTTTTCGCAGCGTCCTTCCTCTTCCCCGCCCTCTCCCTTCTGCTGCGCCGGGCGGAGAAAAAAGGGGAGCACCGCCGGCGGAGCGGGGACGGTTTCCGGATCGTGCGCGTCCTTGTGTCCCTGTTCGGATCGGCCGCCTGTCTGCTGCTGACGGCTCTGTGGATCGGTCTGACCCGGGGGAACGTTCCCGATTTCACGGCGGCGTACGCGCTCTGCGGCGTCGGCCTCGCCCTGACCCTGCGCCTTCCCCTTTCGGCGGAATATCTTTCGTAAGTCCCTTACCTTCAATACCAAAAGAGGCATTTTCATGAATACGACCAAACGGACCCTCACCCTCCTTACGGCCGCGCTCCTGCTCTGCGCGCTCTTCATTGCCGCCGTCCCCGCCTCCGCCGCCAACCAGACGATCACCACCACCGTCAACATCGCGGCGGCCAACAAGAACGAAAGAGGTCCCGGCTACGACTGGGCCAACCGCTACGACACCCTGACCCTCTCCGGCATGCGGGTGGAGACGGAGGAGCCCTACGGACTGCGCCTGCCCAAGGACTGCACCGTGATTCTGGAGGGCGACAACTATGTGAAGTCCTCGAAATACGGCCTGTCCTGCGCGGGGACCGTGGTGTTCAAGGGCTCGGGCTCCCTGACCGTCGACGCCGGGGAGATCGGCATCTACCTCATCACCCAGGACCGGACCCAGAAGATCCGTCTCATCGGCGGGGACTACTCCGTCACGGGCGGAAAGTACGGCGTTTACAGTGACGCGGCGGACTTCTCCTTCGTGGGAAAATCCATGAAGATCACGGCCGGTGAAAAGGCCATCCAGGGGCGGTGCGTGAACATTCTGGGCGGCACCTTTACGGCGGACACCCCGGTGGAGGCCTCCCAGTCCCTCATCGTCAACGGGGCCACGGTGGACATCGACGCGTCCTCCCCGGCTCTGGTGTCGAAGAATCTGGAGATCAAGAACCTGGACTTCGGCGGCGGCTCCTACAACGGGGAGAACGCCGTTCACGCGAAAGGCCTGGCCAAGTTCCACGCGACGAGCGTCCTCTTCGGCGAATCCGTGCCCGGCTGGGTGGACTATATACTGCTGGCGGCGGTGATTTTGCTGGTGGGCGCCCTGATCTACGTGCCCGTGCTCCGGAAGAAGAAAAAGACGAAGGCGCTCTACGAACGGCTGGAAAAGGAAGGCTACAGTACCAAAGCGTGACAGAAAGCCCGATGAAAGACGGACCGCGACAATGAAAGGGGAGACAGCATGAAATCGATCCGCGAAATCTACAAGGTGGGGCGGGGTCCCTCCAGCTCCCATACCATGGGCCCCCAGAAGGCCGCCATGATCTTCCGGGCCAAGCATCCGGACGCCGCCTCCTACCGGTGTATCCTGTACGGTTCCCTGGCGGAGACGGGCAAGGGACACCGGACGGACACGGCGGTCACCGAGACCTTCGCTCCGATCCCCTGCGAGGTGATTTTCAACACGGACCGCTCCATTCCCCTGCCCCACGCCAACACCCTGGAGCTCTTTGCCCTGGACGAAAACGGCGCGGAGATCGGGCGAATGCGGGTCATGTCCGTGGGGGGCGGCGATATCGTGGTGCAGGGGGCCGCGGAGTACTCCCCGCCGGAGATCTACACGGACTCCACCTTCTCCGCCATCGCCGAATCCTGTCTGAAGCGGAACATCCGCCTGTCTGACTACGTGTTCGAGCACGAGGGGGAGGGCATTGCGGAATTCCTGTACGATATATGGGAAGCCATGAAGCGGGAGATCGACGAGGGGCTCATGAAGCGCGGCACCCTGCCCGGCGGTCTCGGCGTGGAGCGGAAGGCCCAGTACCTCTACAACCAGCGGCACATCGACGAGAGCGCCAACACCCGGGAAAACCGGATCGTCTGCGCCTACGCCTTCGCCGCCAGCGAGCAGAACGCGGACTGCGGCACCATCGTCACGGCGCCCACCTGCGGCTCCTGCGCGGTGCTGCCCTCGGTGCTGAAGTACATGCAGGAGCAGAAGGGCTTCCCGGACCGGCAGATCATCCGGGCGCTGGCGGTGGGCGGGCTCATCGGCACCATCGTGAAGCAGAACGCCTCCATCTCCGGCGCGGAATGCGGCTGTCAGGCGGAGATCGGCACGGCCTGCTCCATGGCGTCGGCGGCGCTTTGCGAGCTGCACGAGATGTCCGTGGGGCAGATCGAATACGCGGCGGAGGTGGCGCTGGAGCATCACCTGGGGCTGACCTGCGACCCCATCTGCGGGCTGGTGCAGATCCCCTGCATCGAGCGCAACGCCGTGGCGGCCATGCGGGCCATCAACGCCCTGTCCCTGGCCAACTTCCTCTCCGAGACGCGGAAGATCTCCTTCGATATGGTGGTGCACACCATGTACGAGACGGGCCGGGACCTGAACTTCCGCTACCGGGAAACGGCCGAGGGCGGGTTGGCGAAGATGTATCAGTGAGGCTGAATTCAGGGCAGAGGGGAAATGCGGCTTCTTGAAAGAAACCCGGAGCAGCAAGCTGCTCGGCAAGAACTTTTAAATGCACTGGTGCAGCTTCCTTCTCAAAGTGCAGCACGGGGTAACGTACAGCGCGGCTTTTCAGATTCTGTTTCTTCACACGCCTTAGTCAGATTGCCTTTCAGGCCCGAGAACAGATAAACACATTTCGGAACACAAAAACACGGACGCACATCTCCGGTCAGCGGGGACGGCGTCCTTTTTGTTCACCCGCATTATTTCAGATTCGCCTCTTTTTTCAGAATTCCCTTGCCAATCCCGGCCCCTTGTGCTAAAATGAAGTGGATTTTGCGAAAAGGCGGAGGGTTTTGTCTATGTTTCGCCGTATGCTGAAAATCGCCCGTCCCTGGTGGCCGAATCTGGGGATCACCGTGGTTTCCCTGCTCTGCGCGTCCCTTCTCAATCTGGTGACGCCGGAGACCGTGCGGAAGCTGACCGCGGCCCTGAATTCCCCGGACACCCTGACCGTGCGGCTGCTCCTGACCTACGGGGGGATCCTGCTGGGGGCGTACCTGCTCCGGGCGGCGTTCCGGTTCCTCGCCATGTGGCAGGCCCACATCGCGGCGTGGAATTTCGTGGCCCACCTGACCCGGATGTGCTACGACAAGCTCCAGAGCCTGTCCCTCCGGTATTTCGCCGACAAGCAGACCGGGCAGATCATGTCCCGGATGATCAACGACACCCGCCAGCTGGAATTGCTCATCGCCCACTCCATCCCGGATCTCTCCTCCAATCTGCTGGTGATCATCGGGGTGGCGGTGATGATCTTCCGGATCAACTGGAAGCTGGCGCTGTTCACCATGCTGCCGGTGCCGGTCATCGTCTGGCTGTCCCGGATCTTCGTGACGAAGGTGGCGCCCCTCTTCAAGATCAACCAGGAGGTGCTGGCGGACCTGAACGGCCACACGCAGGACAACCTCTCGGGCATGAAGGAGATTCAGGCCTTCGGCAAGGAGGAGTCGGAATCCCTCAAGTTCAAGGATTATTGTAAGCACTACGCCTGGGTCAACATCCGGGCCAACTTCTACGCCGCCATGTACCACCCGTCAGTGGAGTTCATGACCTCCATCGGCACCATCATCGTGCTGGGGGTGGGCGGTGTCTTCGCCATGCGCGGGACCATGTCCACGGCGGATATCGTGGGGTTCTTCATGTACCTCTCCCTGTTCTACTCCCCCCTCTCCACTCTGGCACGGCTGGCGGAGGACATCCACATCTCCGGGGCCTGCGCGGACCGGGTGCTGGAGCTTCTGGACACGGAAAGCGAAATCCAGGAGGATCCCGATGCGGAGGAGATCCCCGTAGGTTCCGGCGAGGTGAAGTTTGACGACGTCGTTTTCG